>CAJFQR010000090.1 GCA_904419105.1 Candidatus Avimicrobium faecavium
TCTGCCGCCGAGGAGCCGGACGCCATGCCCACCCTCTACATCGGCAGCGTCAACAGTGACGGCAGCGAAAGCTTTACTGCCTATCCCTTCGTCGGCTCCGGGGAGCTGACCCCCGAGAGCCTGATCGCCGCTATGGCCGACCTCACCGACTGGGACCTGACCCTCAGCACCGATGACCCGGTGACCAGCGGCCCCGGCGGCATGACCGTCTCCTTCGCGCCGGAGAGCGCCATCTTCACCGGCCCGCCGGAGGAGCAGAAGGACGAGTTCCACATGTATTCCACCGAGCAGCTCTGCTACACAATCTTTGACAGCGTGCAGAAGACGCTGCAGGAGAACTTCTCCCCGGCGGACCCCTCCGCCCTTGATGTCTACTTCTGCACCGACGGTTCCCAGGAGATCGTCATCGAAAACCTGGGCATCACCCTCCCGATCGACACTCCCTACTCCCATGCCATGTTCGAGCAGCTGCTGATGAGCGCCACGCTGGGCGCCGGCGGCGAGACCGAGGCCGCGCCGGTAGGATAAACCTGTCTCCATACCCGCACCCACACCGGTCCCCTCCGGCGTGGGTTTCTGCCCGGGCAGGCAATATACACTAAAACAGTGGATATTCCTCGCCGGTTTTGGGTCAAAGGGAGAAGAGCGGCGGAAGGGGTTGACGAATTATACTCTTCTGGTATAATTAAGTCATGACACGAAGGAGGGCGGCCCTACCCACCGCCCGAACCCAGACAGAAATCCTCCCAAACCCATCTTACCCGATGAAAAGGCGCCCCGGCAGTACCCAGCCGGCGGCGTTTTTTCATGCAAAAAGGCCCCCCGGCGCACCGGGGGACCATTTGGGGGTGGTTTAGGGGAGGATGATGGGCTTTTTCTCATGGGTGACGCCGCCTTTGCGGTAGTTTTTCTCCGCCAGGGCACAGCTGGCCGGGGCCAGCGCCCAGAGCAGCACCGCGCCCAGCAGCGGCACCAGATCCAGCATCCCCAGGCCGCCGCCATTCGAGGCAATGATCACCAGCGCCGAGCTGCCGGCGCCGACGGCGGCCCCGAGGCCGATAATCAGCGTGTTGAGCACCCGGCTGCGGCCGAACTCCCAGCGGAAGATGATCGGCCCGACGAAGACGGCGCTGGCTCCGGCGGTGAGCATCCCCATACCGAAGAGAAACACCGGTGAGTAGAAGCTGTCCGATGGGTGCAGCAGCCGCCCGAGAAAGAGCATGATGATGCAGAGGAGACTGGACGCCAGCCCGATCAGGAACACCAGCTGGTAGCGGGCCCAGATCACCCGGCGCAGCGGCACCGGCAGCAGGAAGTCCTCGGTACCGGCCAGCACCGCCTCTCCGGCCTGACTGGCGGTGACCAGCGCTCCATAGCTCATGATCATTGGCAGGAAGACCAGAAAGAAGCTTCCGCTCTGCCCGGTGAGCAGGAAGATCACCAGATAGATCCCCCAGATGAACAGCCAGCTTCCGCCAAAGCTGTGATATCGTGTCCACTCCCGGCGCAGCAGCAGCGCGGAGATGTTTTTCATTACAGATCCCCTCCCTGATAGATGATGAGCTCTTCGATGGTCGGCCGCCGCAGCCGGGCCTCCTCACCGAAGAGGGCCCTGGCCTCCGCCGGGTCGGCGGTGAGCCCGGTGAAGCCGACGGCGCTTCTCTCCACCCCGAGAAATACCCCGGCGGTCTCGGGGGTGAGCAGGTCGGCCGGCCCCTGGACGATGGCGTAGCGCTCCAGCACCGCGTCCTTTTCCCCGGAAAAGCTTATCCGGCCCCGGTCCAGCCCGACCAGATAGTCGCACAGGCCCTCCAGATCCTCGGTGATGTGTGTGGAAAAGAGCAGCGTGTTCTCCCCGTCCTCCATGTACCGGCGCAGGCAGCCCATCAGCGCATGGCGCACCGCCGGGTCCAGGTTGGCGGTGGGCTCGTCCAGGATCAGCAGCCGGGGCCGGGTGGCGTATGCCATAATAAAGGACAGGATCTTGCCCTGGCCCTTGGAGAGCTCCTTGACCCGGCGGTCCGGCAGCTCCAGCTCCTCCCGCAGCCGCCGGTAGAGTTCCTCGTCCCAGCGGGGGTAGAACGGGGCGACGGCATCCCGCACCTGGCTCACCGTCAGCGACGGCAGGTAGTAGGGCGTCTCACTGACAAAGCCCACCTGCGCCCGCAGCTCCGGGTCGGCGGCCAGATCGCCGCCCAGTACGGTCACCCGGCCGGCGGAGAGGGGGATCAGCCCCAGCACCGCCCGCAGCAGCGTGGTCTTACCCGAGCCGTTGCGCCCCACCAGCCCGGTGACATATCCCTTGGGCAGGTCCAGTTCCGGCACCCGCACCCCAAAGTCCCCGTATTCTTTTCTCAGATCGCGGATCGATACAGCGTTCATCGGCTGTCCTCCTTCTGGTTGTGGTCATAGCGGGCCGCCGCACGGGCCAGGTACTCCTCCCGGCTCAGCCCCAGTGTGTGGGCGGCCAGCGCCGCCCGGCTCAGCAGCGCCTCGAGCGCCGCCTCCTCCTTCTCCCGCAGAGCCGCCGGGTCCCGGATGGATACGGTGCTCGGCTGGCCCTGCCGGGTGATGATCAGCCCCTCCCGCTCCAGTTCTTCGTAGGCCCGGCGGGTGGTGATGATGCTCACCTTCACCTGTGCCGCCAGCGCCCGGATCCCCGGCAGGACGGTGCCTTCCGGCAGCGTCCCGTCCAGGATCTGCCGGCGCAGCTGCCCGGCGATCTGCTCGTAGAGCGGCGTCTGGGAGCCCGTGTCGATGAAGATGGTCATGGCGTCCTCCTTGCGTTATGCTGTGTATACTCTCTATGTACAGTATAACCAGCAACGATATTCCTGTCAACCCCTTTTTTTCGGAAAGATCCTGAAGGATGGCCTTCTCGGAAAAATTTTTTCGCCTGCACCCTTGCAAAATGCCGGCGGCTGTGCTACGATAGGAGTTGCAAAAACCTGCCGGCGTGACCCTGCACGCCGTGATATCCATATAATTTTGCCGATCTGGGGCAAAAGTCTCTATGTGGCGGCCTTAACCGCCTACGCTATGGGTGTCTTTTGTTTTTTGACCTGTTTTTCCGGGAAGAGAGCGAAGGCCATCCGTATCCTGTTTTGGAGGCTTTCGCTCTCTTTCTTTTTCCGGCGATCCGGCGGCCCCACAGGGCCGCCTTTTTGTTTGCCGCCGCGGTCTTTGTGCGGGTGTGCCGAAAAATCAGGGAAAAGTTTGTCTGATTTTTTCCCAGCCGTCCGCTGGAGGCCGGGAGCAAATTTCCCGCTTTCCGGCACTAAATAGACAAAGGGGGCAGAGCCCCCGCTTGAGCTTTTGTATCAGACAGGAAAGGAGACTGTGATGATGGGCAAACGATGGGTGGCGCTGCTCACGGCGGCGGCGCTGATCACCCTCACCGGCTTTTCTCTCCAGGGGGAGGCCGCCCCGCAGGCGGACACTCTGACCGCCAACGGCTCCGCCACGGTGGAGACCACCCCTGATGTGGTCCGGCTCACCCTCGGGATCCAGGAGGAGGGGGCCACCCCGTCCGCCATCTGGCAGACCGGCTGGGAGCGCTTTGCGGCGGTGCGGCAGGCCCTGCTGGACGCCGGAATTGCTGAGGAGGATCTGAGCGGCGGCACCGACCTCTACCTCGGGCAGAACTACAACGACAACGGCTACCCCGATGGCTACCGCTTCCGGGCGGTGCTGGAGGTGACCATCCGCGACGCGGAGAATGCCGGCAGCTACATCGATACCGCCATTGCCGCCGGCGCCGATGTGGGCTACAGCCTGCAGTATGCGGTCAGCGATGAGGCCGCCCTCTACGGCGAAGCCCTGGGCCGGGCGGTGCAGAACGCACGCACCAGCGCCGAGCGGCTGGCAGCCGCCAGCGGCCGGCAGGTGGGCCGGGTGCTGGCTATTCGGGATCCAAACGGCGTCACCCTCTATGAGGAGCGCACAAACCCGGACACCGGCGGCGGGGGCATGAGCGATGCCGCCGAAACCGTTATACAGCTTGGCACCGAATCGATCACTGCCGAGGTGCAGGTGATCTTTGAACTGACCTGAGAGGAGGCAATTTTGCGATGAGACGACTGAAACAACTGGCCGCCCTGGTCCTGACGGGGACGCTGCTGCTGGCCATGGCCGGCTGTTCCCAGACTGGCAGCGCCCAGCAGCCGGATACCGTCACCGTGGCCGGCAGCGGCGAGGTGTTGCTGGAGCCGGATCTGGCGGTGATCAACCTCGGCGTCGAGAGCACCGGCGCCACCCCGGAGGCAGCCCGCAGCGCCAACGCCACGGCGGTGAACGCCACCGTCGATGCGGTGAAGGCCCTCGGTGTCGAGGAGAAGGATATCCAGACCTCGAGTATGAACCTCGGGGAGAGCTACACCACCACCGGCTATGAGATGTCCACCCGGCTGACCGTCACCGTCCGCTCGGTGGACAGCATCGGCCAGGTGTTGGACGCGGCCATCGCCGCCGGCACCAACGAGCTGAACAATGTGCGCTTTGGCGTCAGCAGCGGGGAGGAGGCCTATGGCCAGGCACTGGATGCGGCGGTGGAGAGCGCCCGCCAGTCCGCCGAGAAGATGGCCGCCGCTGAGGGCCGCACGCTGGGCAAGGTGCTGTCGGTCCAGGAGGAGACCAGCGGCGCCGTCACCGTCCGCGCGGAGGAGGACGGCACCCTGACCGACAGCGAGAACCTGCTGCTCGGCCGGGATTCGGTGACGGCGGAGGTCATCGTCACCTTTGAGCTGAACTGACCCGCTTCCCCAGGAGAAAAAGAACGGAAAAAGGCAGCCCGCCGGCTGCCTTTTTTGCGCAGAGTTTTCCACATCTCCCGTCCTCCCTGTGGGAAAAAATCGTCCCGCAACGGAATGCCGCTTTCCGTTGCTTGCCCCGGCGGGGCCTTTCCCCTACAATAGGAAGAGAGATCATATAGGAGGTGTAAGCGATGCGGGAAGCAGAGCTTGGGGCGAGGATCCGGGCCGCCCGCCGGGAGAAGGGGTTCTCCCAGCAGGAGCTGGCGGACCGTCTCCATGTGGTGCGGCAGACCGTCTCCAAATGGGAGGGCGGGGGTTCACTTAGATAAAGATACCACATCAATCCCACGCTGACTTTTGCTCAACCGATACAGCCGGAGGGCTGGATAACAAGAAAAGGCGGTATGC
>CAJFQR010000091.1 GCA_904419105.1 Candidatus Avimicrobium faecavium
GGCCAACCGGACCACAAAGTGGCCTTCTCCGTTCAGATGATGGGGGAACAGCCGCCGGCTGCCCTCGATGCCCGGGACCGCCGGAGAATACCAGTCGGTCCGGCCCGGGTCGGTGCCCGGCCAGAGGGGGAGAGGTTCCACTTCGAATTCGGGGTGGCGGGCGAGGAACCGGGAGACGGTCCCCTCGTCCTCCTCCGGGGCGAAGGTGCAGGTGGAGTAGACGATCCGGCCGCCCGGGGCCAGCATCTTGACCGCCTCGTCCAGGATCTCGTCCTGGCGGGCGGCACAGAGAGCCACATTCCCCTCACTCCACTCGGCGATGGCCGCCTCGTCCTTGCGGAACATCCCCTCACCGGAGCAGGGGGCGTCGACGATGATCCGGTCGAAGGCGGCGGGGAACCGTGCGGTGAGCCGGGCGGGGCTCTCACAGGTGACGAGGGCGTTGGCGATGCCCATGCGCTCGATGTTGCGGGAGAGGATCTTGGCCCGCTGGGGGTGGATCTCATTGGCCACCAGCAGACCCTGCCCTCCCATCAGCGATGCCAGGTGGGAGGACTTCCCGCCTGGGGCGGCGCAGAGGTCCAGCACCCAGTCCCCGGGGCGGGGAGCGGCGGCCTCTGCCACAACCATGGCGCTGGGCTCCTGGATGTAGTAGACGCCGGCGTCGTGCCAGGGGTGCAGCCCAGGGCGCAGGTCGCCGCTGTAACGGCGGCCGCTGGGGCACCAGGCCACCGGCTCGGTGGGAAAGGGCAGCGCCGCATCGACAGGGACCCGCAGCAGATTCAGGCGCAGGCCGCGGGCGGCGGGTTCGTCATAGCTTGCGAGAAAGGCCGGATACTCCGCGCCGAGCAGCCGCTCCATACGCGTGAGAAAGGGCTCGGGCAAGGTCAAGAAAATCGCCTCCTAATCAGTGATAGGGATAGTATATCGTCTTTTGAGTGGAAAAGCAAATCCGGCGGTGGACTTGTGTAAATCGAAAGAATGCGTTATACTATAAACGACTATACGTTTTTTCCAGCAGCCAACTTTTTTACAACATATTTACATCACAGTTTATTCACAGTTGCAATAAAATCACGGAATCCCGCCACTATATAAGTGACCGGGATCGGGAACGGTGGTGAATCGATTGGACATCAATCCTGAGCTGGTCGCCCGGGCAAAACTGGGAGACAAGCAGAGCTTTGCCCAGCTCTACGACCTGGTCGCGAAGGATCTCTACAAGGTGGCGCTCTACACCCTCGGCAGCCAGCCGGAGGCTGAGGATGCAGTGAGCGAGACCTTTCTGGAAGCGTACAAGGGCCTGAAAAACCTGCGGGATGACACCAAATTCAAGGCATGGATCATGCGCATCCTCTCCATCCGCTGCAAGCGGAAGATCACCGGGCTGGTGGCTGCCAAACAGCAGATCAGTCTCGAGGATTTTGTGGAGACGGCGGACGATGTCTCGCCGGAGACGGCGGATTGCAGCGATCGGGTGACCTTGCGCCAGGCGCTGGACGAGCTCGCTCCAGATGAACGGGCGGTGGTGATCCTCTCGGCGGTACAGGGGTACACCACCCGGGAGATCGGAGAAATTATGGGGATGCCCCACGGGACGGTGAGCTCCAAGCTCTACCGCACCCTGATCAAGTTGCGAAAAAAACTGGAACAGTAGAGGAGGTGAGAGGCATGCAGATGGATAGAAAAGAGGACTGGTCAGATTTGGACCTGACTAGTGATGAGATCAACGAGCTGGAAGGGCTGCTCCGCATGGTGGAGCAGGAGCTTGGCGAAGCGGATCCGCCGATGCCTGACTCCCTCAAAAGCGAAGCACTCCTGCCGCTGTTGGACGGCGTGGAACAGGAGGAACCGGCTCCGGAGGAGCCTTCGGCCGAACCGGAGCCCCGCCGGCAGGGCAGGCTGATTTTTGGACTGTTCCCGACAAAATATCTTACCGTAGCAGCCATGTTGGCTGTGGCAGTGGGCATCGGCATCGCCTACAAGCAGATGCCCCGCACGCCGGATATCGGCGTTGCCTCCGGCAGCGAGGCGAGCGCAGGCGGCGGGAATGAAACCGAGGAGGGATCCTCTTCGGAGGCATCGGCCTATGCCGATGTGCTCTATGCGATCAACGAGCGCTACGACCGGGAGAACAAACCGGTCTATGAGCCGCCGGACCAGCCTCCGGCAGGGGAGGGAGCGCCTCCGCTGCCTCCAGCTCCTGCAGGGGAAGTGGACGGCCCGTCATTCGATACTGAAGCACCGGCTGCGGATGAGGGGACTGCTCAGAAACAAACCCCGCAGTCCGGAGGGGAGGACAGCGGAGGATCCGAGGCCGCAGCTCCGCAAAAAAAAGAGCCTTCCGCTGACAGCTATGCCGGAGATGAAGAGGAAGAGGAGGTTGTGGACCGGTCCTGGACGCTGGACGATTCCGATGATTCGGTCGATGGCGCCGTGCTGGGTTCTGCCAGTCCGGATGTGTCCACGGGAGGCAGCACCGACCCGGAGGATGGCGCGTCCGCCGAGGAGGCGGAGTTGAACGGAGCGGTCCCGGAGGATGCAGCCGTCGATGAGGCGGCTGAGGAAGAACTTCTTCCGGAAAAAACGAATCCGTCTATCGGTGTGCCTGAGGCTTTGGGCTCGGAGGAGGATGCTTCCGTTTCGGAAAAAACAGACCCGGACAGCGGCACTCCGGCAGCTTCGGCTGCTGAAGGCGCTGCCGTCCCGGCACCGGCAGGCAATTCGCTTCGTGCACCCGCTGCTGTAAAGCGGCAGAAGGGAAACACCGCAGCCGGAGACTGTTGCTACACCCTCTATGCCACGGCAAATGGAGGAGAGATTGCGGTCAGTGAGGCGGATACCGGGCAGCAGCTGGCTGCAGTTGCTCTGGATGTGCCGGAGGAGGGTATTTCCTACCACACGATCCTCTCTTATGGCGGCCGGCTGGTGGTCATCGGCACACTGCACAGCTATCCGGAAAGCTACCTGGCTCTTACCGAGACGGTGTATGAGGAGGTGGGCCTGGATCAGGATGTGGCCCTGGAAGACCGCCGCAATGAGTTTGCCGAGATGGTGAAGATCGCCGTCTACGATATCGATGGGGAGGACCCGACCCGGTTCACCGAACGGTACAGCTATTACCAGTCCGGCAGCTACCGCAACAGTGCGGTGACACCGGATGGTACGCTGGTAGTGGTTACCAACAAGGCAATCTATGGGATCAGCGGTGTCACGGAATATATGACCGAGTCGATTCCGGTAGCGGATACTCCAATCGGGTTCCAATATCTGTGCGGGGACAGCATCCATGTGGATCCAACCAGCCTTTCACTGGACAGCTACGCCGTCATAGGGGAGATTTCTCTGTCCGGCAATGCGACCAAACCACAGATGGCCGCCTTTCTCGGGGATACCATGCCCGCATCCCGCATCACCGAGGACAGTGTGTATGTGGCCAGTGTGAGCTACAATGAGGAGACAGAGAGCAAGATCGCCCGCTTTACGGCTCAGGACCTGACCCAGTACGCCGAAACGCAGGATTATACCGGTGTCCCGGTCTGGAGCAGCTGTATGAGCCTTTCGGATGGCCATATTGCCATACTTTGGGAGACTATGCCGGATAATTGTACCGGGGGGGGTATTTTGGGGCATACGGTCCGTATCTTTGACCAGAGCCTCGGCCTGGTGGCCGAGGCGCCTGTCGAGCTGGATCTCTCCAAGTTGGAGGAAATCACCACCACCGAGACTACGATGGAGATTCGGGTGGACGGGATCACCACTACGGTGGATCTAAGCGATCCGCTCAACCCGGTTGTCATTACCGGCGAGGGGGAGACTTCCTCTTCCGCCGCTGAGTGAGACTCTTTGTAATAAGAGAAAAAGGCCTTTCGCAGCAAAGCGAAAGACCTTTTCTTTTTGCGGCGGTGCTCAGCGGTCCTCCTCGCTGCCGGGGTTGAAGGTGACGAGTTCTTCCAGCGGCAGGCGTTCCTGGGGCGCTTCGATCTGTCCGGACGCAGGATAGCCCAGCGCTACCGCCAGATGGATCTCCAGGTTGGAGCCGAGATCCAGCAGCGAACGAAGCTGCTGCCGGTTGCGGATGCTGCCCAGGATGCAGCTGCCCAGGCCGTGGTCCGCGGCCGCCAGGCACAGGGTCTGCACGGCGGAGCCGATGTCATAGGGGACCATGCCCATGCGCCGCAGGGCGGTGCGTACCAGCGGGTTGGCGCTCTCGCTCAGGTCACTGACGACGAGGATGAGCACCGGCGCCTGCCGGGCGTGCAGATTGATCTTGAGCAGTGGGTTGCAGATGGCACCGGCCACCTTGTTTTTCAGTATGGGGTTATCGATGACCAGGAACCGCCAGGGCTGGCAGTTGAGGGAGGATGGGGAGAGCCGCGCCGCGTTCAGACAGTCGAGGATCACCTCCCGGTCCACCGGATCCGGGGCAAAATTTCGAACGGAGCGGCGGGCACTGACGCAGTCGTGAAATTCCATCAACAGGCCTCCTTTATCGAAGAAAAAGCTGAAAAAGCGGCAGCTTGCCGGCAAAGGGCGGATAGCGGAACGGCGGGTCCAGCCGGGCCGGGCGGAGCAGCAGCGATTTTTTGTGGGAAAAGGTCTCAAAGCCGGTGCGGCCATGATAGGCACCGATGCCGCTTTCGCCGACGCCGCCGAAGGGCAGGCGGGTGGAGGAGAGGTGCAGCACACAGTCGTTGACGCAGCCGCCGCCAAAGGAGACGGTGCGCTCCACCTGCTGCACCCGGCCGGCACTGCGGGTGAAGAGATAGAGGGCCAGCGGTTTTGGCCGGCGGCGGATACAGGCCAGTGCCTGGTCCAGATCGTCATATCGCACCACTGGCAGCAATGGCCCGAAGATCTCCTCCTGCATCAGCGGCGACCGGTCGGAGAGGTCGGCATCGATCAGTGTAAGCTCGATCTTGTACCGCCGGGCATCGGTCCTCCCACCGGACAATATCCGGTCACCGGCAGGGATCATTGCCGCCAGCCGGTCAAAGTGCCGCCGATTGACGATGCGGGGATATTCGGCGTTCGCCAGCATATCCGGCCCGTAAAACCGGTCGGCCGCGTCCTCAATCTCCCGAACCAGCCGGTCGGCCACC
>CAJFQR010000092.1 GCA_904419105.1 Candidatus Avimicrobium faecavium
GGAGTATATCTCTTGTTCGGTATTCCTTTTGGCATAGTAAAGCACCCCACTTGTTATTCAGTATAACATACTGTCTAACAAATGGGGTGCAGTTCAGGGGGGTCTGTCCGTTTTTTGTGTTTTTATGAGGTCAGCGGCTGGCCCTGTAGTAGTTGATCAGACAGCCGTCGGCGAGGATCTGGCGCTCCTCCTCGGTGAGAGGGCCGGTGGAGAGGTGGAGTTCGGCGACCGAGCCGTCCTCGTGTACGGCGTAGGCCGGGAAGGCCTCGGCACCGGCGAGCAGCGCCGCCCGGACACCGGGCAGGAACACCCAGTCGCCGAGAGCAAGCTCCTCCCCGTCCGGCAGCAGCAGCGGGAGCATGCCCCAGTTGATGCAGTTGGAGCGGTAGCGCTTGGTGGCGTACTCCCGGGCGAAGTTGGCGGCGCCGCCGAGCACCCGCTGGCAGCTGGCCGCCTGCTCCCGGGCGGAGCCGTCACCGGGCTTGATGGCGAAGATGGCGGAGCCGATGTCGGCGGCGGCCAGATCGGCCGGCACACCGGCGGCGGCCAGGACTTCGGCCACGGCGGCAAGTTCCGGGGCCAGCTCGCCGTCCCGGCGGCGGAGCTCCAGCGCGTGCACCGACTTGGCCCGGGGGACATAGTCCGGATCCTTGCGGGAGAGGGCGAACTCGGCCAGGCGCAGCGGGTTGGAGCGGTAGGAAGAGGTCTCCCCGGAGGGGATCAGCTCATCGGTGGTGGTCACCGGGTCGGTGATGTGGCTGACCACCTTCACCAGCAGGTCGTCGGTGAGAGCGGGCTGCTCCGGCCAGTCCTTGATGTTCGGGCCGAAGCGGAGCTCGTAGTCCGGCTCGGGGCGGCCCCAGCCGTTGTAGACCCGGTTGGCGTAGACGCCGGTGTCGAAGGTATAGAGCGGGATAGCCGGATCCTCGGTGAGGACCTCATCGGCGGCGGTGAGGATCCCGCCGTTTGCCGCGGTGGCGGCGATGGAGCGGGCGTCCATCAGGGCGACGCCGGCCATCTGGCCCTCGCCGGGCTTGGAGCCCTCCCGGTTCGGGAAGTTGCGGGTGGTGTGGCGGATGGACAGCTCCCCGTTGGCGGGGGTGTCCCCGGCGCCGAAGCAGGGCCCGCAGAAGCTCTCCCGGAAGATGGCCCCGGCGCTTACCAGATCGGCGACGGCGCCGTTTTTCACCAGCTCGAGGTAGGTGGGCAGGCTGTCCGGGTAGACCGACAGGCGGAACTCCCCGCTGCCGCAGCTCCTGCCCCGAAGGATCGCGGCGGCGGCGCAGACGCTCTCATAGGTGCCGCCGGCACAGCCGGCGATGATGCCCTGGTCCACCCGGATCTGCCCATCCGGGCCGATCTTGCGCAGCAGGTCCAGGGTCGCGCCGGTGAGCTGGGCGTTGGCGGCGTCCTCGGCGGCGGCCAGCAGGCGCTCGGGGTGGGCCTTCAGCTCCCGGATCGGCAGTGCGTTGGACGGGTGCATCGGCAGGGCGATCATCGGCTCGATGGCGGACAGGTCGATCTCGATGACCCGGTCGTACCAGGCGCCGTCCTCCGGATCGAGGCGCTTATAGTCCTCCGGGCGGTGGTGGATGGCCAGGTACTCCTCGGTCTTTTCATCGGTGCGCCAGATGCTGGACCAGCAGGTGGTCTCGGTGGTCATACAGTCGATGGCGTTGCGGGCGTCCATCGAGAGGGTGGAGACACCGGGGCCGATGAACTCGAGGACCCGGTTTTTCACAAAGCCGGAGGCATAGGTGGCACCGACCAGCGCCAGCGCCACATCGTGAGGGCCGGCGCCGGGGCGGAGTTTTCCGGTGAGATAGACCGCCACCACCTCCGGGACGGCGACCTCATAGGGGCGGCCGATCATCTGCTTGGCGAGCTCGCCGCCGCCTTCGCCGACGCCCATCGTGCCCAGCGCCCCGTAGCGGGTGTGGGAATCGGAGGCGAGGATCATCTTCCCGCAGCCGGCCATCATCTCCCGGTTGTAGCTGTGGATCACCGCCACCGCCGGGGGCACATAGATGCCGCCGTATTTGTGGGCGGCGGAGAGGGCGAACTGGTGGTCGTCCTCGTTGATGGTGCCGCCGACGGCGCAGAGGGTGTTGTGGCAGTTGGTGAACACCGTCGGCACCGGCAGCCGCTCAAGGCCGGAGGCCCGGGCGGTCTGCAGGATGCCCACATAGGTAATGTCGTGGGTGGCAAGGGAGTCGAATTTGATGCGGAGCATCTCCGGGTCGGCGGAGCCGTTGTGTGCCTGGAGGATGCGCCAGGCGATGGTGCCGCGGCGGGCCTCCTCCTTCGGGCGGGGGCCAACGGCGGAAAGGCGGCCGTCCACCAGGAAGGCGCCGGTTTCATGCAGTTTCAATGGGGGTCCCTCCTTCTCTATTTCCCGGGAAAGGCTCACAGCCGGGCGGCTACGGCCTCGGTGAATGCGGTGGTGGAGGCCTGCCCGCCGACATCGGCGGTGACCGTCTTCCCCTCCCGCAGGACGGCGAAGATGGCCTCCTCCAGACGGGCGGCCTTGTCCGCCATGCCCAGATCCCGGAGCATCATGCCGAAGGCCAGCAGCAGCGCCGTCGGGTTGGCCTTGTTCTGACCGGCGATGTCCGGGGCGGAACCGTGCACCGCCTCGTAGATGCGCACCGTATCGCCGATGTTCGCCGACGGGGCAAAGCCGAGGCCGCCAACCAGCCCGGCACAGAGGTCGCTGATGATGTCGCCGTAGAGGTTCGGGGCCACCAGCACATCGAACTGGGCCGGATCCTGGACGAGCTTCATGCAGAAGGCGTCGATGATGACATCATTGGCCTCGAGCTCGGGGTACTCCTCCGCCACCTTGCGGAAGGAGCGGAGGAAGAGGCCGTCGGTGAGCTTCTGAATGTTGGCCTTGTGGATGCAGGTGACCTTTTTGCGGCCGTTTTTCCGGGCGTAGTCAAAGGCGAAGCGGCAGATGCGCTCGCTGGCCTCCCGGGTGATGAGCTTGACGCCGTTTGCGATGTCGTCGGTGACCATATACTCGATGCCCTTGTAGAGGTCCTCGGTGTTCTCCCGGACGATGACCAGATCCACATCTGAGTACCGGGTGACGACGCCTGGCACCGACTGCACCGGGCGCAGGTTGGCATAGGTGGTGAACATCTGGCGCAGCATCACATTGACGCTGCGGAAGCCCCCGCCGATGGGGGTGGCGGTGGGGCCCTTGAGCGCCCAGCCGCTGGCGGTCACCGCCTGCTCCAGGCCGGGCTGGAGCAGGGCGCCGGTCTCGGCGGCGTATTCGGCGCCGGCCTCATAGGTCTCCCACTCGATGCCGGTGCCCAGCGCCTCGGACAGACGGGTGACGCTGCCCACGATCTCACGGCCGATGCCGTCTCCGGGAATGAGTACTGCCTTCATAGTTTTCCCCTTTCCCCGCCGGGTCCCCGGCGGTCCCGCAATCCGTGTGAAAATGCAGGATTTTTGTAATAGACTTGCACTGTCATTTGAAAATAGTATACTGGCTTAAAGCCGGCTTGTCAACGAAAAAGCGCCGGTATGGCCTATTTACGGAATGTTACACAAAAATTTCCCGCGGCGGCGCCTTGACAGTGGCGCAATTTTCCGCTACAATAGCAGCATCTATTTTATCAAGCCAAAGCGAATGGAAAGGAGCTGTTTTTCGATGGCATCTGTCTCTGCCCATACCCCCCTGCGGGAGGCGATGCAGGCCCTCACCAACGAGTACCTGGACCGCTGCGCTCTCCGGCCGACGCCGGAGCAGATGGATGGGGTCAAGCGCGGCCTGCGCAACCCCGACGGCACCGGCGTACTGGCCGGGGTGACCCGGGTATCCCAAGTGGTGGGCACGCGACAGCGGCCGGACGGCTCCATCGAAGCCATACCCGGAAGGCTGCTCTACCGGGGGATCGACATCGAGGAGCTGGCCAGCCATGCCGGCACCCGCCCCCTGTTTGAGGAGGCCTGCTGGCTGCTGCTGCTGGGGCGGCTGCCCACCGGCGAGGAGCTCCGGGAGTTCTGCGAGACGATCTCCCGGCGGCGGACACTGGCCGAGGGGCTGGACACCGGCACCTCCCCCGACCGTATGAACCGCATGGCCCGGGCGGTGCTGGCAATGCACGACCGGGACGACAATGCCGACTCGCTGGCGCCGGTGAACCTGCTGCGGCAGAGCTTTGATCTGATTGCGGCGATGCCGGGGATCATGCTGCCCTCCCCCTTCCTGGCGGAGACGGCGGGACTGAGCACCGCCGCGGCGATCCTGGCCCTCTCCCAGGGGAAACGGCCGACCAAGGAGGAGGTGGACCTGCTGGATTTGTGCCTGATGCTGCACGCCGACCACTCGTCCAACTGCTCCACCTTCGCCTGCCGGGTGATCTCCTCCTCCGGGGCGGACAGCTATGCGGCCATCTCCGGGGCCATCGGGGCGCTGAAAGGACACAAGCATGGCGGCGCCAACCGCAGCGTGGCCCGGCAGATGCAGGAGATCCTGGCGGCCGTGGACGACCCCACCGACGAGGCGGCGATGCGGGACTACCTGGGCCGTGTGCTGGAGCGCCGGGCCGGGGACGGCACCGGGCTGATCTACGGGCTGGGGCATGCGGTGTACACCATCTCCGATCCCCGGGCGGTGCTGCTCAAGCAGATGGCGGCGCCGCTGGCGGCAAAAAAGGGCTTCGGCCGGGAATTCGCGGCGCTGGAGGCGGTGGAGCACCTCGGGCCGGCGGTGCTGGCCGAGCGGCGGCCCGGCGGCAAGCCGGTGTGCGCCAATGTGGACCTCTACTCCGGGCTGATCTACCGGATGCTCGGCTTCCCGGACGAGCTCATCACGCCGCTCTTCGCGGTGGCCCGCACCCCCGGCTGGTGTGCCAACCGCATGGAGGAGGTGCTCTTCTCCGGGCGGATCATCCGGCCGGGGTACCGGTTCATCGGATGAGCGAACAGCGAAAAGGCCCTGCCAGGCGGCAGGGCCTTTTTTATGCCCGCGAACGGGCGGATTACAGGGCGCGGTCGATGCGGTCGAGGAGCTCCGGGAGCTCGCCGAGGTTTTTGATGGTGTAGTCGGCGCCGCAGCCCTCAAAGACGG
>CAJFQR010000093.1 GCA_904419105.1 Candidatus Avimicrobium faecavium
CGACTGGATGCGGTCGCCGCCGAAGAGGCGGAGCAGGTCATCCTCGAGGGAGAGGTAGAAGCGGCTCTCGCCGGGGTCGCCCTGGCGGCCGGAACGGCCCCGGAGCTGGTTGTCGATGCGGCGGGACTCGTGGCGCTCGGTGCCGATGATGAACAGACCGCCGGCGGCCCGGACCTGTTCGGCCTCGGGCTTGATGGCCTCCTTGTGCTTCTGGAGGAGGTCGTTGTAGGTTTTCCGCAGGGCGAGGATCTGCTCGTCGTCGGTGTCGTAGTAGCTGGTGGCCTGGGAGATCTGGTCGTCGTCATAGCCGGCCTTTTTCATATCGTGCTTGGCCATGAATTCGGCGTTGCCGCCGAGCATGATGTCGGTGCCGCGGCCGGCCATATTGGTGGCGATGGTGACGGCGCCGAGCTTACCGGCCTGGGCGACAATCTCCGCCTCACGCTCGTGGAATTTGGCGTTGAGGACGGTGTGCCTGATGCCCTTGCGGTCGAGCATCCGGCTGAGGAGCTCGCTCTTCTCAATGGAGGTGGTGCCCACCAGCACCGGCTGGCCCTTTTTGTGGCATTCGACGATCTGGTCGATGACGGCATTGTACTTGCCGCGCATGGTGGTGTAGACAAAGTCCTCGTGGTCCTGACGGATCACCGGCTTGTTGGTGGGGATCTCGATGACATCGAGGTTGTAGATCTCCCGGAACTCGCTCTCCTCGGTGGCGGCGGTACCGGTCATGCCGGAGAGCTTATTGTAGAGACGGAAGTAGTTCTGGAAGGTGATGGAGGCGAGGGTTTTGGACTCCTTGGCGACGGTGACGCCCTCCTTGGCCTCGATGGCCTGATGGAGGCCCTCATTGTACCGGCGGCCGATCATCAGGCGGCCGGTGAACTCATCGACGATGATGATCTGATCGTCCTTGACCACATAGTCCACATCCCGCTTCATCAGGCCGTTGGCACGGATGGCCTGGTTGATGTGGTGGAGGAGGGTCATATTCTGGGGATCCATGAGGTTTTCCACATTGAAGTAGCGCTCGGCCTTGGCGATGCCGTCAGCGGTGAGGGTGACGGTACGGGCCTTTTCATCGACGATGTAGTCGCCGTCGATGGTGGCGTCGGCGTCCTCCTTGACATCGATCTCGGTAACACGGTGGACCTTGAGGCTCTTGGCAAAGCGGTCGGCCTGGGTGTAGAGCTCGGAGGACTTGTCCCCCTGGCCGGAGATGATCAGCGGGGTGCGGGCCTCATCGATGAGGATCGAGTCCACCTCGTCGACGATGGCGAAGTTGTGGCCGCGCTGGACCTGACGGGCTTTGGTGGTGACCATATTGTCCCGGAGGTAGTCGAAGCCGAACTCGTTGTTGGTGCCGTAGGTGATGTCGGCGGCGTAGGCCTTTTTGCGCTGGGCGCTGTCCAGGCCGTTGACCACCAGGCCGACGGTGAGGCCGAGGTAGTTGTACACCTTGCCCATCCACTCGGAGTCGCGGCGGGCCAGGTAGTCATTGACGGTGACCACATGGACGCCCTTGCCCTCGAGGGCGTTGAGATAGCAGGCCAGGGTGGCGACGAGGGTCTTGCCCTCGCCGGTCTTCATCTCGGCGATCCGGCCCTGGTGGAGCACCAGCGAGCCGAGGATCTGCACCGGGAAGTGCTTCATCTCCAGCACGCGCCAGCTGGCCTCCCGGCAGGTGGCAAAGGCCTCGGGGAGGATATCCTCGAGGGTCTCGCCGGCGGCGAGACGGGCCCGGAGCGTATCGGTCATGCCCCGGAGCTCGGCATCGCTCATCGCCGAAAATTTTTCATCCAGAGCCAGCACTTTATTGACGGTGGGCTGAAGCCGTTTGATCTCTTTCTGTGAGTAGTTGCCGAAAACCTTCTCAAGAAGTCCCATTCAATCAATCTCCTCTTGGTTTCTATCAAAAAGGGCGCAGACCGCCCTATGGTGCCGCATAACAGTACTATTTTACCCTGTCGGAGCCGCTTTGTCAAACCGATGGGTGGAATGTTCAGGAAATATTCAGAATATGGCCGGGGCCCGGGGTAAAATGGGTCGTTTGATGCAAAAAACCGGCCGTGTGAGGGCCGGTTTTGAAGGGGGTCAGGGTCGGCGGAGGCGGGCAAAGAGGCGGCGGAAGAGGGCGCAGGTGGGGATTGCGGCAAGGGCCCAGACGAGCAGACCGAGGAAGAAGCTGCCCGGTACGACAACCGATGCGCTATCGCCAAAGAGAAGGGTCAGAAGCATATTCCCGACTACAGCGGACCAGAGAAAGCCGGCCACACCGTAGCCAGCACCGCACAGAAAGGCGGAAGCCCCGTCTCCCCGGAGGGCGGTGAGAGCGCATACGACTGGAAAACCGGTCAGGGCGACGCCAAGCAGCAGATCGGTGTACCCCGGGCTGCAGCAGGCAAACCCCAGCGAACAGCAGCTGGCGGCAAAGACGCCGAGATAACAGAAGAGCTGGAGGATCTGGAGGGTCTCACGGCGGGAGGCAGTCATGGAGGTCAGTCCTTTCTGTGGCGTGTGATAAGGGCGGCCACCGGGGCAAACCAGAGAAGGCAGCCGAGGACGAGGTGGAGCGGCAGCTGGAGAACGGGATGCAGGACGGCCAGGGCCGTGCTGAGGACCGGCAGCCAGCCGAAGAGGCAGACTGAGGCCACCATCACACCGAGGACACCGGGCGCGCAGTAAAAGGCAACGATGCGCACCGGGTCCAGGCCCGCCCGGGCGGCAAGGCGGCAATAGAGCGGATAGCAGCCGAACGCCCAGAGCAGGGTGAGGACGGCAGAAAGTGTCTCCCAGCGGTGGGGCGGGAGGATCGCTTCCACCACACACCAGCCGCCGAGCAGGCTGCCGAGCCAGGGGAACAGATAGAGAAACAGGTCGTGCAGCATCGGATCACTCCTCCCGGTTGGCGGCGAAAGGGCCCGGGGCCAGGATATGACGGCACCTCCCCTTCCCTCTTTGACTTTATTATAACACAGCGGCAAGTCGGGAGGCTATCGGGAAATCACACAAAATTCCGGTATGATGTTTGGCGGAGTGCAAAAAGGCCTCCCAGGCGGGAGGCTCTTTTGCTGGATCTGTCCGAAGGGGAGTTTCACAGTGGTAAAAAACTCTAACAAGGTAGTACCACTGTGGTAAAAAAACCATTTAAGGTAGTACCACCGTGGTAAAAACCTCTGACGAGGTCGTATCACCGTGGTAAAAAAACCGAAGGTTTTTTTACCACTGGACGTTCTCGAAGCTCTTGCCGACATTGGGGCCGGGGGAGGTGACGGTGCCGTCCTCCACCTTGATGACCAGGGCGCCGTGGTAGGGCAGCGGCTTCTGGCCGACGAGGGACTTGCCGAGGTCGAAGAGGCCGCCCTCCTCAACATAGCGGGCGGTGCCGATGACCTGATAGCCCTCAAACATCCCGTTCGGGGTCGGGGCAAAGGCGGAGACGGCGACCTGGCCGTTTTCGGCGATGTTTTTGAGGGTGGTCTTGAGGAAGACAGCGGAGACGAGGAGGGTCTCGTCATCGACGACGGCCTGGTGGAGCGGCGGTCCTACAACGAGATCCCGCCCCGGGTGGAGTACTCGCTGACCGAACGGGGGCGTTCGGTGCTGCCGATCCTCCAGAGCATCTGCCAGTGGTCGGGAGCCTCGATGGCAGAGGAAGCCGACGGGCTGCTGCGCCAGTGCCAGCGGTGTGACTACATCCGAAAAGCGTGAAAAAACGGCCCGCTGCCGGGCTGTTTTTTTGCGGCAGAGACGCAAAAAACCTCCCCTTGCGGGGAGGTTTTTCTGTTGGGCTGTGAAGCTGGGGGTTTACTCCAGCTCGAAGGCGCCAGGCCCGAGTGCCAGGCTGATACTCCGGCACGGGGCTGTGGATCCAAAGTTTTATTCCAACTCGAAGGCGCCGGTATAGAGCTGATAATAGGTACCCTTTTCCGCCAGGAGGGACTCATGGTCGCCGCGCTCGATGATGTTGCCATGGTCGAGGACCATGATGACATTCGAGTTGCGGATGGTGGACAGCCGGTGGGCGATGACAAATACGGTGCGCCCATACATCAGCTGGTCCATACCGGCCTGTACGATGGCCTCGGTACGGGTATCGATGGAGGAGGTGGCCTCATCGAGGATCATAACCGGCGGGTCGGCCACCGCCGCACGGGCGATGGAGAGCAGCTGGCGCTGGCCCTGGGACAGGCTGGCACCGCCGCCGGTAATCATCGTATCGTAGCCGTCCGGCAGCATATTGATAAAGCTGTCGGCATTGGCCAGCCGGGCCGCGGCGTAGACCTCCTCATCGGTGGCATCCAGCTTGCCGTAGCGGATGTTCTCCCGAACGGTACCGGTGAACAGGGCCACATCCTGGAGCACGATGCCCAGACTGCGGCGCAGGTCCGGCTTGCAGATGCGGGTGATGTCGATGCCATCGTAGGTGATGGTACCGCTGTTGATGTCATAGAAGCGGTTGATCAGGTTGGTAATGGTGGTCTTACCGGCGCCGGTGGCGCCGACAAAGGCCACCTTCTGGCCGGGCTTGGCAAAGAGGGTGATGTCGTGCAGGACGACCTTTTCCGGGGTGTAGCCGAAGGTGACATGGTCAAACCGCACATCGCCCTTGAGCTCTACATAGCGGAAGGTGCCGTCCTCTTCCGGGACCTTCCAGGCCAGGGTGTTGGAGTTGGCGTCGTCGCTTTCGACCAGGTTTTCGTCCTTGTCGAACTTGGCATGCACCAGGGTGACGGTGCCCTCGTCCTTTTCCGGCTCCTCATCCAGAAGGCTGAAGATCCGCTCGGCACCGGCCAGGGCCATGATGATCGAGTTCATCTGCTGGGAGACCTGGCTGATGGGCATATTGAAGCTCTTGGACAGGGTCATAAAGGTGGCGACGGTGCCCAGGGTGGTGCCAAACAGGCCGTTGATGGCCATGGCGCCGCCGACCAGGGCGATGAGAACATACTGGAGGTTGCCCAGGCTCATAACCGCCGGCATCAGAATAGCCGCATAGGTGTGGGCCTTGGTGGCCGCATTCAAAGTCCTTCTTGGCCTCCTCCTCGTGGCAGAACACCTGGACAACGCGCTGGCCTTCGACCATCTCTTCGATGTAGCCGTTGATGTCGCCGAGGGCGTTCTGCTGGCGGATGAAGTAGCGGCCGGAATGGCTGCCGATAAACCGCGCAGTGAGCATGATGATGGCCAGGGTAACCAGCACGCAGGCGGTGAGCACCGGGCTGGTGATGAGCATCGAGATGAACACCGCCACAATCATGACCAGGGACATGATCATGTTGGGAATGGACTGGCTGATCATCTGGCGAAGGGTATCGGTATCATTGGAGTAGTAGCTCATAATGGTACCGTGGATATGGGTATCAAAATACCGGATGGGCAGCGACTGCATGTGGGAGAACATCTGGTCACGGATGTCCTTCATGGTGCCCTGGGTGATGCGGGCCATCAGCTGCTCACGCACAAAGATAGCGATAACGCCGGCTACATAGATGCAGGCCATGCCGGTGACGGCGCGGGCCAGGCCGGAAAAATCGGTGCTGCCGGAGGCAAGCATCGGGGTGAGATAGTCATCGATCAGGTTGGAGAGGAACATCGAGTTCGCCACATTGGTGAACACCGATACCAGGATGCAGACGATGACCACGGTAAAGCCAAGACGGTTGTCCCGGAAGATGAGCCCCAGCAGACGGCTGAGAACATCCCGGTCCATGTGCTTGATTCCGACCTTGTTTTCATCGCGTTTTTCAATCCGCGGCATGCTCTTCCACTCCTTTCTGCTGAGAGGTATAGACTTCGCGGTAGATCTCGTTGTTCTCGAGGAGCTCCTCGTGGGTGCCGATGCCGTTGATGCGGCCCTCGTCCAGGACGATGATGCGGTCGCAGTCCTGAATCGAGGTGATACGCTGGGCGACGATGATCTTGGTGGTCTCTGGCTGCTCGGTGGCAAGGGCCTCCCGGATCATGGCGTCGGTCTTGGTATCGACGGCGGAGGTGGAGTCGTCAAGGATGAGGATCTTGGGCTTCTTGAGGAGGGCGCGGGCGATGCAGAGACGCTGCTTCTGGCCGCCGGAGACATTGGTACCGCCCTGCTCGATGTGGGAGTCGTACTTATCCGGGAAGCCCTGGATGAACTCGTCGGCGTGGGCGATCTGGCAGGCGTGGAGCATCTCCTCATCGGTGGCGTTTTCATCGCCCCAGCGCAGGTTCGATTTGATGGTGCCGGAGAAGAGGACATTCTTCTGCAGGACCATGGCGACGGAATTGCGCAGGGCGTGCAGGTCGTAATCGCGGACATTGATGCCGCCTACCAGCACCTCGCCCTCGGTGGTATCGTAGAGACGGGGGATCATCTGGACCAGGGTGCTCTTGCCGGAACCGGTGGAGCCGATAATGCCGATGGTCTCGCCGCTCTTGATGTGCAGGTCGATGTCCTTGAGGGACTCCTTCTCCTTGTTGCCGGTGTAGCTGAAGGAGACATGGTTGAAGTCGATGCTGCCGTCGGGAACCTGCTCGAGGTCCTTGCCCTCGGCGCGGATATCCGGCACCTCGGCCAGCAGTTCGGCGATACGGTCCATCGACGCACGGGACATGATCATCATGGTGAAGATCATCGAGATCATATTCAGGGAGTTGAGCATCTGCATGGTGTAGGTGACCAGGCTCATCAGGTTGCCGGTGGTCATATCCCCGGCGACGATGTACCGGGAGCCGAACCAGAAGATGGCGATCATAACGGTGTAGATGCTGCCCTGCATCAGCGGGCCGTTCATGCCCAGGCGGGCTTCGGCGGTGGTGAAGTCCTTGCGCATGGCGTCAGAGATCTTTTCAAACTTCTCGATCTCGTAGTCCTCACGGACAAAGCCCTTGACGACGCGGATGGCGGAGACATTCTCCTCGACGACGGCGTTCAGGTGGTCGTACCGCTTGAAGGCCCGGCGGAAGATGGTGGTGACGCTGCGCACGATCAGGCCCAGCGCAACGGCCAGGATCGGAATGACGATGACATAGACCATCGCCATCCGGCCGCCGACCTTAA
>CAJFQR010000094.1 GCA_904419105.1 Candidatus Avimicrobium faecavium
CCAATGAACGCCTGGCACCAAGCTGCAGCGGAGCCAGGCTGCTGAACGGGAAAGTCTTCCCGCGGTCGGTAAGCGATGCGGAATTGAAAAACTGGATCGCATCCCTTGATCTCTGATAAAAACGGCTCCTGCCTGAAAGCCAGGAGCCGTTTTTCATTCAGTGGAAGAGGTCACTCTTCCCCTTCCTTCTTCTGCCGATCTTTGAGATGTGCTGACCGATAGGCGGAAAACTGTTCCTCAAGCCAGCCAAGAGCCTCTTCCAAGCCCTTCGGTGACAATGGAAACTGCTCCTCTGCCGTAACGGTGCACAACTCTCGACAGAGGCCATCGGTCCAGGCCTCTGCCACAAGAGCTTTCTCCTCCTTCAGCGGTTTGAGCTGAAAACGAAAACCGGCATTGCTGCCGAAGAAAGCGTTGTGCTCAAAATAGTTGAACATGGGAATATCAAAACTGCTGCCACTGCGGACCATCGGTTCCATCCTCTCTGAAATGCTCTGCCTCTATTATAGCTGACTTGCTGTAAAAATTCCAGTGGCCTTGCGCTTCTCCCTGTCGGGTGCTATGATGGTGAAAAGGAGGCTGCAATATGATGAAACCACGGTCGGCTGGCTGCCGCCGGCAGGACATCTTCGACTATTCAAGAGAGCGCTACGGCACTGAGCCGGAGGCGCTTTGGGCCACGGCGCCGGACTATGCGGTGCTTCGCCGAGCTGACAATCGTAAATGGTATGCGCTGATCCTGCGGATCCCCCGAAAAAAAGTGGGGCTCCCTGGGGAGGATCTCATCGATGTGCTGGAGATCAAACGGGATCCCGCCTTTGCCAGTGAAGAGATCGACGGCGTCCCAGTGCTTCCTCCCTACCACATGAACAAGCTCCACTGGATCGCTCTTCCGTTAGATGGATCAATGCCAATGGAGACCGCCCGCTTCATGCTCGACCTGAGCTATACACTGACCGGTCCCAAACGCCGCTCTGCTTCCCCAAAAAAAGAGATCCACGATTGGCTGGTCCCAGCAAATCCGAAGTATTTTGACATTGAAGCGGCCTTTCGGAAAAATAAACAGATCCTCTGGAAGCAGTCAAGCCGGATCACCGTCGGCGATATGGTCTATTTCTATGTGGCGGCGCCGGTCTCTGCAATCTGCTATCAGTGTCGTGCAATAGAGGTGGACCTTCCCTGTGAGAAGCACGATGGCCACATCCTGATGCATCAGCTGATGAAGGTGGAGCTGCTCCACCGTTTCTCGAAAGAGAACCTTGATCTCAAGGTGCTCAAACGGCACGGCATCACCACCGTCCGCGGACCTCGGGGCATACCCAACAGTCTGATGGTCGAGATTCAGCGGGTATTGAAAAAAGAAGCCGATTGACGCATAAAACCTTGGGAGAGTCATTGGTTCTCCCAAGGTTTTATATTGCCGTCGTCAGCGGCGAAGCAGGCGGATATCGCTCCCACGGAATGGGATCGTCTGGTATCCACCGATGATCCGGGAGAGCACACGAGGTGAATAGCGGGACTCGATCTCCTTGATGGTGAGATTGGACGAGATGATGGTCGGCCGCTTTTCGATCAAGCGGGTGTTGATGATGTTGTAGAGCACCGATATTGAGAAATTGGTAGAGAACTCAGCACCGAGGTCATCCAGGATAAGCAGGTCGCTCTCCAGTACAAAGTCCAGTGAACTGCCGTCTTCGCTGCGGCGGAATCGCTCCCGCTCCAATGTATCCATCAGCGATTGAGCCGGTGTATAGAGAACGTTGTAGCCTTTGCGTATCACCTCTGCGGCGATTGAAAGCGAGAGATGGGTCTTTCCCAGACCGGTCGGACCCTGGAAGAAAAGGCTTTCAGAAGCCGGTGTGAACGCAGCCGCATACTTCTGACAGAGATCCAGCGCCCGGCGCATCACATCCCGGGCGGAATAGCCGACCCCGGGCAGCGGATCAGTCGGATAGTAGTCGAGGGAAAAGCTCGCAAAGGTAATGCCGGCGGTATCCGCCGTTCGGGAGAGGCGCTCCATCATCAGCTCGGTGAGGATCTGCCGCATACAGTGGCACATCTTCCCGTCATGATAACCGGTATCCTGACAGTCGGGACAGGAGTAGCGCATCGCATCATAGTCCTCCGGCAGACCGGCGGCCGTCAGGAGTTCTCGTTTTTTCTGCTGGAGGTAGAGGTTCGTATCCCGCAGCCGGGCCAGTTTCTCCTCCACATCGGTCCCTGACAGGATCGTACGGGCGATGGCAGCACTGGTGCCGGTGAGCTCCCGCTGCAGGGCCCCCACCTCCGGTGCACGTTCAGCGATGACCTGCAAGCGATGCTGGTAGTCGTTGCGGGCAGCGTTCCGTCGCTCCCCCAAGATGGTGAACGCCCGGTCCATAATCTCTTTTGGATAGGCCATCTGTCAGCTCTCCCTACTTCTCGATAAAATTGCCGAGGACCCGGTCCTCGATCTCCTGAATGCTGTAGGAGGTCTCCCCACCAGCGGCCTGCATGCGCCGGGCCGAGGCATTGGCGGCATCTGCCGCCGTGCGGACCCCCTCTTTGTGCCAGTTCTGCAGTACCTTGTTGATGTAGGCGAAGCTGACCTTCCCGGTATTTTCCACCGCACGCTCGTAGGCCAGCCGGATGACATCGATACCATAGCCAAGCTCTCCGAACCAGGCGGCGATCATCTCCCGTTCCCGGGTGGTGAGGGTGCGTTCCCTCAGGCCAAAAGCGCTGCGCACCTGGCCCTCCCAGGAACGGCGACGGCTGAGTTCATCAATATGGCGCTCTGCCTTTGCCACCGTATCAATCCCCTGTTCCTGCCAACCGGCCGCCGTGCGCTCCACATAGCGCATACTGAGCTTGCCGACGGCCTTGCAATACCCCATCACAGTGATAATGAACTCCGGCGCCATCCCGTAATACTGATAGAGCGCAGTGAGGCACTGCATATCCACACTGGAAAGGGGATGGCCGAGGATCTCCTGGGCCTTGCTGAGGAGACTTCGCAGCACTCGATCGGAAGCAGCAAGGTCTACACATTCCTGCCGCGAAAGCCTGCCATTGGAGGTGAGCAGCACCGTACGGCCCTCCCGGTCAAGCGGAACCGCTCGAGGAGAAGCCTCCGATACAGACACAGATGGGTCGGTATCCGGACGGACAGCGGGACTGGATGCAGCCATCCCCTCATCGGTGTGCAGCAGCCCGGCCGCCTCCCAGTAGGACGCGGCGTCCCGTACATCTTCCACCCGTTGGCGGAGAAGGACAGCGATCTCCTCATCGGTCAGAGCCGAGCCCTGCCGCAGCAGGAGCAGCAGCAATTTGAGCTGCAGGGCGCTGCACAAACGCAGATGGTCATCCACCACTGAAGCAGGAACCGCAAAGGCCGGCCCCATCTGTGAAAAATTCGCGCGGTATTTCAAAGGAACTTCAACCTCACTCTTTGGTATCGGACAGGGCTCTCCCCTTCGGAAACCGTCCGAAAAGGAGGAGAGCCAAGTATTTTTATTATAGCACATTTCCCACAGAGAGTAAATCGCCGCCTGATCTTCCCTCATTGGTGACCCAGTCACAGAACCTGCCTTCCTGGCCGGGCGGATGCTTGCATCTTCACCTGAGATGTACTATAATAATCACTGTTCGATCCGACCGCAAAAAGCGGCAGGCCACGATCAAAGGGAGGAAATAATTTATGGTATATACCTACAAGACCAAGGGTACCTGCTCAAGAGAGATCACCGTCGATGTCGATGCCAACGGCGTCATTCAGAGCTGCGCCTTCAAGGGTGGCTGCCCCGGCAACCTGGACGGCATCTCCAAGCTCATCGTCGGCATGAAGGCCGAAGACGTCATCGACCGGGTCCGCGGTACCCGCTGCGGCTTCAAGGCCACCTCTTGCCCCGATCAGCTCTCCTATGCGCTGGAAGAGGCTCTTGCGGCTGCCAAGTAACAGCCAAATGAAAGACTCCGGTCCTCCGGAGTCTTTTTTCATACCGGGGGCGGCTTTCTCTGGCTATTTCCCGGGAAAGCCGCTATAATGGAGATAAAAGTGCCATATCGCAAAAGGAGTGGAGTCTATATGAAAACGATCGGATTCATTGGTGTCGGTGTAATGGGCAAGCCGATGGTGCGCAATCTGATGAAAAGAGGGTACCCGGTCTCGATCTACAGCCGGACCAAGGCCAAGGTCCTTGATGTCATCGAGGAAGGGGCCATGTGGTGTGACAGTGTCGCCGCCTGCGCCGCCGAGAAAGATGTTATCATCACAATGGTCGGATTTCCGAAAGATGTAGAGGAGCTCTACTTTGGAGAGGATGGCATCCTGGCAAATGCCAAGCCCGGAGCGGTGGCCATCGACATGACCACCACCAGCCCGAAGCTCTCCGAGCGGATCTATACCGAAGCAAAAAAACGAGGCATCGCTGCACTGGATGCTCCGGTGTCCGGTGGGGACAGCGGTGCCATCGCAGGGACACTGTCGATCATGGTCGGCGGTGACCGGGAGACCTTTGATCGGTGCCAGGACATCTTTGAGGCTCTGGGCAGCTCCATCACCTACGAGGGCGGCGCAGGCAAGGGCCAGCACACTAAAATGGCCAACCAGATTGCTCTGTCCGGCATTGTGGCCAGCGTGGCGGAGGCTATCGCCTATGCCCGGCGCACCGGGCTCGATGTGGACACCATGCTGGCAAGCATCTCCAAAGGGGCCGCCGGCAGCTGGCAGATGGACCACAATACACCGAAGATGGTCTCCGGAGATATGGCGCCGGGCTTCTACATCCGGCATTTCATCAAAGATATGAGCATCGCCGCTGAAGAGGCGGAAGGTGTCGGACTCACACTGCCGGTGCTCGACCAGGTCCTCGCGATGTACAGAGAGCTGGAAGGCTGCGGTGAAGGCAGCCTTGGCACTCAGGCCATCATCCACTATTTTGACAAACAGTGATCTTTTGCGGCATGAAAAGGAGGCATCTAATGATGCCTCCTTTTTCATTTCTGCCCGGGCTATCGGCAGGTCCGCCTTGCGGCATAG
>CAJFQR010000095.1 GCA_904419105.1 Candidatus Avimicrobium faecavium
CTCATCGTGTGCTCTCCTCTCCCTCAGTTGTGGGCTTCCAGCTCATCGGCCAGGCGCATCATGCGGCAGTTCAGGCAGCGGGAGGCCTCGGTCTCCTCGGCGCGGTAGATGGCGTTGCGCTTCATCAGCTCGTCAAAGTCCACCAGATGGCCGTCAAAGTCGGGGCCGTCCACGCAGGCGAACTTCATCTCGCCGCCGACGGTGACCCGGCAGCCGCCGCACATACCGGTGCCGTCGATCATGATCGGGTTGAGGCTGACGATGGTGTGTACGCCATAGCCCTTGGTCAGGGAGGCCACCGCCTTCATCATCGGCACCGGACCGATGGCGTAGACGGTGTCGTACTGCTCCCCGGCGTCCAGCAGCTCCTGGAGCTGGCCGGTGACGAAGCCCTGCTTGCCGGCGGAGCCGTCGTCGGTGCAGAGGAAGAACCGGCTGCTGGCGGCGGCCATCTCCTCCTCGAGGATGACGATGTCCTTGCTGCGGAAGCCGGCGATCATATCCACATGGGCGCCGGCGGCGTGGAGGGCCTTGGCCACCGGGTAGGCGATGGCACAGCCGACGCCGCCGCCGATCACCGCCGCCCGGCGGACGCCTTCGATCTCGGTGGGAGTGCCCAGGGGGCCGACGAAGTCGGCAATGGACTGCCCGGCCTCAAGGCTGCCGAGCAGCTCGGTGGAGAGGCCGACCTTCTGGAAGATGATGGTGACGGTGCCCTCCGCCGGGTCGGTGTCGGCGATGGTCAGGGGCACCCGCTCGCCGTACTCGTCCACCCGGAAGATGATGAACTGGCCGGCCCGGGCCTTTTGAGCCACCAGCGGGGCTTCGATCTTCATCAGGGTGACCTGGTCGTTGAGCTCCCGTTTGTATGTGATGCGATACATCTGATTGCCTCCTTCGCTTACAAGACTGGTCTGTGCGTTTTTTTATTATATCACAACTGCGCCGGGGTGAAAAGATGCCCGGTCACAGCCTTTGGGCTGCACCGCTGTCTAAGCCGCCCGGCCGGCGGCCATACTCCACCCGGGAGGAAGGCGGCACGGGGCCGGTGGGTTTTCCTTGAAAGAAGGGGGATTTGGCGCTATAATGGTACTGTTTTCTTCGATCATGCAAAAAGGATGTGACTCTCTGTGAGATTTGCCCTCGCGGTACTCCTGGGACGGGTCATTCGCTTCGTCGGCAAGTTCATCGGGCGCTCGACCACGCTGCCCGGACGGCTCGCCCTCAGACTGGACCCGGATTTTCTCAGAAAAATGAAGTTTGACGGAAAGGTGCTGGCGGTGACCGGCTCCAACGGCAAGACCACCACCCAGAACCTGATCGCCCATATCCTGCGGGAGAACGGGTACAGCGTCATCAACAACACCGAGGGCTCCAACCTGTCCGCCGGTGTGGCCACCACGCTGCTGGAGCACTGCACGCTGGGCGGCCGGATCAAGAGCGACTTTGTGGTGCTGGAGGTGGACGAGCGCTTCACGCCGATCGTCTTCTCCCAGATCCCGCTGGACATCTTCTTAGTCAACAACCTGCTGCGGGATCAGGTGGTGCGAAACGGCAACCCGGACATCGTGCTGGAGAAGATCGCCGAGGCGGCTCCCCATGCCGGGACGCTGGTGCTCAACGCCGACGACCCGATCTCCCTCCAGCTGGCAGACGGCCGGCAGCCGGGCACGGTGGTCACCTTCGGCATGGCCCGCACCCCCCACTCCACCGACAGCTGCCAGCACCTGACCCACGACGCCAAGGTCTGCCCCAAGTGCTTCGGCAAAATGGAGTACGACTTCTTCCACTACAACCACATCGGCTCCTTCCACTGCCCCAAGTGCGGCTATCACACGCCGGCGCCGGACTTTCTGGCGGAGGGGGTGGACTTTGAGAGCGGGGACTTTACCATCGACGGGGCCCCGGCCCATGTGGACTATATGACCGCCTTCTACTTTATGAACTTCACCGCCGCCACGGCGGTGTGTGCCACCGCCGGCGTGCCGCTGGAGGCGGCCATCCGGGCCGGGGAGAGCTTCACCGTCAGCCGGGTGCGGTACGACGAATTCGATGTGGACGGCCGCCGGGCCATCCTGATGCTCACCAAGCAGAACCCGGTGTCGCTGGACCAGAACATCGACTATGTCATCACCCAGCCGGGCCCCAAGACGGTGGCCCTCTATGTCAACAATGTGCTCTACACCGAGGACAAGGACATCTCCTGGCTGTACGATGTCTCCTTCGAGCGGCTGGTGGGCCGGGTGGACCATGTGGTCTGCTCCGGCGGCCGGGCCTACGACCTGGCGGTCCGGCTGGAGCTGGCCGGCTTTGACCCGGAGCGGCTGATCATCGAGGCGGACAACGCCAAACTGCGGGAGGCCATGCGCCGCAGCACCGGCACCATCTATGTGCTGGCGGCATCGGCCTTCGGCGACGAGGACGGGATCCTGGAGGTGCTCAAATAATGGCGGAACTGAAGATCTTGCACCTGTACGGCGACCTGCTGGACCTGTACGGGGACTACACCAATGTCACCGCCGTGAAACAGGCCGCGGAAAAGCTCGGCCACACGGTGACCATCGACTATGCCGGCCTGGACGAGGCCATCGACCCGGCGGGCCACCAGCTGGTCTACATCGGCCACGGCAAGGCCAAAAACCTGGCCGCCGCCGCGCCCCACTTCCGGCAGTACGGCGACGCCATTGCCCGGGCTGTCGAGGGCGGCACCGTGTTCTTTGTCACCGGCAACGCCCGGCTGCTGTTCGGCCAGGCGTTCGAGACTCCCGGCGGCGGCAGCGAGAGCGGCATCGGGCTGTTCCGCTACGGCGGCATCGAGACCGGCCGGGTCTATACCGGCGATGTGGTCTCCCGCCCGGTGTTTGACGAGGGGCTGGTGACCTACGGCTTTGTCAACCGGACCGGCCACCTCACCGGGGAGAACGAGTACCCCCTGTTCCGGGTGCTGAAGGGCCCCGGCGACGGCCCCGAGCCGGACGGCACCGAGGGGACGCTGTACAAAAACTTCTTCGGCACCTGGCAGATGGGCCCGCTGCTGGTGCGCAACCCCGGCCTGCTGCGGGAGCTGCTCTCCCGGATGACCGGCGAGGACTGCTCCGGCCTTGCGCTGCCGCTGGCGGAAAAGGCCCTGGAACTGACGCTGGCCGAGTTCGGCGAGCTGGTCAGGTAGCCCCGCAAAACCTCAGGGACCGTCCGCAGCGGACGGCCCTTTCTGAATCCATCGTCCATAAGGAGGCATAAATGGCGACACGGACTGCCGGGGGCATCTGCTATACCCTCACCCGCAAGGCGGTGAAAAATCTCAACCTCCGGGTGCGTCCGGACGGCAGCGTGGCGGTATCCGCCCCAAAGCGGGTGCCGGCGGTGGCCGTCGATGCCTTTGTGCTCCGGCACGCCGGCCTCATTGCCGGGGCCAGGGAGCGCCTGGCCGCCCGTCCGGGCTGGCGCTCCGTCCCGGAGCAGCTGCTCGACGGCGGGGACTTCTGGCTCTGGGGGAAGCGCTTTACCCTCGTCCTCGGGGCAGAGGGGGCTCCCCGCCGGGACGGAGACCGGCTGCTGCTGCCCTGGCCGGGACCTCTGCCCTACACCCACCCGGGGCTCACCCGATGGCTCAAAGGGGAACTGCGCCCGATGGCAGTGGCCGCCCTGGAATCGCTCATCCCGGTACTGGAGGCCCGGTACCACTGCGCCCCTACCGAACTGCTGCTGCGCAACACCCGTTCCCGCTACGGCAGCTGCCGGCCGGCCACCGGGGTCATCACCCTCTCCTCCCGGCTGGTGCACTTCCCGCCGGAGGCGGTGGAGACGGTGCTTGCCCACGAGCTGGCCCATCTGGTGGCAGCGGATCACTCGGCAGCCTTCTATGCGGCGGCGGAGGAGCTGCTGCCCGGCTACCGGAAGCGGGCCGGTCTGCTGAAGTAGGAGGGGCATATTGGTGGTATCTCTCTCCGCTCTGAATTTTTCAGAGAAATTATACGATTTGGAATTTCTTCTTTTTATACAATACACGATATTTGAAAGCATTGATACAATTTGTATATCAAGCAGCGCAAAAAAACAGCCGCCGGAGCGCCGGTCGGCTGTTTTTTACTATGGGTAATTCAGTCGGCGATGTTGAAGTTGGTGTAGCGGTAGGAAGCCAGCTTGTCAGCCATTTCCTTGCCGTAGGTCTCCTCAAAGTCGCGCATGACCTTGGCGGCGATGGCCTCCCCCTCGGCGCCGAAGATGGCCCCGCAGACCTCGCTGTACGCCCAGTAGGAGTGGCCGCAGTGATAGTCAAAGCCCTTGGTGTACTCGAGCTTCTTCGGGTGCTTCTCCCCCTCCTTGAAGTTGACATCCTTGATGATGTGGGTGCAGAAGCCGCTCTTGTGCAGCGTCTCGGGCACCAGGTAGGTCAGGTAGGGGTTGAAGCCCCGGCAGATGGAGTTGTCCAGATGGGCACAGTAGACATGGCCGGCGTCCGGCAGGCCCATCTCCTTGAACTGGGTGTACCACGGACACATGGTGATGTGAATGCGGTAGTCCGGCGAGAAGGACTCGATGGTGGACTGGTTCTGGCAGCCTTCGGCGATGATCTCCGGGGTGTTCACCCATTCGCCGTACTCCAGATAGGTGCCGTAGTCCAGCTCACGGCCGTCCCGGATTGCCCGCTGCGCCATACGGCGGCCGCGCTGCTCGGCATAGTGCTGGGTGGCGTGGATAAAAGCCTTTTCCCCCCGGTCACCGAAGGCCTCGGTGAGATAGACATAGAACTTGGCCGCGATGAACGCATGGACCTTTTCGTTGAAACCCATAGTGATCTCCTCCATAGTTTGATTTTTTATGCCTCGGTACCGGTGCGGGAGGCCATTTTCCCGTGCAGGGCCTTCGCAACCAGCACACCGATGACGACACAGCTCAGGATCGGCGCATAGCCGCCGCCGAAG
>CAJFQR010000096.1 GCA_904419105.1 Candidatus Avimicrobium faecavium
CGATGATGGCCACCCTCAAGGTGGACGAGGATACCCCCATCGCCGCCAAGATGCTCTCCAATACCATCGAGGGCGCCCAGGCCAAGGTGGAGGGCCGCAACTTCGCCATCCGTAAAAATGTCCTCCAGTTCGACGATGTGGCCAACCGCCAGCGGGAGGTCATCTACAAGCAGCGCCAGCAGGTCCTCGACGGCGCGGACATCTCCGCCGTCATCTCCAGAATGATCGATGAGATCGTCGGCGAGACCGTCGACCGCTTCATCGGCACCAGCGACGACTACCACGACTGGAACCTCGTCGGCCTGCGGGACTTCTTCCGCGGCTGGGCCATCACCGTCGATGAGATGAACTACACCACCGACGAGGAAAAGGCCGCCGTCCAGCCCGAAAAGCTCAAGGACTTCCTCCGGGAGCGCATCCACATGCTCTACACCAAGCGGGAGGCCATGTTCGGCCCCAAGCTGATGCGGGAGCTCGAGCGCGTGATCCTGCTCAAGAATGTCGACGCCAAGTGGATGGACCACATCGACGCCATGGACGACCTCAAAAAGGGCATCTACCTGCGCTCCTACGCCCAGCGCGACCCGGTCATCGAGTTCCGCATGGAGAGCGGCGAGATGTTCAACGCCATGGTCGACCTGATCCGGGAGGACACCATCAAGATGCTCCTCACCGTCCAGGTCCGCGTCACTGCCCAGCCTGCCCAGCCGGCTCCCCAGCAGCCCGCCCAGGCCCCGGCAGACGCCGCCCCCGAGAAAAAGTAAAGACCCACACACGGGCGTCCGCATGGCGGGCGCCCGTTTTCTTTTCCACCATTCCACACCCCGGTGGAAAAACCCGTCCCCCTCAAACCGCCCTCCAAACCCCCGATTTCTTACGATTCCATTACAAATCCAGCCCGATTTGCCCCCAAAAACCCGAGAAATAACAAAAAGATTACAATTTGGGGACAAAAAGGGGTTGACAAAGTGCCGGGGGGGGGGTATAATTGCCTTAGCGGCAACGGGGAATGGAGAGCCCCGCCGCCGTGGAAAATTTGCTTTAGGAGGAAAAGAAACAATGAAGAAGATTCTTGCTCTCACTCTGGCTGCCGTTATGGCCGCCGGTATGAGCACTGTTGCCTTCGCTGACAAGGATGATAATCTGGTTGTCAGAATGAATCCCACCGAGGAAGTTACTTTCTGGTATGATGGTGACGATGACGGTGAAATCGATGAAAAGGTAGTTGGTGAAGATACTCTCGCCAATATGGCCAAGAACGAAAGAATTAGTGGTGAGACCACCCTCTATGTACAGCTGAAGGATTACGATACCGCTAAGCTCGTAACTGATGGCGACATGGTAAAGGGTTGGAGAGTATATACCAACTGGGATATTAACAAGGCTGAGAAGGCCAAGATCGATCAGTACAAGATTGATGGCAAGTACTGCTATGCAGTCTCCTTCACTCTGCCCACTGCTGACGAGATCAAGGGCACCGATCTGGCTGGCGAAATTATCATCTACTCTGGCGATCATAAGAGAGATGAGGCAAACGATTGGCGTAAGCTGGATATCGGTGTAACCTATGGTTACTCTGAGACTCAGTTTGACGATGAGATTGACGATGTTGAGGTAGTTTCCTTCAGCGGCATTGATGATGTTGTCAATATGACTATTAGCGACATCTTCGAGTTCGAGGTTGATGTCACCGGCCAGGGCAAGCTGAACCTGAAGAACAACCAGGACTTCAACAAGGAATTTGCTGCGATGTATGACTATGCCAACATCGACTTCATCACCTTTGAGAAGGAGCCCACCTTCAACAAGATCGGCCGCGTATATATCTACGCTCCCGAGGATGCCTTCATCTATGAGGTAACTGCCGACGGCGCCAAGGAGATCAACGGCCTGGAGTGGGATGAGGACTATGAGGCCTGGACCTTCCGCACCCGCACCCTGGGCAGCTACGCCATCTCCGATGTAGAGCTGGACGAGAAGACCGTCACCGAGGACAAGGACGATTCTTCCAGCACCACCGACGATGGTAAGGTAAACCCTGACACTGGTCGGTAAGCTTCGCTTACCTCCCTACGAGTTTGCTGCGCAAACTCGCGGTCCAATCCCTATGAGTTTTGCTGACGCAAAACTCCCGGTCCAATCCCTGCGAGTTTTAAGCTGACGCTTAAAACATCGTGGTCGGTCAGGCTCCCGACCGTCTAAACAGGGAGCACCCCCGCGCCGCCTGTTCTCCAGACTTGGGCGGCCCGTGGGTCGGAGCGCCGGCACGGCTCTCTCCAATTTCGCCGTCTCACCGGCTCTCACCCCTTAAAGTTTCCGCGTTTTTCAAACGGACTTTGCGTCCCCCGGCTCTCCCGGGGGGCGTTTTTTTGCACAAAGTGGCGCACATTTGTTTGCGGTTCTTTGTGCAAACCGGAGAACTTTCCCAAGAACTTTTCACACCGCCCCAATTTGTTGCATTTTTTTGCAACAAACCCCCTCATTTTGCCCTATGGGTGAAAGGCCTTTTTCACACCCACCCACCCCATCACACGATCGTGACCCTCCGCTCAAGCATTTCGAGATGCCCGCACGCCTTCGGCGTACCGGAGCGAGCCGGCCCCGGCCCTATCCGGAAGCTTTCTGCTTCCACGCCCGCTCGGCTTACGAGCCGCCGGAACCGGAACCCTTTTTTCACCAGTCCGCCATACACCCCGCCCGCACCTTGAAAGCTGCATATCCGGCCCGGGAACCTGCGCAGGTTGCAATTATTTTTGTTGCTTTCCTTCAAAATCCCGCCAAACAGCCGCCTTTTTTGTGTGAAATAAAAATATTCTGCAAAATCTCTTCCTTTTGATTGCATTTTGTGGTATCATAGACCCAATACACCACACCGCCGCCTTCCGGACGGGAGGCGGCGTTCGTACCACAGGGGAGGATATTATGGAGAAAAAGATCCGCAAGGTGCTGGTCGCCAACCGGGGCGAAATCGCCATCCGGGTGTTCCGCGCCTGCTTTGACGCCGGGGTGCGCACCGTCGCCATCTATTCCAAGGAGGATAAGCTGTCCCTCTTCCGCACCAAAGCGGACGAGGCCTACCTCATCGGCGAAAACCGCAGCCCTCTCGGGGCCTATCTCGGCATCGAGGAGATCGTCTCCCTTGCCAAGCGAAAGAAGGTCGACGCCATTCACCCGGGCTACGGCTTCCTCTCGGAAAACGCCGACTTCGCCCGCGCCTGTGAGGAGGCGGGCATTATCTTCATCGGCCCGCCCAGTTCGGTGCTGGACCAGATGGGGGATAAGCTCCACGCCAAGGAGGTGGCCCGGTCCTGCGGCGTGCCGGTAATCCCTGGCAGCTCCGCTCCGGTGGCCGATGTGGAGGAGGCCATCGCCATCGCCCGGGAGGCCGGCTATCCGGTGCTGCTCAAGGCGGCAGCCGGCGGCGGCGGCCGGGGTATGCGCCGCGCCAACTCCGACGAGGAGCTCCGCCAGTACTACGAGCTGGTGAAGAACGAGGCCCGCAAGGCCTTCGGCAACGACGACATCTTCGTCGAAAAATACCTCGAGGAGCCCAAGCACATCGAGGTGCAGATCCTCGCCGACCAGTACGGCAATGTGGTCCACCTCTATGAGCGGGACTGCTCGGTCCAGCGCCGCTACCAGAAGGTGGTGGAGTTCACCCCGGCCTTTGCCGTCCCCCTCGCCACCCGGGAAAAGCTCTACGCCGACGCGGTCAAGATCGCCAAAGCCGTCGGCTATGTCAACGCCGGCACCGTGGAGTTTCTGGTGGATAAGCACGGCAGCCACTACTTCATCGAGATGAACCCCCGGATCCAGGTGGAACACACCGTCACCGAGATGGTCACCGGCATCGACATCGTCCGCGCCCAGATCGACATCGCCCAGGGCCTGCCTCTCAGCCACCCCTACATCGGCATCGACAGCCAGGATTCGGTCAAATGCTCCGGCTATGCGATCCAGTGCCGGGTCACCACCGAGGACCCGACCAACAACTTCGCCCCGGATACCGGCAAACTCACCACCTACCGCTCCGGCGGCGGCTTCGGCATCCGCCTGGACGCCGGCAACGCCTTCACCGGCGCCGAGATCACCCCCTACTACGATTCGCTGCTGGTCAAGATCACCTCCTTCGACCGCACCTTTGAGGGGGCGATCCGCAAGGCCAAGCGGGGCATGGGGGAGATCCGCATCCGCGGCGTCAAGACCAATATGTCCTTCCTGAACAACATCCTCTCCCACCCGACCTTCATCGCCGGAAAGTGCCACACCAAGTTCATCGAGGAGACCCCGTCCCTCTTCGATGTCAAGGAGTCGAAGGACCGGGCCACCAAGGTGCTCAAGTACATCGGGGAGACCATTGTCCACCAGCCCGAGGGCTACCACAAGCCCCAGTTCGATACCCCCCGCCTGCCGGACCCCGCCGCCCTCCCGCCGGAGGCTCCCTCCACCGACTTGCGAGCCCTTCTCGCAGAGGGCGGCCCCAGGGCCCTGGCCGACTGGATCCGTTCGCAGGACCGGCTGCTCCTCACCGATACCACCTTCCGGGACGCCAACCAGTCGCTGCTGGCCACCCGGGTGCGCAGCCGGGACCTGACCGCCATCGCCCCGGCCACCGGCCGGATCCTCCGGGACGCCTTCTCGCTGGAGGTCTGGGGCGGCGCCACCTTTGACACCAGCTACCGCTTCCTGCACGAGAGCCCCTGGGAGCGGCTGGACGCCCTGCGGGAGGCCATTCCCCATATCCCGTTCCAGATGCTGCTGCGGGGCATCAACGGCGTCGGCTACCACGCCTACCCGGAAAATGTCCTCATCGCCTTTATCAGGGAGGCGGCGAAGAGCGGCATCGACATCTTCCGCATCTTCGACT
>CAJFQR010000097.1 GCA_904419105.1 Candidatus Avimicrobium faecavium
TAAGCTCTCTCCGCCAGGCCGCCAAACTGTTCTGCTGGGTCCGGGGCTGGATAAGCAGGATATAAAGGCCTAACAAGGTCCTCTGCCAGCGCCCATCGGCCAGCTCATCGGCGCGCAGCCAGCAGAAACCGCCGAACAGGAGGAGGCCGACCAGGCACTCCCCGAGGGCGAGACGGCGCATCCGGTCAAGACTTTGAAGCGGTGCGGCGAGGGACGGATCCGGTGGCGCAGGCTGCGGCGGCGGGGCGTCCAGATGCCGGCCCACCCGCCAGAGCAGCAGCTCGCCGATCAGATGGACCGCCGCACCGATGAGATAAACCCGCAGCGTATGGGTGGAACCGAGGGCGAGGAATTCCACCAGCGGGATCAGCAGACAGCTGGCCAGACCGCGGCGCTGGGAGCGCAGGGTATCCCGGCGGCCCTCCTCAATGCGGGCAGCGGGAACGCTCCCGGGCCGCCAGAGGTCCCGGATCAGCCGGCCGGAGAGGGTGAGCCAGAGGGCCGGGAAGAGCAGAGCCAGGAACCCGGCGGCCCGCTCGATCTCCGATCCGCCGGAACGCCAGTAGGTGGTAAAGCCGCTGATGCCCCAGAGGGCATAAAAAAGGATGAGCAGCAGGGCATCGGAACGGCACCGGGCACGGTTTTCCTGTGGAGGGGCAAAGCGCATCGTCATCTCTCCTTTCAGCGGTCAGTGCTCCGCGAGTCGGACGGTGAGGGTTCGGATAAAGCGGCGGTAGAGACCTTCATAGACCAGATAGCAGGCCACCGCCAGCACGAGCCAGAGCAGCGCCAGCGGCGACTCGCTCTGTATAAGATCGATGATCACAGCCAGCGGAGCCAGCAGGACCTGGGTCATCTGCTGCTCCCGGTGGGTCCCAAGCTGTTCCCGCAGCGCAGCAAGGGCGGGGCCGGCCTCCCCGGAGACAGTGAGCTGCCGCCGGATCATCCGCCCGCAATGGATCAGGCCAGCTGCCTGCCCAGGCAAATTATCAGCGTGAGGACATTGGGCACCGCCCGCGGACGAAACGCAACCATATCAAAGTGAAAACCAAAGAACAGAATCAGCGGGAGGAGCACCAGCGCTTCAAGGATACCTGCCGCAAGGAACTGCCGGGTCTGACAGTATAGGGGATCATAGACTGGCGGATCCTCGGCAAGTGGAGCAGGCGTCGCCACCAAACAAGGGAGCTGCCGCTCCATCCAGCTAAGGACAGCGAAATCCAGCAGCCAGAGCAACCCGAACACCACCGCCATTGGCCAGGCGTGCAGCGTACGATGGCGGCTCCACTCCAGCAGGAGCAGCAGCGGGATCACCGGCAGCTCCCGGGGCAGCTGATTCCGGGCCCGTATGAGGGTCTTCGTGAGGGTTTCAGTAAGGGCGGAGGCGTCCGGCTGGGCGGCTTTCCGGGCGGCATCGATTGCCTCGTTACAGGTCCAGGCCACCCAGACGGGCAGAAAGGCAGTGGACAGGCAGGCCAGGCCTCCATACCAGTAACCGGGCACATCATAGGGCAGGCGCAGCGGTCCAAGGGACACCAGCCCGGCGCAGAATATGGCAAACCACAGGCAGAACACTACTTGCACAGCCGCAAAGAGGGCCAGCCGGGTGACAGATCGTTTCAGAGTGTGGAAACCGTTAGACAACATCGTAGGCCCTCCTTTTGCACTCACCCCTGAGGCAGATAGTCGCCAAGGGGCTGGTAGATACGATACTGCTGGTATTCGGCGGCGAACCAGACGCCCAGATAGATCAGATAGGACAGCGCATAGCTGGGAAGGTCTGTGAGCGTGAGCCCGGGGAGCCCGGTGAGCAGGCCGGAGAGCTGGATGGCAAAGAGGATCGCGGCCCGGGTGCGCATCGCCTCGAGGGTCTCCAGCCGGGCGGCGGCAAAGCGCAGGAGGGCGTCCGGTGAGCCGGAGCCGGTCTGGGCGAAGTTTTTGCTGATGCCGCTGGCCGCCAGGAAGAGGAAGAGCACCTCCAGCCAGTTGAGGGGCAGTTCACGCACCACCGGCAGATAGATGCCAACCAGCGAAAAGACAAACAGGCCGAGCCAGAGCTTTCGGGCAGAGGCGTACCGGCCGGACAGCTGGGCAAGGAGCTCCGCCGGGGGCTGCAGCAGCTCCCGGGCAGGAAGAGCCGGCGGAGCGGGCATCTGGAGGGCCCTTTTCAGCAGGAGCTGGGCCAGTGTGGTGAACAGGCAGCCGCCGAGCAGCACCCCGTAGCCCCAGAGGGCGGTGGTATCGGAGATAAGCAAATAGTCTAAGAAAAAGATAAACAGCGGGGCAAAGAGCAACATCATCGCCCAGTAGGTGATGAGGCCGTCCCGGCGCACCCGGTCCAGCTGCTGAAAGACGGCGGCGGGGACTGGGGCGGCGTCCAGCGAGCGAACCAGCCGCCACAGATGCCAGACCCACCGGGCCAGCGCCATCGCTCCGGCGGCGGCCAGATAGCGGCCGACAAGCGTCCCCCAGGCCGGGCCGAGGTTGGTCAGGGAGGCCGGCGGGAGCGAGATCGGGGGCAGCGGCGGCCAGAAGTGCACCGCCACCGCCCCGGCGGCTACAGCGGCGGCGACAGCGATGAGCGGATACAGGGCGGTCCGCAGACGGGTGGTGGATTCGGTCATAGGGATCCCTCCTTTTTTTCTCTATATACCATAGACGCCGCTGAGGGGAAAACCTAACAGGGTCTCCCGAAAAAAATTTCTGTTTTTGGGGGAAAAGCGTCTCTTTTCCTCTTTTTTCTTCAGCATAGCACAGCAGTGGAGTGCTGTCTATTGGAGAGATGCACAACAATAGGGGCGGTTTTTGCACAAAAAAACCGCGGGGCTCTAACGCTCCGCGGCATGAGGCTGTCCTGGATCAGGCGGAAAGGAGGGCGGATAGACTGTGCCGGAGGCGCCGGCAGCCGAGGGCGAAGATCAGATACCCCAGCAGACAGAAGGCCAGCGCGAGCAGGATGTATGCCGTACCGGCCAGCACAAATTCGATTACGGCCAGCACCGGGGAGAGCACCATACACCCTCTGAGGTTGCGCAGGCTCCGTGCGATCTGATGCTCCATAAACTGCCCAAAGCAAAACGCCGCAGGAAGTCCGGCCTCCTGCGGCGTCTGGGTAGGTGGTTCAGTCCACCGGGGTGGATTCGGGGATCCGCTCCTCGGTGAAGACATAGCGGCCGAGGTTGGTCACCGACAGGGTGATGGACTGGGTCTCCGGGTCGTATACCGCCGGCACATGGTAGAGCCGCCCGTAGAGGTAGCGGTAGGCGTAGACCGTCCCGGTAAAGGGGGTGCGGGCGCCGGAGAGATCGACGGTGAGTTTGCCGTTCTCAAAGTTGCCGCCGCCGGGGAACCCGAAGTAGACCGCCGGAGCTCCGTCCAGATAGCGGCGCACCGCCGGAATGGTCGATGTATCCACCGAGAAGTCCACGACGCCCTGCGCAGTGAGGGTGCCGGTAAAGCTCCAGCCGTCGCCGGTGAAGGTCACCGGGCGCCAGCTGTTCAGCCGGGCCAGGTCCATCTGCTGGCGGACGGTGTAGAGAGGCATATACCATTTGACCTCCACCGGCTCTCCGGCCTGCCAGCTGCCGCTGTTGGCCTGGCGCAGCCCCGCCCGGACGGTGAAGCTGCCGCTGAGTCCGTCCGCATCGGTGAGGGTGAGCTGAGCCGTGTGAGTCCCGCCGTCCCGGAGGGAGCGGCCGGCCATATCCAGCTTGAGATAGGTGCGGCCGTTCCAGCCGGTGAGGGCGGCCTCGTCAAACAGAGAGGCACCGGTTTCGACGGTGAGGGTCAGGGTGTCCGCGGCCTCCTCCCGCAGCGTGCGGGTGACGCCGTCCACCGTGCGTTCCACCGGGAAGTAGTAGGTCTCGTCCGGCTGGAGCAGGCTGATGGTGGCGGAGACGCCGGCGTCCATGCCGAGGGAGAGGCCGTCCGGTGTGGTGTCGGCATAGGACAGGCGCACGCCCGCCGGGAAGAGGAGCGCCGCGGCCGCAAAGAGGGCCGCAGCCTTGGTAAACAGTTTCTGCATTGGGATTGTACCTCCTTGTAGCCGCCTGCGGCGGCGCAGTGATCCCGCCGATCTGGCGGCAAGGCCATTCTACCATGGCGAAGGCCTGCTGCTCAATAGGAGGTTGTTACCACTTTGTAATCTATTTTCCCGGCAAAACCGCCGCAAAAAAGCCCCGGCGCTTACAGAGACTGGCAAAAAACTCGCCAACTTGTGATATTTTTGCAAAATATACGATTTGTATCCAATTGTATCAAGAAGATCAAACCGTTCTCTCCCCCATACAGTTGGACGGACACCGAAAAAAGAGCCGCACAAGGCGGCTCTTTTTCACGCTTATTGGATACAGCTCCGGCGAGGTTTTACGCAGTCAAAACTCGTTGAGGAAGCCGCCACAGGTGGCTTCCGACGGATACTGGAAGATTTTTTCGGCCAGCCAAGGCGATGTTTTGACGCAGTCAAAACTCGTTGAGGAAGCCACAGCAGGTGGCTGACGGATACCGGAAGATTTTTTATCGGCCGGTCAAGGCGATGTTTTGACGCAGTCAAAACTCGTTGAGGAAGCCACCACAGGTGGCTTCCGACGGATACTGGAAGACTTTTTATCTGCCAGTCAAGGCGATGTTTTGACGCAGTCAAAACTCGTTGAGGAAGTCACAGCAGGTGGCTTCCGACGGATACCGGAAGATTTTTTATCGGCCAGCCAAGGCGATGTTTTGACGCAGTCAAAACTCGTTGAGGAAGCCACCACGGATGGCTTCCGACGGATACTGGTCGATACATTTATCGACCAGTATCCGGGTTGACCTTACCCCCGGTGCTGCCAGTGCTCGAGCTGCTGGAAGAGCTGGAGGAACTGCTCTCCGTCTCCGAACTGGACTCGACATTCTTCAGGCGGATATCCGAGGCCACATAGCTGGTGAGCTGAATGGTGCGATAGGCCAGATAGCCCTCATCGGTGGTGGTGGTGTCCAGCTCGGTGAGAGAGCCGTCCCGCTCCACCTCATAGAGGTAGTTCATATCCTTGTCCTTGATGACCAGGTCGGAGTTGGCGGCAAAACTGGGCCGGCCGGGGAAGGAGATGCACACCAGGTCGGCATTCGGGTTATCAGAGGACACCTCCGAATTGGTCACGGTGGAGTAGCTCAGGTCAAAGGGTCTCTCCCGGCTGGAGGAGAACTTGCCCAGGTACTCGGCGGTGTTGCCGAAGTGGAGCAGCGAGCGGGACACATCGCCGCCGGCCATGACCAGAGGCATCGAGTTGTCCACATCGTACTCGTCATCGTCGATGACATCGTAGTCGGTGCTGGCGATTTCAAATTCCTCCACCGAGATGGTGGTGGTGTAGACACGGTCGCCGGATTCGAGGGTCTTAGTTATACCATCGTCGCGTTCATCGTCGACTTCGTCCTCGGAGAGCCCTTCAATAAAACCTCCGTCAAAATCGGTGGGATCTTCCTCACTGTACCGCTGAAGATTGCGCAGGCTGATTGAAGTATTTAGATACGGACCAGCCGCTTCAATCATTTCCGCCGTCTCATATTCATACTCATCTGCCATCGAGCGGTTAATCTCGGCGTCCTCGCGGTCGATGCCCTTCTCCTCCACCTTGATGAGGATATAGGCGGTCTGGTCGCCGTCGTAGGTGTCGAGGTTCCGCTTGACATCGAGGGTGAGGTAGTAGATACCGTCGGAGCCCTTGACCACATCGACCTCGCTGAACTTCTTGTTGCCGGCCTTACCGTCCTCTGCGTCCTCGGCGGGGACATACTCGGACGCGGAGATCTTCCAGACATCAGCGGATTCCTCGTTGAAGTAGTCGCTGCCGTCGAGGATCGGGATGCGGTACTCATTGCCGGGCACCAGCACATTGCCCCCATCCAGCACATCATAATCCAGTGTGACCCAGCCGCCAAATTCGATATAGTCATAGCTGGAAGCGGCGAAGGACACGGTGGCCGAGCTGACTGCCATGCAGGCGGCCAGCGCCAGCGCAACCATTCGTTTCATATTCTTTCCCTCCTGACTGCCCGTGGCTGCCGGTTCTCCGCCGGGCCGGGCATCCTTTCTGTAAGTTCATTATATCCCATCTCACTGCAAAAGAAAAGCACCTTTCGCAGCCGGAACAAAGATTTTCGCAGGGAAAAATTACCGGAGCGGCGGGCTCACACCGCCACGGCGCTGACGAACCGCAGATGGCTGCCGTTTTCCTCGAGGGTGTAGCGGACGGTCTTTTCCTTGACGGTGCAGAGCGGGTCGCTGTAGAAGGTCATATCCAGCACCCAGGGGCCGTCCTCATTGGTGGCGGGGGCGGTCATCGTGTAGTAGGTGTTGCCGCCGCGGCCCAGCATCTTGCAGCCGCCGGCTTCGGCATCGTAGAACTTGGTCTGGGAGGCGTCAAAGCCGCTGATGCCGAAGAGGGTCTCCACCATCGCGTTGACCTCGCTGACCGAGAAGAGCTCCCGTTCACCGCCATAGTCGTCAAAGATCATCAGCATGGCGTATTCGGCGAGCTGTTCATCGCTGAGGGCGGAGGTGGAGGCAAACTCGATGTTGCCCATAAAGCTGACAAAGCGGCTCACCTGGGCATAGGCCGGGTAGCCGGTCTGCTCCATATCATAGGGGAAGAGCTCGTAGTAGGTGCTGGTATCGTCGTAGAGCATGGTGACGATCGGGTGGTCGCTGAGCATATAGTTGGTGCCAACGGCCACCACCCGCTGGAAGGTGCCCTCCGGGAAGGTGGGACAGTCGCTCTGGGAGACGGTGAAGGTGAACTGATACCGGGAGCTCTCAAAGTCCTGGGCGATGGTCTGGTACTCGATGGAGTCGAAGGTCACATCGGCCCAGTCCTCATAGCCGTCGTAGGCGGTGATGGTCTGGATCCCGGTGAGGTTGCCGGTGAGCAGTGCCTGACGGAAGTACTCGGCGGCCTCGTCCATCGTGGTGGGAGCGGCCATCTCCGGGTCGGAGGCCTCGGAGGAGGAGGGCTCGCTCTCCCCGGCCGGGTCGGTATGGACGGCGGAGCTGCTCCCCTCCTCCCCGCCGGAGGCGGCCCCGCGCTCGTCCCCGCCGGAACAGGCGGTGAGGGACAGGGCCAGCAGTGCCGCCAGCAGCAGCGCGGCAAGGTTTTTGCGTTTCATAAGATCTCTCCTCCTATACTTCTACTTGGAATCCCCGCTGCTCCGCCAGGCGCACCGCCTCGGAGAGGTCGATGCGGGCGCCGCGGTAGGCTTTTGCGGCAGCCAGGTCGGTGCCCCAGAGGTCACAGCCCCGCAGATCGGCGTCCCGCAGGTCGGCACCGGCGAGCTGGACCTCCCGCATACTGCCGCCGGTCAGATTCGCCCCGGACAGGTCACAGCCGGACAGGTCCGCCCCATCGAATCTGACGCCGGTGAGATCGCCCTTATGCAGGCTGACGCCCCGCAGCACGGTGTAGGCCCAGTTGCCGCCAGAGATGTCCAGGGCGGTGACGGTGCAGTCCCGGAAGGCGGTGCCCACCAGCTTGCAGCCGTCGAAGTCGATCGAAAAGAGCCGGCAGCCCTCGAAGGTGCAGTTTTCCAGCGCGCAGCGGGAAAATTCCGTGCCGGAGAACTCACAGTAGCGAAAGACACAGCCCTCAAACTGGCAGCCGGTGAGGCGGGCATCCTCAAAGGTGCAGCCCCGGAAGGTACAGCCCCGCCAGAGGCCGCCGTCCAGGTCCCCGCCTTCAAAATCCTCTGTCTCGAACACGCGGCCGAGGATCGCTTCCATAGTCTCACATCCCATCGGTATGATGCTGGTATTGATTTTAGTATAGCGGGAAGGGGTGGGAGTATCAAGAGAGATTTTATGAACGGGCAAAAAATAAGGGCCGGCAAGATGCCAGCCCCCTTCTTTAGGATGGAAAATATTCCCGCGCCGTACCGCCGGTGAAAAGTTGGATGGAGAGCACCGCAGCCCGGCGCTATGCAAAACAGAAGGCACTCGCCTTTGTTTTGGCCTTAGTTTTGGAAAGCGTTGGCTTTCCGACTGTACTGGTTACCTATTTAGACCACGAGTTTGCGTAGCAAACTCGCAGGGACAGACCGGGAGTTTTGCGTCAGCAAAACTCATAGGGAGGTAAATCGTGCAACGATTTACCGACCGGTGTCGGGGTTCTCCTTACCGTCATCGGTGGTGGTGCTGGAAGAATTGTCCTTATCCTCGGTGACGGTCTTCTCGGTCAGCTCTACATCAGAGATAGCGTAGCTCTTCAGAGTTCTGGTCTTGAAGGTCCAAGCCTCATAGTCCTCGTCCCACTTCAGGCCAGCGATTTCCTTAGCACCGTCAGCAGTTACTTCGTAGATGAAAGCATCCTCATCAGCGTAGATGTAAGCAACACCGTTCTTGTTGAAGGTGGGCTCATTCTCGAAGGTGATGAAGTCGATGTTGGCGTAGTCGTACATAGCAGCGAATTCCTTGTTGAAATCTACGTTGTTAACAAGGTTCAGCTTGCCCTGGCCGGTTACGTTAACCTCGAAGGTGAACAGATCGCCGAAGTCCATGGTGATCTCGTCTTCCTCGTCAGAGAAGTCAACGATCTCAGCCTTGGTCATGTCGCCCTCAACAACATCGAACTTGTCGGTGTTGTAGCCATACTCAACACTCAGAGTAACCTGAGCATCAGCAGCGGGGTTCTTCTTCTCAGAAGAAGTGGTGTACAGAGTCAGAGTACCCTGCAGATCAGCCTTCTTAGTAGAAACGTTCTCAGGGATCTCGAATACAACAGCATACTTGTAAGAGCCGTTGATCTTTACGAACTGAATTTCGGGCTTAGCCTCGGTTTCGCCAACAGACCAGTCAACGTCAACCTTAACGCCCTTAACATCTTCAGCCTTAGTAACGTCGTTGTTGCCCTTCAGCAGGCCAACAGCAACCTTGGTACCGCCATCAACGCCGTTGATAACTACAGTGTTACCTACAGCAGCGGAGAAGCGAGCATCATCGTACTCGCCGTCGTTGTCCTTATCAGTGTCAACATAGATAGTGCCGCCGTAGGACAGGTTTACGCCATCCAGATCAGCGAAAGCAACGGTTGTCATGCCAGCGGTCATCAGACCAGCCAGAGCAAGAGCAAAAATCTTCTTCATTGTTTCTTTTCCTCCATTTCATTTTTTCAACCCCGGCGGGCTCTCCCTTCCCGCCTTTCGGTTGCAATGCCATTATACCCCCCCCCGCACTTTGTCAACCGTTTTT
>CAJFQR010000098.1 GCA_904419105.1 Candidatus Avimicrobium faecavium
CCTCTTCCCCGATGTGGACCGGGCGGAGGCCTTTTCGGCGGCGGTGTACCCCTTCCTCCCGCCGGTGAAGAACAAACCCCGGATCTACGGCCGGCAGCTCGTCCTCGACGAGTACGACCGCCCGGTGGCCGAGGAGGAAAAGCTGCTGATCAACGCCACCGCCCTCTCCCTCACCGAGGCCCCGGCGCTGGTGGCGGCCCACGGCGGCCTCTGCTACCCGGCCCACATCGACAAGGACGCCAACAGCGTGCTGGCCATCCTCGGCGCCATCCCGCCGGAGTGCGATTTCTCCGCCGTGGAGGTGAGCCCCCGCTACCGCCCCGGCTCCCGTCCCGAGGTGGAGGAGGCCTGCCGGGGCCGCCGGATCGTCACCTCGTCGGATGCCCACTACCTCTGGGACATCGCCGAGGGCGATCCTGCCCGCCGCTCCCCGGACAGCCGCCCCTGCCTCTTTGAGCCGGACGGCGACCCCCTCAGCCGCCTGGTCCTCTCCGCCCTGCCCCGCTGAGAGATCATAGAAGGCGGCTCCGCCAACAGCGCGCAAAAAGCGCCGGATGCCTGTGCATCCGACGCTTTTCTTTTGTAGTATCCCGTGTCCTACTGTCGCCGCAGGCGCAGCACCACACCGGCCAGCAGCCCCCAGCCGGCAGTGATGGCCACCAGCACCGGCAACCAGACCGGCAGTACCTTATCCGATGGCAGCATCTGGCCCAGCCCCCTGCCGAGGAGCAGCAGCTCCAGCGTGCAGAGCCCAAGCCCCACCCCGGCGGCGAACAGCGGCAGCCGGTACCGGGGCCGGAAGGCCCGGGCGGGCAGTGCCATCGCTGCCACAAGGACCAGGCCGGTCAGCACCAGCGGCAGCGCCGCCCGGCCATTTACCACCGGAGCCCAGGGCAGTACAAACAGCCCACAGAGCCCGACACCCAGACAGTTCCCACCCAGCACCGCCAGCAGCAGGCAGACGGCTCCGGCCAGCAGGTTTTTCACTCGGTACAGCGGCGTCACCGCACCTCACCACAGGCGTGATCGGCCTCTTTCCCTCGAAAGGAGATGCCCACGATCCGGGGCCCGGCGTTGATCGCCACGCAGACCCCCATCTTGCCCACCAGATCCGGCTTCTGGCCGTTGTAGGCCTCCACCAGCCGGGCCAGCTCCTCCGCCGGGGCCGGGTCCTCCCCCCTCAGCAGCACAAAGTTCGGGCAGGCGGGGTCGTGGTTCTCCTTGTAGTACTCAAACAGCTTCGGCACCACATTCTTCTCCCCGCGCACCTTGGCGGCGGTGACGTTCTCGCCCCCTTCAAAGGCCATCACCGGCTTGAGGCCGAGCACCTCTCCGACAAAGCCCGCCGCGGCGCCGATGCGCCCGCTGCGCTTGGCAAACTGGAGGGTGTACATCGCAAAATACAGCTCCCGGTGGCGCATAAAATCGCAGAGGAAGTCGGTGATCTCGGCGGCGGACTTCCCCGTGTCCCGCAGCCCGGCGGCCAGCACCAGCGGATAGCCGTAGCCGTAGGAGTAGCTCAGCGAGTCGATGAGGGTGATGGAGAGCATTCTCTCCGGGTTCTTTTCAAAGAAGAACTGCTTGCCCATCGCCGCGGCGGAAAAGGTCGCCGACCCGTGGGAGTTGAGCCCCATATAGATCAGGTGGGTGTACCCCTCCCGCTCCGCCGCCTCGAACGCGTCGAGGAAGTCCAGCATATTCAGGTGGGCGGTGGTGGGCAGCTCGGTACAGGTGTTCAGAATCTCATACATCTGGTCCGGTGTCACATCCACCCGGTCGATGCAGGGCCTGCCGTCCACGGTGATCGGCAGGTTCAGCACCCGGATCCCATACCGGGCCTCCTCCTCCGGGGAGAGGTCGCAGGCGGAATCGGTCATAAGCAAGATGTTTTCCATATCGATACAATTCCCTTTCTATCGCGGGGTATCCCCGGTGAGATGGCCAAGGTTCTGCAGCGCCGGGAAGTCCCACTGCCGCAGCACCTCAAAGACCGCCACCGCCACCGTATTCGAGAGGTTCAGGCTCCGGGCGCCGGGGATCATCGGCAGCCGCAGGCAGCGGTCGTAGTGCTCCCGCAGCAGCTCCTCCGGCAGCCCCCGGTCCTCCCGGCCGAAGAACAGATAGTCCCCGTCCCGGTAGACCGGCTCGGTGTAGATCTTCTGTGCCTTGGTGGTGAAATACCACACCGCCGCCCCGGGGTTCCGGGCAAAAAAGTCCTCCAGCCCGTCATAATAGCTGATGTCCAGCAGATGCCAGTAGTCCAGCCCGGCCCGCTTGAGATGTTTATCGTCCAGTTCAAAGCCATAGGGCCCGACCAGATGCAGCCGGGCGCCGGTGGCGGCGCAGGTCCGGGCGATGTTCCCGGTGTTGGCCGGGATCCGCGGTTCCACAAGTACAAGGTTCAGCGTCGGCATCGGCGGCCCTCCTGTCTAAAAAAAGAGTATGCCGTCCATGTGACGGCTGTTACATTTTTCATTATCGTACAGGACCCCCCTGTCCGTCAAGGCCCCGCCGGCGAATTTACAATATTCATAATGTTCATAGTTTATTCACAGCTTCTCCGGGAAAAAAAATTCATAAAATGTTCGTTTGCATTTTTCCGTCCCAGGGGATACTATTAAGAGAGAAGAAACGGAGATGAAGCAATGGCACAGCATCTGATCGAAGTACGAAATGTCTACAAGATCTACAATCCCGGGGAAAATGAGGTCCATGCACTGGACGGTATCAGCGTCACCATCGACCGGGGGGAATTTGTGGCCATCGTCGGCCATTCCGGCTCGGGCAAATCCACCTTTATGAATATGCTCGGCTGCCTGGACTCCCCCACCTCCGGGGACTACTTCCTGGACGGGGTCAATGTGGCCGGCATGACCGACGATGAGCTCTCGGATATCCGCAACCAGCAGATCGGGTTCATCTTCCAGGGGTTCAACCTGATCCCGAGCCTCACCGCCCAGGAGAATGTGGAGCTCCCGCTGATCTACCGGGGAATCCCCAAGGCGGAGCGGGAAGCCCTCTCCCGGGAGGCCCTGGCCCAGGTGGGCATGGGCGAACGCATGACCCACAAACCCAGTGAGCTCTCCGGCGGCCAGCAGCAGCGGGTGGCTATCGCCCGGGCCATCGCCGCCCGCCCGCCGATCATCATGGCGGACGAGCCCACCGGCAACCTGGACACCAGGAGCGGCGAGGATGTCATGCAGATCCTCCACGAGCTCAACGCCGAGGGCCGCACCATCGTCCTCATCACCCACGACAACGACATCGCCCGCCAGGCCACCCGGGCCATCCGCATCATCGACGGCAAGGTGGTCTCGGATACGCTGGCCTCCGAGCTGCAGAAGCACGATGTCTGATCCCTGCCCCCAAAAGCCCCTCCCTGGGGCTTTTTCTTTGCACCACCGCCGTTTTGTGCTATACTGGAGAAAACAGGTGAAAAAGGAGGGGACCGCCTTGTGGTATGAAGCCGTTGCCCAGTTTCTGGATACCGCGCTGTTGGCCGGCGGCTTTGTGCTGGCCGTCGCCGCCGGTTACGCCGTGACCAAATACCTCCGGGGGAAGAAGTGACCGCCCCCGTCCCGGAAAGGAGCGTCCGCTGTGGATCCCACCGTCTTTGCCCAACTGTTCAATGTCCTGCTGCTCATCGGCCTGGTCGTCCTGGTAGTGCTCGGCATCCTCGCCCTGATCAAGTACCTGCGCAAGCCCTGACCGAAAAGTACAGAAAAAAGACCGCCCTCCCGGCGGCCTTTTCCATTTTTGTCTCTTTTTGTTGCAGTATTTTCGCCGCTGTGCTACACTGAAGTTAAAAAGGCCCCCTGCGGGGCAAGGAGGGATATCGATGCTGCACACCCGTTTTACCGCCCTGCTGCTGGCCGTGGTGCTGGCACTGGGCCTCACCGGCTGCACCGGCGGGGACTCTCCCGCCCAGGAACAGGGACCGGTGAGCCAGTCCTCCTCCGGAGTGGAGGAGAGCGTCCCTGAGCCGGAGAGCGCCTCCGAGCCCGTCTCCCAGCCGGAGGAGCCCGTCTCCGAACCGGCCTCTGCGCCTGCGGAGCCCGCCTCCACGCCGGAAGAGGCCGCTTCCGAGCCGGCTGAGCCTGTCGAGCCCGTCCACTACGACGGCGAGGAGGTGCTGGAGCTCTGGGCACTGGATGTGGCCACCCACTCCACCGTACCCTACACACCGGGAGAGCCCGGCCAGCCCACCGCTGCGGAACTCGAGGCCGCCCTGGCCACCGCCACCGACACCACCGCCGGGGACCTGGGCTTTATCCTCTTCACCGAGAGCGGCCGGCAGTACATCTACCTGGGCGAGGAGCCGGAGGGCCCCCTTCGCGATGCCTGGATCGACATCTACAACAGCCGCTCCGCCAAGAACATCCACTGGGTCACACACATGACCCCGTCCAAGCTCACATCAGCCGATGTTATGGGCCTCGGCGGTTGGAGCGGAGAGACCATCACCGACCGGACCACGCTGGACGCCATCGCCGTCTGGCTCAAGCAGAACCTCACGGTGGATGTATCGGACGGCATCACCGTCTACGATGGGCCCAACAACCCGGATATGCCAAGCAGCCTGGTCTTTCTCCAGCTGCACTTTGACACCGGGGTCCACTACACCTTCATCACCTACGATGAATACGACTACCGCCCCGACCCGGAGGGCGGCTGGATGAGCGTCT
>CAJFQR010000099.1 GCA_904419105.1 Candidatus Avimicrobium faecavium
CGGTCTCTCCGTTCGACTTGCATGTGTTAGGCGCGCCGCCAGCGTTCGTCCTGAGCCAGGATCAAACTCTTCATCAATTGGTTTATCCAAGCACCGGGCGCTAATTCCCGATGCCTAAACAGCTCTTTTTGAACAAACTTGGCTTTCGCTTTCGTCCATTCGTCCTTTGAATTACTCTCAAAGAATTTCAGGGTTCTCTTTACTCGTAAGTTCCTGTTCAATTTTCAAGGTTCTCTGCTGCCCCTCGGGACAGCTTGATTATCTTACCACATCTCCCGGCGTTTGTCAACACCTTTTTTCATTTGATCGAGATGGGCGATCTGACCGTTTCCTGCCGCCGCTCGAGGCGACTTGTTTATCTTACCACAGCCTTGTCCCGCTGTCAACGGGTGCAGATGCTTTTCGGCGAATGGCTGTGTTGGGTTGGGGCGAAATGGCGGATCTCTTGTGCGATTCGATCAAAATGAAGGAAATCCTGCGAACACTGCAAGGCACTTTTCTGCTATAATAGAGACAACACAGATCGGAGGGATCACAATGAAAAGACGTATCCTTGCTGTGATCTGCCTTCTGGCGCTGACTGCCGGCAGCTATTGGCTCGGCACCAGGAGAAGCACGGCTCAGTCACTGCCGCTCTCGCCCGAAGGGCTGCAGCGTGCCTACACCGTCGCACAGATCCATCACACCGTCTCCGAACAGTACGGCGGTTTTGGCCGATCGGATGAGGATTTTGACTGGGATGCCCTCTGCCGCGAGGCCTTTTTCGAGGCCGGACAGGCGGAACATGAATACGACTTTTTCCGCACACTGCTGCGCCTTTCCGCCGCTCTGGAAGATGGTCACGCCATGATCCTGCCGCCAGACGGGGTCACGGCGGCTTTGCCGCTTCGGCTCAAGTGGCTGGAGGACGGCTGCTATGTCACGGCAGTCGGTTCCACTTTCGATCTGCCGCTGCTCAGCAAACTTGTATATATCAACGGAGAGGATACCGCGGACTACCTTGAGCGGGAGTGGCTGCCCTATACCAGCATCTGTACACCGGATGCTCGGGAACAGCACGCACTGGACCTCTTTACCCATTATGGACGTCCCGGCGATACGCTCTCTCTGACCTTCTGTACGCCGAACGGTGATACAACGGTGAGGGAGCTGGAATACGGGTCGCCCTCTCTGGGAATGGGCCGGCATTTCCTCGATACCGATGATATGCCGAATGATTTCACCCTCGTCCGCGCACTTCCCACGATGCGTCTCTACCGGGACGGTCCGGCCTATACCATCCAGGACGGGCGGCCGGCTTCGGCTTCTCCGGCGGGCTGCCATCTGATACTTGTCCCCACCGATCTGAAAGCTGACCCTGCCGAAGTCCGGGCGGACCTTCTGGAGCTGCTGCCGACGCTCCGCGAGGGCAAGGGAGTCGTCATTGACCTGCGGAAAAACGGCGGCGGCAATTCTCTCAACGGCCAGCAGGTCCTGGCGCCGTTCGTTGAAGATGAAAGGGTGCTCACCGGTGGGGTGATCGCAAACCTCTTCCCAGAGCAGAACACCGAGCTCACCCTGGCGGCCGATCCCAGTTACAGTGGTTATTCCCCCGACCCGATCGGGACCGCTATGCTGAAAAACCGCTGGTATCCCCCGCTGGATCTGGAATCGCCGGAGGGGCAGCAGCAGCTGGACTCCGCTCGCCAGTGGCATTGGGAGACGGCAGTGGAGGGGATACCCAAAGCCGAGGTCCCGGCTGTGGTGGCCATTGATCCCTCGGTCGGGTCTGCAGCGGAAGACACCGCCTACTATGCCCAGCAGTGGGGTCTGCCGCTGGTCGGCAGTCACACGGCCGGTTACACCGGATCGATCTATCTGCTGGACCTGCCAAACGGCTACCGCATGACCTTCTCCGGACCCCGATCCATCCGCTCGGATACCGGAGAGGATTTTCAGAACACCGGTATCGAGGCAGAGATCTTCGCCGATTACACGGTAGAGAGCCTTCTTGCCGGGGAGGATGCCATCCTGTCTGCTGCTATCGCGGCACTGGACGAATCGGTCCCCACCGAGTAAAGTATTTTCCCTGAGGCCGGGCCTTTGTGCTTCGGCCTTTTATATTGCTTCCCTACCCCTCTACCCACTCCGGCGTAAAGGTCTCCCATGTGACTTCATAGATCTTCAGCGGTGTGTCCACACCGGTGCGGCCTACCAGGTAGGTGCGGGTGTAGGTCCCGGCCGGAAGCTGGGGGGCCTGCTCTTCGGCGGCTGTGGTGTAGGTCCAGCTGACCTCAGCTTCCACCAGAGCGAAGTCCGTGAGCCCTTCCTGCTCCACCGTTCCCCGCACTTCCTCCACACGCTCGTCCCGGACCTGGTCCAGACAGTCGGCGGGCAGGGTAGTCAGACTGTGCAGCGTCACCGACGCAAAGCCAAGGCCCTCAGTATAGTTCTGCTCGGCGGCGTCCAGTTCCCCGGCCAGTGCGTCACAGCTGTATGACCGGACGGTGTCAAAGTCACCGGTGATCTCTGCGAGCCAGGTGTAGTAGACCGGCAATTCCAGCTCGGTGTCCACACCGTCCTCGAGTGAAAAGCGCCGGCCGTCCGCTTCGGCGGTATGGGCAAGGTCCAGATCCAGTGGCGGCAGCGTTGCCGGGTCGAGATAGAGAGCCTTCAGATCCTCCTGCACCGCAGTCTCCTCCAGCCGGCTCTCCGATCCGGACAGCGTCGGCGTCTCTTCACTTGGTGCACAGCCGCTGAGCAGCAGAGCCAGCCCCAGCAGCGCGATATATCTTTTTTTCATATCTGTCTCTCCCTTTCCATTGTGGGAACCCCTTCATACTATCAGTGCTTGTAGCCGTCTGCTTTTATTCCACCTGTTTGAAAAAAAGCAAAAAAACGGCCTGTCGGAGCGACAGGCCGTTTTCTCTTACAAAAACTGTATTTGGCAGCGAGATTCTCTGGGTTCACGCCCACTGGAAGGGCACATCGCCTGCTCCGAGCTCAAAGTGGTACTTGACGATGCCAAGGTCCACCTTGCTGTAAAAGCCGAGCCCCTGTTTGACCGAGACCCTGTCCTCCTTCAGGGAAAAGACGAACTTCTGCTGGTTCATCGCGGTCGGCGCCAGCAGAGCCGCCTCGACACCGGCCGAAAACCAGTCCGGCGGCGTCCCCTCCGGCTGCATCACACTCTCGATGGGTTTTGACTTGTGGGGCACGCCGTTGTTGACACCATAGCCCACGGCGATCACAACGCACAGTTTTTCACCGGGAGCGAGCTGGACGCGGACGGCGCCCTTTTTGTAGGTCAGGGCCACCCAGCAGGTATTTAAGCCCAGTGTCTGAGCGTAAAGCACGATCTTCTCTCCATAGTAACCGCACCGCTCATCCAGGTCGGGGGCTTTTTTCCCGGCAAGTACGATGTAATTTCGCACCCCGAAAAACTTGCCATAGTGGGCCATCGGTCCGTCAAAGGCTGTTGGCTCATCTGTGACGAGCTCCAGGCGGAGGCCGCTCTCCCCGGCGCACCGGCGGACAAAATCCCGTAATTTTTCTGCCGTTTTCCTTTCGATTGGGCGGTCGGTGTAGGCACGCATCGAATGGCGCTCCTGCATCGCCTGTATCAGATCCATCGTATATCCTCCTATTGACCGGGCAGATCCGGTCGATCTTTGGTCCTGCCGTGTTCTCACGGCCGTCATTCCTCGTCCCCGCTGCGGTCCGGGACCTGCTTCATAAACTCGCGGATGTCACAAAACAGGGTGATGAGGGCATTCACCTGTTCCGCCTCCGGGTCAAGATAGTAGTAGATACAGGTCCCCTCCCGCCGGCTTTTGACGATACCTGCGTCCTTCAGGACTCGCAGATGGCGGGAGACCGTAGGCCGGGAGAGGTTCGTCTGCGCCGCAATGTCGATGACCCGGCTGCCACTGCAGGTATTTTGCAGCATAATGCCGAGCAGATGCAGCCTGGTCTCGTCCCCAAGGGCGGTGAGCACCTGCCGGCAGGCTTTGAGCTCATCAACCAGCCGCCGGACATCGTCAAGGGTATTTTCCATCGGATCATCTCCATTTCGTTGGCGCTTGGACGCTCTTATTATAGCATGCCGCCGCCCCGCCTGCACATCGGTAAAGAAAATCAAGAGCCTTGCCCTGGTTTTGAGAAAAAAAGAAAAACAGCCCGTCTCGCAGACAGGCTGTTTTCCCGTAAATTGAAAGGAGATAAAAATGAGGAAATGCGATAAGAAAAGGACCCTGCGCCGCAGGGCCCTTGGCAGGGGCAGTAGGACTCGAACCCACGACCAACGGTTTTGGAGACCGCGACTCTACCAACTGAGCTATACCCCTATATATGAAAAAAGAAACGCGAATTGGTGGGCCTTCAGGGATTCGAACCCGGGACCGTCCGGTTATGAGCCGGATGCTCTAACCAACTGAGCTAAAGGCCCATTGCGCTGTCGGCTACCCATTCGGGAGAAATATCGTGGCTCCCCAAGTTGGACTCGAACCAACGACCCTGCGATTAACAGTCGCATGCTCTACCGACTGAGCTATTGAGGAATATAAAGAAGCCGGCGACGA
>CAJFQR010000100.1 GCA_904419105.1 Candidatus Avimicrobium faecavium
GCCGTCCCCGGCGACGAATACTCCGGCCAGCTCGAGCACGCCTTCCACAAGACCATCAAGAAGGTCAGCGAGGACATCGAGCAGATGAAGTACAACACCGCCATCGCCGCGATGATGACCCTGCTCAACGACATCACCGCCGCCGGCCGGATCACCCACCGGGAGCTGCGCACCCTCGTCACCCTGCTCAACCCCTTCGCCCCTCACATCACCGAGGAGATCTGGGCCCAGATGGGCTTTGAAGGCCAGGTCAGCCAGCAGAGCTGGCCCGCCTTTGACCCGGACAAATGCGTTGACGACACCGTCGAGATCGCCCTCCAGGTCACCGGTAAGATCAAGGCCCGCATCGATGTCCCGGTGGATATCACCGCCGCCGATGCCATCGCCCTGGCCAGGTCCCACGAGGCTGTCGCCCCGCTGCTCGCCGGCAAGACGGTGGTCAAGGAGATCTATGTCCCCGGCAAGCTGGTCAACCTGGTGGTCAAGGGCTGAGCTTTCCCGCCGCATTTACGGAAAAGCCCTTGACAGCACCGCCCTGATTTAGTATAATATTCTGTGTTATCCACAAGGACCGCTGTCGATCCCGGCGGGACCTTAGGCTGGATGGTAACTCCTGCCTTGTGGCGTAGGGAGGGAAATGGAAATGTCAGAGATCAGAATCAAGGACAACGAGTCCCTGGAGAGCGCGCTGCGCCGCTTCAAGAGACAGTGCGCGAAGTCCGGCGTTCTGGCAGAGGTTCGTAAGAGAGAACACTACGAGAAGCCTTCTGTAAAGCGCAAGAAGAAGTCCGAGGCTGCGCGCAAGCGCAAGTTCAAGTAAGTTTTTACACTGCTTGAGTACACCTGTGTTGAAGCGAGCGGAGCCCTTCCGCTCGCTTTTTCATGCGAAAAAGGGCCCCGGTCCCGCCGGTTTTCCGGCGGACCGGGGCCCTTTTCGTCCGTTCCCGGAAAAAAAGAGGCCGCCCGCCCGGGCAGCCTCTTTTTTACTTACAGAATGGACTCAGTCCTCGTCCGACTCATCGTCGTGCCCGCAGGAGCAGCCCTCACCGTGGTGATGATGGTGGCCGCAGCCGTCCTCCCCGCAGTCGCACTCGTCCTCGAAGTCGAACTCCAGCAGCTCCCCGCAGTTCGGGCAGGTGATGGAACCCTCGTCCAGCATATCCTCGGTGATGCAGATGGTATCGCCGCAGCTCGGGCAGGTGACCTCGTAGAGCTCCTCATCGTCCAGCTCTTCGTCGTCCTCCTCGTCCTCGTCGTCATCCAGGCCGTAGAAGTCGTCCTCCATGATGCCCAGATCCTCGTCCAGGGTGTCGACCTGCTCGATCAGCTCGTCAAAGCCGTCCTCCAGGTCGGTCACCGAGTAGGCCATATCCTCCAGCACATCGATGATCGCCTTGATCATCTTGCCGTTCTTCTCGCTCTCGTCGATGCCCAGCCCCTCGGCCAGGCCCTTGAGGTAGGAAACCTTCTCAGTTACAGTCATTGCCGTGATCCTCCTTTGCAGGTCAAATAATCGTTTTACCAAAGCGCTCAGGCGCGCTCCATGTACTCGCCGGTACGGGTGTCGATGCGGATGCGGTCGCCCGGGTTGATGAACAGGGGCACACGGATCTCCGCACCGGTCTCCAGGGTGGCGGGCTTGGTGGCGTTGGTGGCGGTGTTGCCGGCAAAGCCCGGGTCGGTCTCGGTGACCTCCAGCTTGACAAAGTTCGGCGGCTCTACACCGAACACCACACCCTTGTAGGACAGGATCTTGCAGTCGGTGTTCTCCTTGACGAACTTGAAGTTGTCGCCGAGCTTGTCGGCGTTGATCGGCACCGTCTCATAGGACTCGTTGTCCATGAAGTAGTACAGATCCTCGTCGTTGTACAGGTACTGCATGTCCTTGCGCTCGATGAACGCAGTGGGGAACTTCTCAGTGGGGTTGAATGTCCGCTCCACCACCGAACCGGTGATGACATTGCGGATCTTGGTCCGGACAAAAGCGGCGCCTTTCCCGGGCTTGACATGCTGGAACTCGATGATCTGGTAGACCGTTCCATCGATGTCAAAGGTGACACCGTTTCTGAATTCACCTGCTGAAATCATGAATGTAAAACCTCCAACGCAGATAGCATAGTGTTAACAGTATCATTCTATCAGGTAAATGCCGGTATTTCAAGGGGAACGGGGAATTTTTAGCGCGTTTGCGGTCCCATTCGGCGTAAAATCGCACCTTCCGCCAGCTCCATCATCGTCCTGGCGTCCTCCGCCTGGGTGCCGGCGGATTCGCAGATCACCGTCGGCTCATACCCCCGCCGGGCAAACTCCTCTGCCAGCGGTGCAAACTCCGGCCCGTACACCTGGTCCTCAAAGGTCAGATGACGCTTCTCACCGCCCTTTTCGGTGTACTCGATCTTCGAGAAATGGCAGTGCAGCCGCCTTGCCCTCTCGCAGCCCAGGGCGTTTTCGATGGCGTCCAGCACCGCGGCATAGTCCGCCTGCCCCTTCAGCGAGCCGTTGGTCCTCGCGTTCAGATGCCCAAAGTCCACACAGGGCAGCATCCGCTCGTCCACCCGGCACATGGCCAGCACCTCTTCCAGCGTCCCCAGCTGGCCGATCTTCCCCATCACCTCCGGACAGGGCACCACATGGGCGTACCCCGCCTCGTCCAGCGCCCGGATGGCCAGCCGGAAGGTGTCGATGGCAAGCTCCAGCGCCTGCTCCCTCGGCATCTTGGCGGTGGAGCCCGCATGGATCACAATCCGCTCGCCGCCCAGCGCCGTCACCGCCCGGGCCGACTCCAGGATGTACCGGATGCTCCCCAGCCTCTTCTCCTCGTCCAGCGAGGACATCGAGATGTAGTAGGGGGCATGCAGCGAGATCCGGATCCCCTTTTCCGCAAATTTTTCCCCCAGCGCCCGCGCCGCCTCGTCGCCGATGCGCACGCCGCGCCCACACTGGTATTCAAAGGCGTTCAGCCCGAACCTCTCCAGATATTCCGGCAGCTGTTCGCTCTTCCGGTAGCCCATCGCCTTGAAGCTCTCCGGCGTCCCCGCCGGCCCAAAGTACATCATCGTTCCTCCTCCAGCGCCCGAGGCTTCCGCCCCCGGAGCACAAACTTCTCCAGCACCCGCTTGAATTTGATAAACGGCACGATCTCCGGCCCCAGCGGCGCCACCAGGATGGTCACCGCGCCAAACCGGTTGCCCCCCCACACATCGGTGAAGATCTGGTCCCCGATCACCGCCATCTCCTCCGGGCGCAGCCCGCCCAGTACCTTTGCCGCCCGCTCCATGCCGCCGGTCTTCGGCTTCTCCCCGTCGGCCACAAACGGCAGCCCCAGGATCTTCGCAAACGGCGCCACCCTCTCCTCGCTGTTGTTCGATACAATCACCATCGGGATTCCCGCCGCCCGCATCTCCTCCAGCCACCGGGCAATGTCCGGATCCGGGGTCGGGTCGTCGTGCAGCGTCAGCGTGTTGTCCACATCGAGCACCAGCCCCCGGATCCCCTTCCTCGCAAGGAACTCCCTCCCGATGCCGGTGATCCGCGGGATGTAATAGTCCGGCTGCAGCTGTGACATATCCACTCGCCTCCTTCTTCCGCTATTATACCCGATTTCCCCCGCCCTTGGCAAACCCCCGGCCCCCTTTTCCACCCTTCCACCGCCCTGTGGAAAAGAAACGGGCCCCAAACCTCCCGCAGATCTTACAAAAAGGTTACAAAACCGCCGGCAGAGACTTGTGAAAAAGCGATAAATTACAAAAAGATTACAATTTGCAGAAAAACTTGCTTGACAAAGTGCCGGGGGGGGGTATAATGGCATTGACAGCAAGGGGGAATGGAGAGCCCCCGAAGCGGTCGAAAACTCAAAACTTTTTTAGGAGGAAAAGAAACCATGAAGAAGATTCTTGCTCTTACCCTGGCTGCCGTTATGGCCGCGGGTATGACCACGGTTGCTTTTGCTGACGACAAGGATGTTGTGGTCACCTTTGACACCAACAAGTATGTCCTTGACGATGGCGAAGCTGCGTTTGATGACATTCTGAACGATGAATATGTTAAGGGCGGCGACGAGATCGCCCTGCCGATCCTGATCGATGGGCAGCCCTATGTGATCAACGCTGATTTCGACAAGAAACTCGTTGCCGATGTGGATTGGGATGTCAACGAGGCTGACACCGAGTTCCGCTTCGTAAAGTATGCCAAGGGCACTTTCAGCTCGACCGAGGCTCTGCGTGTCTACTCCCTGATCGTTACCGTTCCTGAGAACGACGGCGACAAGGTTATCGACCTGATGGGTACCGTAGCTGTTGGCAAGACCAGAAGCGAGGCCAAGGATGCTGACCGTGAGGATGTATCCGTTTCCATCGCTCCTGCTGCTGTTCCTGTAACTCCCTTTGATAAGGCCAACTTCGATGCCGGCAAGACCGGTATTGTCTCCTTCTCTGACGAAGAGGGCGAGATTGACATCGAGTTCGGTGATCAGGCCATGTTCACCGTCGATGTAACCGGCCAGGGCAAGCTGAACCTGACCTGGAACACCACCTTCGACAAGGAGTTCGCCGCCT
>CAJFQR010000101.1 GCA_904419105.1 Candidatus Avimicrobium faecavium
AAAAGGACCAGCCCGCCCCGGCGCCAGAGGAACAGCAGCAAACAGATTCGACGGCCCAGCCGTCTTTGGAGGGAACAGAACAATGAGAAACAAGACTTTGGTCCGTGTGGTCACGCTGCTCCTTGTGGCGCTGATGGTCCTCACCACCTTTGCCCCGGCCTTTACTGCCTATGCAGCAGCCTTGCTTACGGTGACGGAGACCACAGATTGTGATGTAAGTGGTACCCCTGACGCTTCTGTTTTTACACAGGAGGAGAAATACGAATTCCAAGTTGCTAGTGATAGTGGTAGTGACAGCGTCCTTATTCTTAAATGTACAGCCCCTACTGATGTAGATACAACAAGTGCCAAAATTTCCGGGAGTGAGATTGAATTTGGCGGCTTAACCATTACCCCAAAAGATGAGGCTGCAAACGGTGGCGAATGGAATAATAATGATACTTTTTCCATCACCATCGGCAGGGTGCAGACGGACGATGAACCCATCGTCACCTCCGCTTATGTAGACGACAGCCGGATCAGAAAGGGAGAATCAGTCAACCTGGTTGCCACCATTGTGGATACCAACTATTCCGCTTCAGAAGAGGTTAAGGACTCGTCGGTTGTCTTCCAGCAGGGGGATTTCCGCCCGGGCACCCGTAACCATTCCGCTACTGTCAGTAAGGTTGACAATAAAGAATTCCTCACCTTTAAGGTACAGATTAGCGATCTGGTCTATACAGGCACCGGAAATACCATCACTTTTAACCTGGTGTATGTGGTGGACGGCCAGCGGTACAACCGTCCTTTCAGCATCCGTGTCGACGGCTGCGTCCCCTATGTGGACAGCGGCAATGACAACACGGATGACGATGACGAGGATGTAGAGCTCGATCCGCTCACCCCTCACATCATCGTCAGCCAGTATGATTACGGTGACGCCCAGGTCTCCGCCGGCAACACCATCGATCTGGCGCTTACCATCTCCAATACCAGCCGCCACTACGATCTGGACAACATCGTCATGAAGATCACCACCGGCGACGGATTTGCCATCACCAGCTCGTCAAACACCTATTACTTTGACAGCCTGAATGTCAACGAGAACATCACCAAGACCATCAGCCTTCAGGCCAGCCCGTCGGCGGAGGCCCAGAGCTATCCCATCAATATTGAGTTCTCCTTCCAGTACATTGCCAACGATAAGCGTGTCAGCGGAACTTCGTCGGAGAGCATTTCCATCCCGGTGACTCAGCTCGACCGCTTTTCAGTGAATGAAATCCAGACCCCGACCAGCATCTATGTCGGCGATGAGTACGAGGTCTCGGTCAACTTTGTCAACCTGGGCAAAAATGTTGTCTACAATGTCACCGCTCAGCTTGAGGGCAATATGCAGAACAGCGGCGAGCGCAACTTCATTGGCAATGTGGCCTCCGGCACCGAGGATTCCGCCGACTTCTACATCACGCCCACCCAGGCCGGCACCATAGAGGGACAGATTGTCATCAGCTATGAGGATTCCAACATGAATGTCAAGCAGGTGTCCAAGCCCTTTACCATTCAGGTGGACGAATATCCGGTCTATGATCCCGGCATTGATGTGCCGGTCATCGATCCCGTCCCCCAGGAGCCGGAGAGTCCCTTCACCCTGCAGAACATTCTGCTGTTCCTGGTATTCGCCGGCGTGACCGGCGCCACCGGCTACATGACGGTGCTGCGGATCAAGGCCAAGAGGAGCGAGTTTGACGATGAAGATCTCTGATCTGATCAATATGTGTGTGCAGAACCTCCTGCGCCGAAAGGTGCGCACCATGCTCACCATTGTCGGCGTAGTGGTGGGCACCTGCGCCATTGTCGTGATGATTTCCATCGGCGTCGGTATGCAGGCCAGCACCGATGCAATGCTCGCCAGCATGGGGGATCTGACGCTGATCGAGGTGTACAATTACGGCTCCGGCAGCGGCAACACCCAGTCCACACTGGACGATGCCACCCTCAAGCAGATCTCCCAGATGGACGGTGTGGTGGCGGTAACCCCTTTCTACCAGGCCTATGACATCAATGCCAGCATCTACGCCGGAAAAAACAACCGCTATGAGATGAGCATGAGCAATGTGGTGGGCATCTACCCGGAGGCTCTGAGCTCGCTGGGCATCCAGCTCATTGACGGCAACGGTTTCCCGACCGAAAAGATGGATCCCTATGGCATTGTGTTCGGCCAGTATGCCGCCTACAACTTTATGGACACCAAAAAGAAACCCGGTTACAACTATGTGGACTACTGGCCGGATGCCAACGGAAATGTCAAAGATCCGTTTGTCAATCTCGCCAAGGACGATCTGCACATCGAGACCGGCGCTTCCAACAGCGATGAGGAGGATTCCGTCAAGACCTACTCCTATGATCTGACCTACTACGGCACCATGCAGGAGGACTACAACAAGGGCTATGAGACCAGCCGCGGTGCCTATATGGACATCAACACCCTCAAAAAGATCCGTGCCGATTACTACAAAGCCAACGACATGACCCTGCCGGAGGACAAGGGCTATGAGCAGGCCAAGGTCAAGGTGAGCGACATCAGCGAGGTGGAAACGGTGGAAAAGGCGATCCAGGATATGGGCTTTTCCACCTATTCGCTGGACAGCATCCGGGAGCCGATGGAAGAGCAGGCCAAACAGCAGCAGCTTATTCTCGGCGGCCTTGGCGCCATCTCGCTGTTTGTGGCGGCGCTGGGCATTGCCAACACCATGGTTATGTCCATCTATGAGCGCACCCGGGAGATCGGCGTAATGAAGGTGCTCGGCTGCTTTGTCGGCAATATCCGTACCATCTTCCTGATGGAAGCCGGGGCCATTGGATTCTTTGGCGGCGTCATCGGCATCGTGCTCAGCTATATCATCTCCTTTATGATGAATACCTTCGGTTTTTCCATCAGCGGCTCGGGTATGAGCAGCGCCTACGGTACCGATGTGTCCATCATACCGCCCTGGTTGGTGCTCCTGGGCCTGGTATTCGCCACGCTGATCGGCCTTGTCTCCGGTTTCTATCCGGCCAACCGCGCAGTAAAGATCTCCGCACTGGAGGCGATCAAGACCGATGGCTGATGTATTTCTGCCCGCCGGCACCTCCTTTGTGGCCCTCCGGGACCACCCGGAGCTTTGGGATCGGGCTTCGGCCTGGTTTTCCGGTAAGTGGGAGCTTCCGCCGGAGGAGTATCACCGCAGCATGGAGGAGCCGCCGGTGCGCGGCGTGCCCGGCTGGTATCTGCTGTGTGCCGCCGATGGGACGATTCTCGCCGGCGCCGGCCTTATCGAAAACGACTTCCACGACCGCCCGGATCTGCGCCCGAATCTCTGCGCTCTCTATGTCGAACCGGCCTGGCGGGGGAGAGGGCTGGCCCGCTTTCTGCTGGGCGCCCTGCGCCGGGAGGCCGGGGCCTGCGGCTGGCAGGAGCTCTATCTCATCACCGACCACACCGGTTTCTACGAACGCTGTGGCTGGCGGTTTGCTACGATGGTAGGGACCGCTGACGGCGAGCGGCTGCGCCTCTATGCGGCTCCCTGCCCGCCGCATTCATACTAAAAAAAGCCCGGAAGCATTGCCGCTTCCGGGCTTTTTGCGTGCTGTTACCGATGGGGAACGGCGGAGGTATGCTTTTCCTTCAGATAGGTGCTCTCCAGATCTGCAAGATGGAGCTTTACCGCCAGCGGGAACTTCTCAAAGGCCTGGCTCAGCGCGAAGCTCCCGCCCCGCACCGCGTCGTCAAAACCTCCCATGTGCCAGCGGATGGCAATGGCCTCGGACACCTTCAGCCGCAGAAACCGCTCGATGAGATAGACCGACTTCTCTCCGTGACCGTAGGGGAATTGGTCCTCCACCGCATAGAAGGGCACTTTTTCCCAGACGCCGGTCTCGTCGTTCTTCACATTCCGGGTGGACACCTTGTAGTAGTTGGCCTTGCAAAGGTCGTGCAACAGTGCCACGATGGCAAAGCTCTCCCGGCTGTCCACACCCTCCTCAAAGTAGCGCTCCATCAGCGTGTGGTAGACGCTCAGAGAGTGCAGCACCAGTCCGCCTTCACAGGCGCAGTGGTAGCGGGTGCTGGCCGGCGCAGTGAAAAAGTCGGTGGTCTCCAGCCAGGCAGCCAGGTCCGCGGCCCCCTCCCGGCTGACATTCTCCTGGAAAATGGTCAGGAATTCCTCTTTTGGGGTCATAACAAGCCCCTCCTTTCGGCAGATGGTCTCTGATTGTAGTATAGCAGATTTTTCTCCCGGGAAAAAGTGCCTTTTCCCCTTGCATTTTCTGTCGGAAGAGGGTACAATGATGGTGATATAAACAATTTATTAACTCGATTTATTTTTGCTTAGAGGTGCTTATGATTACAGAACGGGAACGGCAGCTCCTTGGCTGGATCGCGGAAAACCCGCTGATCTCTCAGCAGGAACTGGCCAATAAGGCGGGTATCACCCGGTCCTCGGTGGCGGTGCACATCTCCAATCTGATGAAGAAGGGCATCATCCAGGGCAAGGGTTACATTCTGCAGATGAATCCATA
>CAJFQR010000102.1 GCA_904419105.1 Candidatus Avimicrobium faecavium
CCGTCAGCCCATCAATCTGGGATTGAAGCGACGCGATGCGGCTTTCATAGCTGTCTGCCTCACCCATCACCACATCCTTCTGACTGAGAAGGTAGAGCAGCTCACTGCGGTGATCGGCCACCTCATCGACCTGGCCGGAGCGCACATCGGCGATATAATCGTCGATTTCAGTGCTGATCTGGCGATTGATGGAGTCGGTGCTGCTGTACTCGGCGCTCCGGGCATCAGAGACACGCTGCAGGGCGACCGTCTCCAGCTCAAGGGCACGGATCTGGCGGCGGAGAGCAATATCACTGGAAGAGCTGTACACCTCAGCGATCACCGAGCCCTCTTTGACCATCGTGCCGTCACTCTGCTGATAGCTGACCGTGCCGCCGGTGGCCTGCCCAGCAATGAGCTGCTCCTGACGAACAATGACACCGGCAGCATCCACTCCATCAGAGATGCTGTAGGTAAGGGCCACCTCTGTCTCATAGGGTTCTGCGTCGATATTCACCGCATGAAAAGAGACATAGACGAGCAGAAACACACACAGGATGACCGAGATCACCTGAATGATAAAACGATCACTGCGGTCCATCCACGCCTCCTGACCGGGCTTTTTTGCCGAAAAGAGGGCAATTTTCTCCCCTTCGACACTTTTGGGCCCGCTTTTCGATAAAACAGTGTACAACTATCCTTTAGTATAGCATAAGAGCGGGCTTTTTTCTATATAGTCCACAATATTTTTCGTCAATACTGCCGCATCAGGGTAATCATCCGGAAAGAACCAGCGATACCGAGGATCCCGGCGAAACCAGGTGAGCTGTCGTTTTGCATAGCGCCGGGACTGCATCTTGATTCGGTCAAGGCAGTCTCCCAGAGGCATTGTTCCCTCCAAATAGGGCAGCAGCTCCTTGTACCCGATGGCCTGGGCGGCGGTAGCAGAATATCCCGATGCAATCAGTTCCCGAGCCTCTTCAACAAGGCCGGCCTCCACCATCTGGTCCACCCGCCGGTCGATGCGGTCATAGAGGGTTTGGCGGCTGCGATAATCGAGGGCAATGCACACCGCCTCATACGGCGAGGGCTGCTGTCGGGAGAGCTCCTTATGCCGGGAGATGGGGATCCCGGTCAATTCATAGAGCTCCAGCGCCCGGATAACCCGTCCGATGTTGTTGGGGTGAAGTCCGGCCGCTGTCTCCGGATCGACAGCCATGAGCCGCCGCCAGACGGCTTCCTTCCCCTCGCGCTCGGCCAGCTCCTTGTAGTGCTCCCGGATTACAGCGCTGGAGCCGGTCTCGGCAAAGGTGATGTTGTCCAGGAGAGATGAGATGTAAAGTCCGGTGCCGCCAACCAGTATCGGGAGCCGGTGCCGGCCGGCGATATCAGCGATAACTTCCCGGGCAAGAGCGACATATTCTGCCACCGAAAAACTCTCCCCCGGCTCGAGAAAGTCAATAAGATGATGCGGGATCCCCTGCATCTCTTCCGGAGTGGGCTTGGCTGTGCCGATGGTCATCCGTTTGTAGATCTGCATCGAATCTGCCGATACAATCTCGCCGCCGAACCGCTCGGCCAGCTCCAGTGAAAGGCCGGTTTTGCCCGAAGCGGTCGGCCCGGCAATGACCAGCAGAGGGATCTTTTGAGCCGTATACGGCGCTGTCTGGTTCTGCATCATACCAACCTTCCAAATCGACGTTCGATCTCCGACTTCGTCATCGTAATGGACACCGGCCGTCCATGAGGGCAGAAACGCACATCTCGGTCCTGCCGGATGACCCGCACCAGATCGGCCATTTCCGGCATCGAAGTGCGGTCATGTGCCTTGATGGCTGCCTTACAGGCCACCGAATGGAGCAGATCGTCCACCGCCTCCGGCATCATCTGACGTTTACCTTCCAACAGTTTGCCGGCGGCCTCCTGCACGGCGCCGGTGACCTCTTCCAGCGGAAGCATTGTCGGGATCTCACGGACAAGGACCGAGCCGCCGCCAAAGTCTTCAATCAAAAAGCCGATCTTCTCAAATTCAGCGAGATTCGAGAGAGCGGCATCATACTCCTGACGGGACAGCGAGACCGACACCGGCGCCAGCAGCACCTGCCGCTCGTTGAGTTCTGTCTCCCGCTTGAGGCGATTGTAGAGGATACGCTCGTGAGCGGCGTGTTTATCCACCATCACAAAGGTGTCCCGATACTCCACAAGAATGAAAGTGCCAAACAGTTCGCCGAGGATTTTGTAATCCTCCTGACAGTCGCCCTCATCGGCAACGGCGGAGGAAGAAAGGGCCATCTCCGGCTCTGGAGCCGGCGGACTGAACTCACAGCGTGATACCTGTTTAGGTGTACCGAAATCAGAGGCCGAAACCGAAGTTGGATGTTTCGGTACAGCCGAAATCCCGCCAAAAGGCAGATCCTCTTCCGGAGACACCGGAGCAGCCGGCTCCCGAACAGAATGCTTCGACTGCTCCGGCCGGACCGATGGTATGGAAAAGTGCAGCCGCGTTCCATCTTTCCCAGTGACCACTGTAAACGAAGGGGCATCTAATGGCAGTTCATCTCCTCTGCTATCTCCGCCGATGGCCAATTTACGGTAAGCCTCTGCGCTCATGCGCTGCTGACGGCCGGAGTAGTCAAAGTCCTTGGCAGCAAACTGAACCGAGGCCGATTTGGCAGCCGACTCTTCCTTCGGCAGGAAGGATACCTCACCGGCAGCGTTCAGCGCTTCCTTACAGCCCCGATAGACGGCATCGAAGATCGGACGCTCATTGGAAAAGCGCACCTCCACCTTGGCCGGGTGGACATTGACGTCGACGGTGTTCGGAGGGATCTTGACATTGAGAACACAGGAGGGGAATTTGCCGGTCATCAGCGAGGACTTGTAAGCCTCTTCCAGAGCCGCCATACAGGTGCGGGAACGCACATACCGGGAGTTGATGAAGAAATTCTGCATACTGCGGGTGGAACGGCTGGCGGTAGGTTTGCAGATGTATCCCTCGACGGTGACAAATTCATGGGTATACTGCACCGGCAGCATCTGCTGGGCAAACTCACGGCCATAGACAGAGTAGATGACCGAGAGCAGATCCCCATCCCCAGGGGTGCTCAACTTAACCTGTCCATCCCGGATAAAACGGAAGGATATGCGGGGATTGCCAAGGGCAATTTTATCGACGATGTTGGCAATAGTACCGGCCTCGGTGCTGTCCTTTTTGAGAAATTTCATGCGAGCGGGGGTGTTGTAGAACACATCCCGGACTACAATGGTAGTACCCGCCGGACAACCGGCATCGGAAAAATCCACCTCCTCGCCGCCGTGGATCACATAGCGGCCGCCGGAGATGCTCTCCGATGTGCGGGAGAGCACCTCCACCCGACTGACGGCGGCAATGGAAGCCAGTGCCTCCCCGCGGAAACCAAAGGAAGCTATGCCATCGAGGTCCTCCGCAGTGGTCACCTTGCTGGTAGCATGGCGAACAAAGGCGGTAGGCAGGTCCTCCTTCTCAATACCGGAACCGTCATCGGTGACACGGATGTAACTGATGCCTCCGTTTTTGATCTCAACAGTGATCTTTTGGGCACCGGCGTCGACGGCGTTTTCCAGCAGTTCCTTGACGATAGACGCCGGCCGCTCCACCACCTCACCGGCGGCAATGAGCTCTGCCACCTGCGGCGCCAGAATATGGATACGCTGGGACATGGTCTTCCCTCCTGTAAGAGCAGTAGTCATATGCCGCCTTCGCGGCAGGGCATTATTTTTTCAGCATTGCCTTGAGCTCATAGAGCCGTTGAAGCGCCTCTCTTGGAGAGAGGCTGTCCACATCAAGCTTTCCCAGCTCGATTTCCACCAGGCTCCTTTCAAACGGCGCGAAGGAGAGCTGTTCCTCCTCCATCCTAGGCTGGCGGCTGCGGCGCTCGACAACCGGAGCTCCTTTTTCCAGCGCCTTGAGAATCTGGAAGGCCCGCTTGATGATCTCATCCGGAATCCCGGCAAGCTTGGAGACCTCGATGCCGTAGCTCTCATCGGCACCACCTGGGACAATCTTGCGAAGAAAGATGATATCTTCCCCTCGCTTTCGGCAGGCGATGTTGAAGTTCTTGACGCCGATGAGGCTGTCCTCCAAGACAGTCAATTCATGGTAATGAGTGGCAAACAGGGTTTTGGCCCCGAGTTTTTTCTTGTTGGCGATGTATTCAATCACCGCCCGGGCGATGCTCATTCCGTCATAAGTTGAGGTACCCCGGCCAATTTCATCGAGGATGAGCAGGCTGTCCCGAGTGGCATTTTTGAGGATCTCCGCCACCTCGGTCATCTCCACCATAAAGGTGGACTGACCGGTGGAGAGATCATCCGACGCACCGACCCGGGTATAGATCCCATCGACGATGCCGATGGAGGCGCTCCTGGCCGGTACAAAACAGCCGATCTGCGCCATCAGTACAATGAGTGCGCACTGACGCATATAGGTGGATTT
>CAJFQR010000103.1 GCA_904419105.1 Candidatus Avimicrobium faecavium
GGGGTCACTCCCTTTGGCGTGCTGAATGACACGGACCATCGGGTCCATGTCTATTTGGATGCGAGCTTTTTCGGCGAACAGATTGGTGTCCATCCAAATGAGAACATCGCCACCGTCTTTCTTGCCGCCGATGATCTGGTTGCGCTGCTGCGGCGGCATGGCGCTATCGTCGATCCGATTCATGTATAGCGGGAGAAAAGTAAAATCGTGGTAAAATAGTGAGCCGTAACACAGATTTAACGCGGACCCTGTTTTGGATGTAACTTCCCGACCTTAAAATAGCCTCGTAAGCTAAGTTAAAAAGCTGAAAGGAAGTTGCAAACTATGAAAAAGTTTATGGCGATGTTCCTGTGTGCCACTCTGGCCATGGGCACTCTGGCTGGTTGCTCCTCCACCACGGACAACGGCTCCAGCACAGCAGATGGCAGCTCCGCCGCTGCCAACGATGCCGCGATCTCTGTGGTAACCCGTGAGGATGGTTCCGGTACCAGAGGCGCCTTCACCGAGCTCTTTGAGATCGAGGACGCTGATGGCAACGACGCTATCACCCTGAACGCTGAGGTTTCCAACAGCACCGCCGTTGTTATGACCACTGTTGCCGGGAACCCGGATGCCATCGGCTACATCTCCCTGGGCTCCCTGGATAAGACCGTTAAGGCGCTGGCCATCGACGGAGTAGAGGCTTCGGTTGAGAATGTTGAGAACGGCACCTACAAGGTATACCGTCCCTTCAACATCGTCACCAAGGAGAGCGGCATCAGCGAGGTTGCTCAGGACTTTGTAAACTATATCATGAGCGCTGAGGGCCAGGCTGTTATCGCCGAGGAGGGCTACATTCCGGTAGAGACCACCACCTCTTACACCGCCTCCGGTCTGAGCGGCACCGTTACCGTCTCCGGTTCCTCCTCTGTCACCCCTGTGATGCAGGTTCTGAAGGAGCAGTATGAGGCGCTGAACCTCGATGTCACCATCGAGCTGCAGCAGTCCGACTCTACCACCGGTGTCAACGACGCCATCAACGGTATCTCCGACATCGGTATGGCTTCCCGTGCTCTGAAGGACACCGAGACCTCTGAAGGCGTCACCGGTACTGTCATTGCCAACGATGGTATTGCCGTTATCGTCAACAACGAGAACTCCATCACCGGTCTCACAAGCGAGCAGGTCAAGGGCATCTACATGGGCGAGATCACCAACTGGTCCGAAGTTGCCTAAGCCAAAAGCCAAGATACTTCCAAGGCTGCAATTTCATATCTTCTTCTGAGGTGAGCCGATGAATAAACTCAGAGAAAAGAGCATGGGCTGTGTCTTTTTGATCACAGCCCTTGCTTCTATCTTCGCTGTTATCGTCATCTGTCTGTTCCTGTTTGCGAACGGATTCCCCACGATCTTTGAGATCGGACCGCTGGATTTCCTGCTCGGTACCAACTGGCGCCCAACTCAGGATATCTACGGTATCTTCCCGATGATCCTCGGCAGTATCTATGTCACTGCCGGATCGCTGATCCTCGGGATCCCCATCGGGCTGCTGTGCGCTGTCTATCTGGCGCGCTTCTGCCCGCCCAAAATCTACAAGTACCTCAAGCCGGCAGTGGATCTGCTGGCCGGTATTCCGTCCATCGTCTACGGCTTCTTCGGTCTGGTGGTCATTGTGCCGATGATGCGGGATCTCTTCGGGGGCAACGGCAAGAGTGTGCTTACTGCGTCGATCCTGTTGGGCATTATGATCCTGCCCACCTTGATCAGCGTAGGGGAGTCCTCCATCCGTGCAGTACCGGAGAGCTATTATGAAGGCGCGCTCGCACTTGGCGCTACACCGGAAGAGGCCATGTTCAAGGTTATGCTCCCGGCGGCCAAAAGCGGCGTCACCGCTGGTATTATCCTGGCGATCGACCGTTCGATCGGTGAGGCGATGGCGGTCAGCATGGTGGCCGGCAACCAGCCGGTGATCCCGGAGAGTCTGCTCAGTGGCGTGCGTACGCTGACCTCCAACATCGTGCTCGAGATGGGCTACGCCACCGATATGCACCGGGCGGCGCTGCTGGCTACCGGCGTGGTACTGTTTGTCTTTATCCTGCTGATCAACCTGACCTTCTCGCTGCTGAGAAAGAAGGAGGATAAATAAGTGAAACAGTATTTTGCAACCTACAAGCGGCATCCAAAATCGATTTTTCTGCGGGCCGTTGTCACCTTTGCCGCGGCATTGACCATCTTTATTCTCTTTTCACTGGTGGCCTATATCATCGTCAAGGGTATTCCGAACCTGAAACCCTCTCTCTTTGAATGGGAATACACCTCGGAAAATGCTTCGATGATGCCGGCGCTGATCAACACTGTGGCGATGGTTCTGCTTACACTGCTGCTTGCGGTGCCGTTTGGCATTGGGTCGGCTATTTACCTCACCGAGTATGCCAAGCGGGACAACAAGGTGGTACCGGTGATCCGTATGACCACCGAGACCCTGTCCGGCATTCCGTCCATCGTATACGGCCTGTTCGGCTATATGGCTTTTGTGCGGGCGATGGAGTGGGGATACAGTCTCCTTGCCGGCGTCATCACCCTTGCCATTATGATTCTCCCGCTGATTATGCGCACCACCGAAGAGGCTCTTCTTGCGGTGCCGGACAGCTATCGGGAGGGCAGCTACGGCCTGGGCGCCGGGCGGCTGCGCACCATCTTCCGGGTGGTGCTGCCATCTGCAATGCCTGGTATCCTCTCCGGTGTCATTCTGGGTATCGGTCGTATCGTCGGCGAGACCGCCGCGCTGATCTATACAGCGGGTACTGTCACCGGTGTACCGGATTCGGTGTTGAGTTCCGGCCGGACGCTGGCAGTGCACATGTATGCTCTGCTCAGCGAAGGCCTTTATACCGACGAGGCCTATGCCACCGCAGTGGTTCTGCTGGTGCTCGTCTTGATTATCAACCGTCTCAGCGCCCTTGTGGCCAGTAAACTTCAGAGCAGGTGACCTATAAAAAATGAGTAAATTTGACATTGAACATCTCGACCTCTATTACGGCGAATTCAAGGCGCTCAAAGACATCAATCTGGCGATCCCCGAGCACAACATCACCGCCTTTATCGGGCCTTCCGGCTGCGGCAAGTCTACCCTTCTTCGCACTCTGGACCGAATGAACGATCTGGTTGAGGGCTGCCGCATTGAGGGTAAGGTCCTTCTGGATGGGAAGGACATCTTTGCGCCGGAGATGGATGTGTTCGAGCTGCGCAAGCGTGTGGGCATGGTCTTCCAGAAGCCCAACCCCTTCCCGATGAGTGTCTATGACAACATTGCCTATGGCCCCCGCACCCACGGCATCCGCTCCAAGAGTCAGCTTGATGAACTTGTGGAAAAATCTCTCCGGGGTGCTGCTATCTGGGATGAACTCAAGGATCGCTTGAGAAAGAGCGCTCTGGGTCTCTCCGGCGGTCAGCAGCAGCGTCTGTGCATCGCTCGGGCGCTGGCGGTGGAGCCGGAAGTCCTCCTGATGGACGAACCGACCTCCGCCCTTGACCCAATCTCCACTTCCAAGATTGAAGAGCTTGTAATGGAGCTCAAAGAGCGGTATACTATCGTTATGGTGACCCATAACATGCAGCAGGCGGTGCGCGTAGCCGACCGGACGGCGTTCTTCCTGCTCGGTGAAGTGGTCGAGTATGGCGATACCGAGCAGATGTTCTCGCAGCCGCGGGATAAACGCACCGAGGATTACATCACAGGAAGGTTTGGATGATATGCGTACAAGATTTGATCAGCAATTGGAAAGACTGAATGTGGAACTGATCCGGATGGGTGCTCTTTGCGAGGAGGCCATCTCCATTGTGGCCAAGGGACTGCTCGACTCGGATCTGACCTATATCCCCCATGCGTTGGAGCTGGACGACCAGATCGACGAGAAAGAGCGGGAGATTGAGGCGCTGTGCATGAAGATCCTGCTTCAGCAGCAGCCGGTGGCCAGCGATCTGCGTATGGTATCCTCGGCCCTGAAGATGATCTCTGACATGGAGCGCATTGGCGATCAGGCCCGGGATATTGCCGAGATGCTGGGCTATGTGGTGCAGCACCCGTTTGAATCCCGGCTGCACATCGGCGATATGGCGAGAGCATCAATCAAGATGGTGACCGACAGTGTCGACTCCTTTGTCCGCAAGGACTATGATGCGGCTCTGGCGGTCATTCAGGAGGACGATGTGGTTGACGATCTGTTCGAGCAGGTCAAAAAAGAGCTCATCGGTGCCATCGCCAGCCAACCGGAAGAGGGGGAGGTTCTCCTTGACATGCTGATGATCGCCAAATACTTTGAGCGCATTGGCGACCACGCTGTCAATATCGCTGAATGGGTGGAATATTCCATTACCGGGGTACATAAAAGTAGTGAAC
>CAJFQR010000104.1 GCA_904419105.1 Candidatus Avimicrobium faecavium
CATGTTCGCTCTGGCCACCACGCTGAACTCCCAGATCATGAGCTGCACCAAGCCGGTCATGCAGTCCTGCGAGGACGGCTGGTTCCCGACCTCCCTGGCTACCCTGTCCAAGTTCAAGACTCCTTACAAGATCCTGATCATCTACTACATCATCCTGGTCGTTCCGATTCTGCTCGATCTTGAGATTGCACAGATCAGCTCGATCGTACAGATCCTGGGCTACATCAACAACCTGATCTTCACCATCACTGCGATGAAGCTCCCGAAGATGTTCCCGGAGGCCTGGGAGAAGAGTGCCTTCCGTGTACCCACTCCCGTGTTCAACGCCCTGATGATCGTAACCTGCATTGCGATTGTGATCCAGGCCAGCTTCATGCTGAGCTCGATGACCATTCAGCTGATCATCTTCAACGTTGTTGTTATGGCAGCCGGCTTCATCTGGGCCTTCTATCGCACCGGCAGCGGCAAGGCCAAGCCCACCGTTTCCTACGAGATGGCGTAAGCTGCCTGCTTCCTGCGAGCTCACCTTTCGAGCAAATAAAAAAAACCGGGTCCTGTACCCGGTTTTTTTGTTTTGGGTAAAAAGATTTTCAATCCGGCGTTACAGAATTATATACAAGATGGCTTGATGGATTTTATGGAAAATAGACAGAAAAAACGGCGGCAAAGGCGTCTAACCCGCCGGGAGATCGTCAGTGGGCAGACGATTTCTCCAAAAAATCGCCCCCTGTGTGAGCAGAAGTCTGAAATCCGCCGGGCCCCCTTGTGAAGCGCCTTTGGCAGATGGTATACTATCGGTGGGCGTGATGCCCCAGCCCCGCGGCACAGCCCGCAGGGAAATGAAAAAGATCCGGTTTGTCTTCCAGGACAAACAGCCTTGCAGAGGAGAAGAGGCCCGGAAGGGCCTCTTCTCTTTTTGAGAGCAGGTTACCGGAGGATGAAATCCGGGAAAAGCGTATAGATTATCTATTGAAATCTGTCCCCATGCTGATATATAATAGGTGCGTAAGGCCCCGTCCCCTGTGGATGGGGCCCTGTCCGGGTGCAACCGGACAACAAAAAGCCCGGCGGGTGTTCACACCGGGCAAACGACCGGGCTCTGCCCGGAATGAAAATGGAGGATATTATGAAAAAGATTCTTTCCGCCATGCTGGCCGCCGCGCTGTGCGTCTCGCTGGCCGCCTGTTCTTCGGACGAGGGCAGCAGCTCTTCCGTTGCCGAGGACGGCAACAGCCAGATCGACACGCTGAGAGTGGCCTTTGTCCCCTCCCGTGAGCCGGAGGAGATCATCACCGCCACCGAGCCCCTGAAGGAGATGCTCATCACCGAGCTGGCCAAGGAGGGCTACGATGTGGGCGATGTGGAGATCTCGGTCGGCACCAGCTACGAGGCGGTCGGCGAGAGCCTGTCCGCCGGCACCGTCGATGTCGGTCTGATCCCCGGCGGTACCTATGTACTGTATGACGACGGCTGCGATGTCATTCTCACCGCCACCCGTGACGGCCTGAGCATCGACTCGGACAGCGCCAAGGACTGGAATGACAACAAGCCCACCGAGCCCACCGAGGATCAGGCGGTCTCCTACCGCGCCCTGATCATCGCCGGCCCGTCTGCCAAGGGCCAGGAGCTCGGTGCCAAGGTCAACAACGGCGAGGAGCTCACCTGGGAGGACCTGGATTCCGCGAACTGGGCGGTTATGTCCCCCTCTTCGCCCGCCGGCTACATCTACCCGGCTCTGTGGCTCCAGGAGAACTACGGTAAGGGCATCACCGATCTGAGCCACACCGTTCAGGCCGATTCCTACGGCAGCGCCATGGCCCGTCTGGCCTCCGGCCAGGTGGACATCATCGTCTCCTACGCCGATGTCCGCCGCGACTATGTGGATCAGTGGCAGAGCGAGTACGGCCGCACCGCCTCCATCTGGGATGAGACCAATGTGATCGGCGTCACCCCGGCGATCTACAACGACACCATCTCGGTATCCAAGACCAGCGAGATCATGACCGATGAGTTCAAGACCGCGCTGCAGAACGCCTTCATCAACATCGGCAACACCGACGAGGGCAAGGCTGTCATCGCCATCTACAGCCACAACGGCTACCAGCCCGCTCAGTCGTCCGACTACGACAATGAGCGCGCTGCCCAGCAGCTCATCCAGGAGATGACCGCTGCGCAGTGACCGGACTGACACAGCTGGATTAACACGCACCGGAACAGGGGAGCGGAACACCGTTCCTCTGTTTTTGTAAAGGGGAGGGCGAGGCCCTTCCCCTTACAAAAGCAGGAGCATTCCACACTACGAGTAGAAGAGGTTTCCAATGATTGTTTTTGACCATGTGAGCAAGACCTACCCCAACGGCTATCAGGCCCTGAAGGACATCAACCTCACCATCGACCAGGGGGAGTTTGTGGCCATCATCGGCCTGTCCGGCGCAGGTAAGTCCACCCTCATCCGCACCATCAACCGCATGCATGACATCACCGAGGGCAAGCTCACGGTGGACGATATCGATGTGATGACGCTGCACGGGGCGGCGCTGCGCAAATTCCGCCGGCACATCGGTATGATCTTCCAGTCCTTCAACCTGGTCACCCGCACCACCGTCATCAAAAATGTGCTCACCTCCCGGGTGCCGGACCTGCCCTTCTGGCGGGCGCTGCTCGGGGCCTATCCCAAGGAGGACAAGCTGGCGGCGCTGGAGGCACTGGACAAGGTGGGGATCCTGGACAAGGCCTTTGTCCGGGCGGACCAGCTCTCCGGCGGGCAGCAGCAGCGTGTGGCGCTGGCCCGCACGCTGGCCCAGGACCCGAAGATCATCCTCGCCGACGAGCCGGTGGCCTCGCTGGACCCGGTGACTGCCAAGCAGGTCATGGACGACTTCAAGCGGATCAACGAGGAGATGAAGATCACCGTGCTGATCAACATCCACCATGTGGATCTGGCGCTGCAGTACGCCACCCGTGTGGTGGGCATCAGGGCCGGTGAGGTGGTCTACGACGGGCCGGCCTCGGCGGTCACCGATGAGGTGCTGGCCACCGTCTACGGTGGTCAGTTTGAGCAGGAGGTGGCGGACCGGTGAGCCTGTACGACAAGATCTTTCCGCCGAAGGAGTACACGCTGGCAAACGGCAAGACGGTGTCCAAACCCGCCTCCCGGATGCCGCTGGTCTGCCTGATCGTGGTGCTGATGTGTGCGGTATCGGTGCGGGTCACCGGGTTCGACCTGTCGGTGCTCATCAAGCGCGGGGAGCAGTTCTTCGTCATCCTCGAGGAGATGTTCACTCCGCCGAACTGGAGCTACCACCGGCAGGTGTGGGCCCCGCTGTTTGACACCATCAAGATGTCGCTGCTGGGCTCGGTGATCGGCACGGTGGCGGCGGTGCCCTTTGCGGTGCTGGCCTCCACCAACATCATCAAGAGCAGGATCGTGGTCTCCGCCACCCGGCTGATGTTCAGCCTGGTGCGCACGGTGCCCACGCTGGTGTGCGCGCTGGTGGCCACCTATGTGTTCGGCCTGGGCACGCTGGCCGGTACCACCGCCATCGCCATCTTCACCTTTGCATACATGGGCAAGATCCTCTACGAGGAGATCGAGACGGTGGATATGGGCGCCTATGAGGCCGCCGAGGCGCTGGGCGCCTCCAAGCCCCGGGCCTTTGCCTGTGCCATCATTCCGCAGGTGCTGCCCTCCTACATCTCCAACACCCTCTTCTGCTTTGAGGGCAATGTGCGCTATGCGTCGATCCTCGGTTATGTCGGGGCCGGCGGCCTTGGTCTGGTGCTCAACGAGCGGCTGGGCTGGCGGGACTATGCCAGCGCCGGCACCATCCTGATCATGCTGTTCGTCACCGTGTTCATCATCGAGACCATCAGCCGCTACTGCCGCAAAAAGCTGGTCTAAGGGGGTACTGTTTTGGAAAACCGCATTCTGCAAGCCTATGAAAACCGCCCGAAAAACCTCCTCTACCGGCTGGTGGTCGGTGCGCTCCTGGTGGGGCTGATCGCCTGGTCGGCCACCGCCGCCACAGACGCCACCGGCGGCGCCGCCAGCGGCGGACAGATCGCCGTGAGCATCCTCTCGGGCATCTTCCACCCGGATATGGAGCTGCTGCTCAACTTCACCGACGAGGGCGTGCTCTACCTGATGCTGGAGACGGTGTGCATCGCCTTCCTGGGCACGGTGGTCGGGGCGATCCTGTCGATCCCCTTCTCACTGATCTCCGCCTCCAACCTGATGCCCAAGCCCATCGCCTTTGTCGGGCGGATGTGCATCATGGCCATCCGCACGGTGCCGTCGCTGGTGTACGCGCTCATGTTCGTGCGGGTGTCCGGCATGG
>CAJFQR010000105.1 GCA_904419105.1 Candidatus Avimicrobium faecavium
CCTGCTGTTGCTTCAAATTCTTTTGCTGCAATTTCTGATGGTGCACCTGCAAAAGGTCCTGCGAATGTAATTGACAACGATATGGAACATTCGCGCTATGAGAAGAGCGACGCTTGGGATCAGGTAATTGTTCCCGCGATTGGTACTCAGGCCTATGTCATTAACGATGAGGGTGAAGTAAATACCACCGATGACGAGATTGGGAACTTTGATGTTCTCGATGGCGGCGATGAGATTGCCATTCCTGTTTTCCTGTATGAGTACTGGGAAGCTGAGGGTACCAATGGAAATGATCGTCTTGAGAGAGACAATGGCAGAGACCATTGGGGTATTGCTTATAGCCTGAGAAACGATCTTGGTTATGACGAAGAGCTCGATGTTTGGACCGATTGGGACAGAAACAAGGCTGATGTTGACACTCGTTTTGTAAGATACGATAACAATCAGCGGATTATGTCCGTAATTGTAACTGTTCCGGAAAATGATTCCGAATCCATTGAGGACCTGGTAGGTAGCATCAAGGTTGGCACCAGCGATACCAGAGCCAGACATTCCGATTTCGCGTGTGAACTCGACACCACCTACGCTCCCGATGGTACTAAGGAGTACTACAAGGACAACTTCGATGGCGATGAGGTCCTCGAGGCTGGCAAGACCGGTATTGTTGACTTTGACACCGAGGCCGGTGAGATCGACATCGAGTTCGGTGAGGAGGCTATGTTTACCGTTAATGTTAACGGTCAGAGCCGCCTGAACCTGGCCTGGACCACCCGCCACGATCCTGAGGTTGCCGCTATGGACGAGTCCGTGAACATGGACTTCATCACCTTCACCGGCAACCCGTCCTTCAACCGCACCGGCACCATGTACATCTACGCTGCTGACGACACCTTCCTGTATCAGGTAGTCGATGGCAAGCTGGAGAAGGTTGACGCCACCTACAACGAGGACTACGAGGCCTGGGAGTTCCGCACCCGCACTCTGGGCCAGTATGTCATCGCCGATGGTGAGATCGACCTCGAGTCCATCACCGACAACACCGATGACAGCTCCAGCACCACCGATGGTGGTAAGGTCAACCCCGACACCGGTCGGTAAGCTGCGCTTACCTCCCTACGAGTTTGCGCTGCAAACTCGCGGTCTAAATAGGTAGTGTCAGCCGGAAGCCTTCGGCTTCCTCTGACGAGTTTTGAGCTTGCGCTCAAAACATCGCCCTGGCGGTCGCAAGTAAGCCAGCGGCTGATATGACAAAACAGCCCCCGGTCCGTCGGCGGGGGTGAGACAGGGGGAGGGGGGCGAAGAGTCCCCCTCTTCTGCCGGATGCGGAAGGTCTGGTCCCGACAGCCTTTCTCTCCGCACCCGGCAGAGGGGCGTTCCCCTCTGCAATAAGGCCCAACACCATCGGCGGAAGAAGAGCAAGTGTCTGCCCGATGTTTGGGAAAACATACCGCGCACTGGCCGGTGCTCTCCAAATCATCCACCGCCAGCAGCGGGATTATGTTTCTTTTTCTCCACCCCCGGTATCCGCCGGGGGCACTTTTTTGCGCAAAAAAAGACCCGGCGGGGAGGCCGGGCCTTTTTTCGTATCGGAGGGGAAAATCAATCGCCGGTGCGGCGCATCATTGCCATGGCGCCGATGCAGCTGAGGACAAAGCAGGCACAGCCGGCGGTGAGCATGAGCATCGAGACGACGGCGTGCCAGCCCCGCCGGTGGAAGCTCTCCTTGCGGATGATTTCGTTCATAGGGATTCCTCCTTGTAGAATATGGTTTACTTTTTACAAAACGGACAGGGTCAGCAGAACTCCTCAAAGCTGCGGGAGATGTCCATCGTGGCCATGGCGTTGAGGGAGCTGCCGGCGGTGTGGCCGGCAAGGAACTCGTAGTAGGCCTGGGAGCCGATCATCGCGGCGTTGTCCCCGCAGAGGGAGAGGGGCGGCAGGTAGAGGGTGAGGCCCCGGGCCCGGCACTCCCGGGTGAGTTTGGCCCGGAGCTGGCTGTTGGCGGAGACGCCGCCGGCCACCACCAGCGTGCGGCGGCCGGTGTGCTGCTGGGCGTAGAGGAGCTTTTCCCAGAGGATATCCGCCATCGCAGCGCCAAAGCTGGCGGCCAGATCCGGCCGGGAGAGGGGCTCGCCCCGCTGGGCGGCGTTGTGCACCAGGTTGACGCCGAAGGTCTTGAGCCCGGAAAAGCTCATATCAAAGGGGCTGCCCTCCACCTTCGGGTGGGGGAAGCGGAAGGCGTGGGGGTCGCCGTCGGGGCTGACCTTGTCCATATTGACGCCGCCGGGATAGGGGAAGCCGGCGGCCCGGGCGACCTTGTCAAAGCACTCGCCGGCGGCATCGTCCCGGGTGCGGCCGATGACGGTGAAGTGGGTGTAGTCGGTGACATCGATGATGTGGGTGTGCCCGCCGGACACCACCAGGCAGAGGAAGGGAGGCTCCAGGTCCGGGTGGGCGATGTAGTTGGCGGCGATGTGTCCCCGGAGGTGGTGCACCGGGATCAGCGGCCTGCCGGCGGCAAGGGCCAGGCCCTTGGCAAAATTGACCCCGACCAGCAGCGCCCCGATGAGCCCCGGGGCGGCGGTGACGGCGACAGCGTCCACCTGCGGCAGGGTGAGGGAGGCCTGGTCAAGGGCCGCCCCGACGACGGCGCAGATGTTCTCGGTGTGGCGGCGGGAGGCGATCTCCGGCACCACGCCGCCGTAGAGCTTGTGCTCCTCGATCTGGGTGTTCACCACCGACGAGAGGACGGTGCGGCCGTCCTCCACCAGGGCGGCGGCGGTCTCATCGCAGGAGGATTCAATGGCTAGGATCTTCAACGGGGAAATCAACTCTTTTCTGTTTCAGGTGCCGGGGAGAACCGCAGCGTGAGCAGCAGGGCGTCCTCCCGGGGGTCTTGGTAAAAATTCGGGCGGCGGCCCTCGGCGGCAAAGCCGAGGGAGCGGTAGAGGGCGATGGCGGCGGCATTGGAGGCACGGACCTCCAGCGTGAGGAAGAGGGCGCTCTCCTCCCGGCAGACGGCAATCAGCGCCTGCATCAGCGCCCGACCAAGGCCCCTGCGGCGGGCTTCCGGGGCGACGGCCAGGGTGGTGACGCTGTACTCCCCCAGGACCCCCTGCATCCCGGCGGCGCCGAGAACCTCTCCGTCCGGGGAGAGGGCCACCCGGTAGCGGGCGCGGGGGTTTGCGGCCTCGGCCAGGAAGGCGGCGTCCGACCAGGGTTCTCCGGGCAGGGCACGGCGCTCCAGTGCGGCGGCTGCCGGGGCGGTGGCCGCCGTCATCGGGCAGATGGTATAGCGCTCCATCTCACTTGGCCTCATACCAGGTGCGGCCGCAGCCCACATCCACCACCAGCGGCACCGACAGCTCGGCGGCACCGCTCATCTCCTCCCGGAGCAGCGCGGCGACCCGCTCCCGTTCCGCCTCCGGGGCCTCGACGATGAGCTCGTCGTGCACCTGGAGGATCAGCCGGGCGGAGAGGCCCTCCGCCTTGAGCCGGCGGTAGACCCGCACCATGGCGATCTTAATGATGTCGGCGGCGGTGCCCTGGATCGGGGTGTTCATCGCCACCCGCTCGCCGAAGCTGCGGGTGGCCCGGTTGGAGGCGGTCAACTCCGGCAGTTCCCGCCGTCTGCCAAAGAGGGTGCCCACATAGCCGTGCTCCTTGGCAAAGGCCTTGGTAGCCTCCATATACTGGCGCACCCCGTGGAAGGTGGAGAGGTAGCTGTCGATGTAGTCGTTGGCCTCGGCGACCGAGACGCCGATGTCCTTGGACAGGGAGTAGGCTCCGATGCCGTAGACGATGCCGAAATTGACCGCCTTGGCCCGGGAGCGCATCCGCGGGGTGACGAACTCCGGCGGCAGGCCGAACACCTGGGAGGCGGTGCGGGTGTGGATATCGGCGCCGGTGCGGAAGGCCTCGATCATCTGCTCATCGGCGGCGATGTGGGCCAGCACCCGCAGCTCGATCTGGGAGTAGTCGGCGTCCACCAGCGTCTCCCCGTCCGGCGCGTAGAAGAACCGGCGGAACACGCTGCCGATCTCGGTGCGCACCGGGATGTTCTGTAGGTTGGGCTCGGCGGAGGAGATGCGTCCGGTGCGGGTCTCGGTCTGCTTGAAGACGCTGTGGACCCGGCCGTCCGGCCCGACCAGGCCGACAAAGCCGTCCACATAGGTGTTCTTGAGCTTGGCCAGCTTGCGGTACTCGAGGATCAGGTCGATGATCGGGTGCTTGTCCCGGAGGCTCTCGAGCAC
>CAJFQR010000106.1 GCA_904419105.1 Candidatus Avimicrobium faecavium
CGTGCAATGGCCAAACTCCAGCAGCTGATGCCAGAGGGGCTCAAGATCACCTATTCCTGCTCCACAGGCTATGGTGAGCAGCTTCTCAAGGAGGCACTGCAGTTGGATGAGGGCGAGGTGGAAACCATCGCTCACACCACGGCGGCCCTCTTCTTTGACCATCAGGTGGACTGTGTGTTGGACATCGGCGGTCAGGATATGAAGTGCATCAAGATCAGGGACGGCGTTGTGGACAGCATCACCCTCAACGAGGCCTGCTCCTCCGGCTGCGGGTCCTTCCTGGAGAGCTTTGCGAATTCTCTGGGTCTCACCGCTCAGGAGTTTGCCGGCGAGGCTCTCTATGCCCAGTCCCCGGTGGACCTGGGCACACGCTGCACTGTCTTTATGAACTCCAATGTCAAGCAGGCCCAGAAGGAGGGTGCCAGCCTTGGCGATATCTCCGCCGGCCTTTCCTACTCGGTGGTGAAGAACGCCCTCTATAAGGTGCTCAAGTGCAATTCTCCCCGGGATCTGGGCGAGCACATCGTAGTCCAGGGCGGCACTTTCTACAACAACGCGGTGCTGCGCTGTTTTGAGAACATCTTCGGCGAGCATGTGATCCGGCCGGACATCGCCGGCATCATGGGCGCCTTTGGTGCGGCGCTGATCGCCATGGACCGCTGCCACAACCGGGAGAGCAGGATGCTCTCCTTTGAGCAGATCCAGCAGCTCACCTGGGAGACCCGTCTGGCCCGCTGCGGCCGTTGTGAAAACAATTGCCAGCTCACCATCAGCATTTTCCCTGGCGGCCGGCGCTTCATCACCGGCAATCGCTGCGAAAAGGGCCTCGGAGACAGTCATGTAGACACCGATACCCCGAATCTGATGAAGTACAAATTTGAACGCATCTTCGGCTATGAGCCGCTGCCGGCGGATAAGGCTCCCCGAGGCGTGCTGGGGATCCCGCGGGTGCTCAATATGTATGAGAACTATCCGTTCTGGGCCACCTTCCTGAAGGAACTTGGCTTCTCGGTGCTGCTCTCGCCTCAGTCCAGCCGTTCGATCTATGAAATGGGCATGGAGAGCATCCCCAGCGAGAGCGAGTGCTACCCAGCCAAGCTCAGCCACGGTCATGTGGAGTGGCTCATCGCCCACGGGGTTGACCGTATCTTCTACCCCTGTGTCTACTACGAACGCAAGGAGGACCCGAACTCCCAGAACCACTTCAACTGCCCGATGGTCATGTCCTACCCGGAGAATCTGAAGAACAACATCGAGGATCTGTGGCGGGGCACCGTCAAGATGATCTGTCCGTTTGTGGCCTTCAGCGATGAGATCACCATCACCGAGCGGCTCAAGCGGGTGATGGCCGAGGAGTTCGGCATCGATGCGGCGGAGACCGCCGCTGCGGCCGCAAAGGCCTGGGCGGAGCAGCTCCAGGCCAAGGAGGACATTCGCAAAAAAGGCGAGGAGGTGCTGGCCTGGGTCAATGCCGACCCGGACCGCCACGGCATCGTACTGGCCGGACGTCCTTATCACTGTGATCCGGAGGTCAACCACGGGATTCCGGAGATGATCGCCTCCTACGGCCTTGCCGTTCTCACCGAGGACAGCATCGCCCATCTGGCGCTGGAGGATGAGGACTATCTCACCCGTCCGCTGCGGGTTACCGACCAGTGGACTTACCATTCCCGACTCTATGCGGCAGCCAGTTATGTGCGCCGGTTCGACAATCTGGACCTGGTACAGCTCAACTCCTTTGGCTGCGGTGTAGACGCTGTCACCACCGATGAAGTGCAGGAGATCCTCACAAAGTCGGGCAAGCTTTATACGCTGCTGAAGATTGATGAGGTCAACAACCTCGGAGCCGCCCGTATCCGTATCCGTTCGCTGATTGCGGCTATCAATATGAGAAAGGAGAACGGCATCGTCGCCAAGCCGGTGCCGACGGCCTTCCACCGGGCGGTGTTTACCAAGGAGATGAAGGAGCAGGGCTATACGCTGCTCTGTCCGCAGATGTCTCCGATCCATTTCGAGCTGCTGGAGCCGATCTTCAAAAAAGAGGGCTACAACATTGAGCTTCTGGAGAGCGACAACCGTTCGGCCATCGATACCGGCCTCAAGCTGGTCAACAACGACGCCTGCTATCCGTCGCTGATCACCATTGGTCAGATCATGGCGGCGGTGCTCTCCGGCAAGTACGACACCCACAAGCTGGCTATCCTCATGTCTCAGACCGGCGGCGGTTGCCGTGCCTCCAACTATGTGGCGTTTATCCGGCTGGCTCTGGAGAAGGTGGGGATGGAGTACATCCCTGTCATCTCGGTGAATATGAACGGTATGGAGAAGAATGACGGCTTTACCTATACGCCTACGCTGGTGGTCCGTGCTGCGCAGGCGGTGGCCTATGGCGACGCCTTCCAGGCGATGCTCTACCGGGTGCGTCCCTATGAGCTGGTGCCTGGTTCAGCAAATGCCCTGCACGAAAAGTGGAAGAAGATCGTCTGTGAGTCGCTGGTGAAGGATGGCTTTGGTCTGGGCGAATACCGTCGCAACATCAAGAAGATGGTCCAGGAGTTTGACGAACTGCCGCTGCGGGATATCCCGCGGAAGAACCGTGTCGGCGTCGTTGGTGAGATTCTGGTCAAGTATATGCCGCTGGCGAACAACCACCTGGTGGATGTTCTTGAAAGTGAGGGCGCTGAGGCGGTAGTGCCGGAGCTGCTCGGCTTCTTTGAGTACTGCTTCGAGAACAGCGACTTCAAAGCCGAATACCTCGGCGGCAGCAAAAAAGTCGCCTTTTTCTCCAACCTGGGTATCAGGGCGGTGGAGTGGGTGAGAGGCCCCATCACGAAGGCCTTTGCCAAGAGCCGCCGCTTCACTCCGCCGACCGGCATCAAGACACTGCGTAAGTGCGCCGAGCCCTATCTGTCTGCCGGCAACCAGTGCGGTGAAGGCTGGTTCCTGGCCGGTGAGATGGTGGAACTGGTAAAGAGCGGCGTGCCCAACATTGTCTGTGTACAGCCCTTCGGCTGCCTGCCCAACCACATCGTCGGCAAGGGCGTTATGCGCAGCATCCAGCGGGACTATCCCGAGGCGAATATGATCGCCGTTGACTACGATCCCGGCGCCAGTGAGGTAAACCAGCTCAATCGTATTAAACTGATGCTTACCGCCGCTGCCCGGGGTCAGCGCCCGGTGGAGATGGCCGACGGCGGCCGGATTTCCGGCGGTTCCTCCTGCTCGGGGAGTTGTTCCGGCTGCAGCGGCTGCTCCGGTGCACAGTCCGGTCCCACTGTTGCCGTTGGTATCGGCTACCGGGAACCGGTAGGCGCCGTAAAGGGTAAATACGATCTATGAGCGTAAGAGAGCGTATCCTGGCTTTCTACCGTCGGTATCCGGCGATGATCGCCCTCACCTATTTTCCGTTTTATCTGCTGGGCTTTGTCCTGGTAGAACAGGTGGTGGAGCCTCGGTACATCATCTGGTGCCCGCTGGATGACCTGATCCCCTTTTGTGAGTACTTTATCGTACCGTATGCCACCTGGTTTGTGGAACTTGCAGTTATCCCGCTGCTGCTCCTCCAATACGACCGAAAGCAATACTACTATCTTTGCGCTGTAATGTTCACCGGTATGACTCTGTGTCTCGGGCTCTATCTGATCTTCCCAAATGGATTGGACCTGCGGGTGGAGATTACCCGGCAGAACATCTTTGCAGACCTGGTGCGCCTGATCCAGGCGGTGGATACACCGACCAATGTCTGTCCGTCAATCCATGTGGCGTCGGCGATGGCAATGGATCTGGCCATCTGCCGCAGTGTGCTGGGGCAGAGGCGGTGGGTGCGGATGCTGGCCAACAGCGTCTTTGTGCTCATCTGTTTGTCCACTGTCTTTCTCAAGCAGCATTCAGTTATTGATATCTTCTGGGGTGTTGCAGTCACAGCGGTGCTTCATCTGGTGTTTTCCAGACGGTTTATGCCGGAACCCACCCAGGAGCTGGTCCACAGCTAATTTTTCGCCACTTTGAACAGGGAGAGGGATTGCCAATGTCAAAACAAAAGAAACAACAGGAGATCCTCGCCTGCGCGAAGGAGCTGTTCGGCCAGTATGGGTATGACAAGGTTTCAATGCGGGAGATTGCCGAACGGGCCGGCATCAGTGTCGGCAATCTGACCTATTACTACAACCGCAAGGAGAACCTGATGCTTGCGGTGCTCAAGCAGATCACCGAGAGACTGCAGGATTCTGCCTG
>CAJFQR010000107.1 GCA_904419105.1 Candidatus Avimicrobium faecavium
TGGACCATGCCGTCGGCGGATTTGCTGGCAGGATCATCAATGGTGCCGAGGTCACGAATTGCAGCTTTTCTGGGACGGTGAGGGGTTCTTCCAATGTTGGCGGTTTTGCGGGGAGTTTGGATCGTAGCACTGCCAGTTCTGATCTGCCTCCAACGAGGATCACCGGCTGTAGTGCCGATGCCGATATTACTGCGACCTGGTACGGAGGCGGTTTTGCAGGCAGTGCGAACCTACCGATTGCCGACTGTTCGGCAGATGGTACGCTCACCATTGCGATCCGTCCCAATGCTTCAATTCCCAGCAATATCGGTGGCTTTTCTGGAGATATGCTATTTACCATCACCGGCTGCCACAGTGGTGTGGAGATCTTCTATGAGGTACCCGGAGCCAACCGTATGGGGAGCTTTGTCGGAGAGGCAGCAGGGTTTGGCCCCGAAACCGTGGCGATCACCGACTGCACCATCGATGAGGACGCCGTTCATGAGGGCTGGTATCTGGTGGGGTACAAAGTATACAGTACCATGCCGGTGGACATCGACGTGATCGAAGAATAGCAAAAAAAGAAGGACCGCAGGTCCTTCTTTTTTAATGCAATAAACCTCAGTCGTCCTGTTCCAACTCCAGGACACTGCCGGTGGAGGCGTCCACCTTGGCCTCATATTTGATGCCGCCGGCGGTGAGCTCGAATTCGTAGACGATACGGCCATCGTCCGCATCTCGTTCCGACTTCTGGAATATTGCATCCTCCGTCGTAAGCTCCAGTCGAGCCAACACCGCCTGCTGTGCTGTTTCCATACTGATGCCACTGTCCGCAGTGCCGGACGGGGCAGAGGGGAGAGACAGGTCCTCGGCAGTCTCAAAGTCGAACTTGAGCACCGCGCCGGTGACAGCGTCGATGTCGTACTCATATTCCCGACCGCCGGCGATAAATTCCACCTCATAGAGGATGGTGCCGTCGTCGTGGTCCCGCTCGGTCTTGAGAAGAACGGCGTCGCTTTCACTGTAGCCGGCGTGTGACAGAGCTGCGGTCTGGGCCTGTTCGGCGGTAATGTAGTTGCTGTCTGTGCCGGTAGAGAAGTCCTGAATGGTATTCTCCTTTTTCCGCACCGCGCCTGTGACAGCATCCAGCTCGTAGCTGTATTCACCATCGGAGGTGAAGAACTCCACTTCGTAGACCATTTGGCCGTCCTCCCGACCAAGAGCCGTTTTGATAAAGGTGGCATCGGCAGCTTCTACCCCTGCGTCGGCCAGAGCGGCTTCCCGGACAGCGCTTTCGGAGAGATAACTCCCAGATGCAATATCCGGCGAGGAGGGCAGATCCATTTCATAGGAAAGGATCGTCCCACTCCGGGCAGAAATGGAGTATTCATACTCCACTCCGCCAGCGTAAAACTCCACCTCATACTCCATGACGCCGTCATCGTAGTCCAGCTCGGCGTGGAGACCCTGGGCCGCGTCGGCGGCGACACCGGCGTGTTCCAGGGCGATGGTGCTGGCCCGATCGGTGCCGATATAGGCCTGGTCGCTGGCAGCGCCGGTGGTCTCGATATTCTGGGGGGTGACCTGCTTGCTTTCGGCGAGCAGGTTCAGATCGTTGATGGACATAGCCGCCAGATCCTTCTCCGCCAGCATCGGCAGAGCCGCATGGATGCTGCGCACCAGCGAGGCCTTGCCCTCAGAGATGTCGTAGGTCGCAGCGATGGATTGGATCTCCTCATCGGTGGTGAGCTGCTGTGCAATCACGGATCCTTGGAAGGAGCCCAGTGCCGCGTTAATCTCTCCGGTGAGACGGGCCGTGACTTCTGCGGATTTCTGTGCATCATCGCTGGAGACCGACAACAGGATCGAGTTGGAGAGCTCACTGAGGTAGCCGTTTTTCACCATGGAACCGATGATGGCGTTGGTGGCCACATCAATGTCCACGCCGGCCAGAGGCATATCATCGAGGATCAGGGCAGCGTCCTCGTTGAGGGCCTCGGCGGAAATGACCCGTTCGGCGTTGTTGATCCGCAGCTCAATGCTGGGGTTCACATCCATTTCAACAATATAGTTCAGTGCCCGGAAGCGGTTCCACCAGAACACGCCGCCGATCATGATGCAGGCCGCCGCTCCAAGGCTTAGTGCCTTGATCCAGCCTGTATTGCGGCTGCGGGGGTCGTGCTGCTGGGGCAGCGGAATCACAGTAGGATCCGCCACCTCTTTTTTGCAGTCGGCAAGGATTTGGTCTTTGATGTCCGGTGTGAGATGTTCCACCGCTGTTTTCAGCTTGTATTCGATCAGATCGGTGTTCATGGTCACGCCTCCTCTATGATAGCCTTGAGTTTTCGGATTGCGCGGTGGTAGCGGGAGATCACCGTTGCCAGCGGACGTTCCAGCTGGGCGGCGATCTCCCGATGCTTGAGTCCGGCTACTGCGTGCAGCATGATGATCTCCCGTTCGTCGTCCTCGAGCTGTTCCATTGCCGCCCGCAGTACTATGCGGTCCTCGGCTGTGAGGAACGGATCCTCCCCTTCAAAGAACTCCAGCTCTTCCACCGGTGTCTCCATATAGGTGCGGCGGCGCAGCAGCATCTTGGCCTGATTGCGTGCAATGGTCAGGATCCAGGGCAGCGGCCTGCCCTGCCGGTCATACCGGTCAGCGACCCGGAAGATCTGAAGGTAGGTGTCGTGGAGGATATCCTCTGCGTCCTGCCTGTTTTTGAGAAGAGAGAGCGCCAGCGCATATACCGCCGCTCTTGAGTGTTCATAGACCTGCCCGATGGCATCCTGGTCGCCGGTAGCCAGAGCGGTCAGCGCCTGATGCAGCGCTGCTTCCTGTCTGGCCCGGGCCTCCTGCTGCGCCGGCAGACTTGCAAATAAGAACAACATGCAAACCCTCACCCATCTTATCTATGATCGAGAAACCGATTTTGTTGCACCGACAAAATTGCAGGCTGCTCAAAAACGGTGTGCCGAACAAACGGCTCAGTTATAGAAATAGTATAGTACAGATCTGCAAAATCTTCAACTGCTTTCGTCCTTTTCCGCGGGGGCAGGCCGGTGATGGAAAAACGGAAAAACTTTATTCATTTTGCAGTAAAACCTTGTCCAATGGTTGGAAAAAAGGTTTCATTTTTGAGCCTTGATTTGTTAGGACGATTTGTGCTATAATCCTACCGTATCCATTTAGTACAAAATTAGTATAATTATGCGGCCCCGGCGATCAGGGGCTTTTTACACCAGGAAGAGGTGCAGAATATGAGTGAACAGACATATCTTTTGGGAGTCGATATTGGCTCTACAACGGTTAAGGTCGCGATTATGGACCGGGTCGGGGCGCTTCTGTACAGTGAGTACCAGCGGCACTTTGCCAAGATTCAGGAGACCCTCGCGGAGATCCTGCATCGGGCGTCGCAGAAGCTGGGCAACATCCGGGTGGAGCCGGCCATCACCGGCAGCGGCGGTATGGCGCTGGCCGATGCGATGGAGATCCCCTTTGTACAGGAGGTCATCGCCGTCAGTGAGAGTCTGGACCGGCGTTATCCTCAGACCGATGTGGCCATCGAACTCGGCGGTGAGGACGCCAAGATTCTCTATCTTACCGGCGGCCGGGATCAGCGGATGAACGGCATCTGCGCCGGCGGTACGGGCTCCTTCATCGATCAGATGGCGGCATTGCTCAACACCGACGCGGCAGGTCTCAACGAATATGCCAAGGGCTACAAGCGCATCTATCCCATCGCTGCCCGCTGCGGTGTCTTTGCCAAAAGCGATCTGCAGCCGCTGATCAACGAAGGTGTGGCCAAAGAGGATCTGGCGGTGTCCATCTTCCAGGCGGTGGTCAACCAGACCATCTCCGGCCTGGCGCAGGGACGGCCGATCCGCGGGAATGTGGCGTTCCTCGGCGGACCGCTGCACTTTATGCCGGAGCTTCAGAAGGCCTTTGCCCGGACATTGAAGCTCACCCCGGAGCAGACTATTGTCCCGGAAAACAGCCATCTGTTTGCGGCGATGGGCTCAATCCAGTATGCGGATGCCAATCTGCCTGACCGGCTGCAGGTGAGAGAACTGGATGATCTGGCTGCCTGCCTGAGCGACGGGGTTCCGCTGGAGACTGAGATCAAGCGTCTGCCTCCGCTGTTCCAGAACGAGGCGGAGTACCAGGAGTTTCTGGATCGTCATGCCCAATACAAGATCAAGCGGGCGGACCTGACCACAGCCCAGGGCAAGTGCTATCTGGGCATCGACGC
>CAJFQR010000108.1 GCA_904419105.1 Candidatus Avimicrobium faecavium
AGAGAGCCCTCCGGCCCTCTTTTCTCGGCGTATCCTGTCACTTCATCAGATAGGTGTCAAACCATCTGCTGATCTCCGCCAGTCTCCGCTGCCGGTGTGTCGGCTTGCCCGACCGGGACAGCTCGTGGTTCTCCCCCTTGAAGAGCACCATCTCACTGGTCACCCCGTGGTACTTCAGCGCGCTGAACATCTCAAACCCCTGGCTCAGCGGGCAGTTGTAGTCCTCCAGCGAGTGGATGAACAGCGTCGGCGTCGTCACATTCGGCGCGTATTTCAGCGGCGCATGGTCCCACATGCGGTCCAGGCCGGTCCACGGCGTCGCCGCAAACTCCTTGGCGTCAAAGCTGTACCCGATGCACGAGTTGCCAAAGTCGCTGATCGGGTTGCAGAAGGACCGCTGGCTCACCGCTGCGGCGAACCGGTTTGTGTTGCCGATGATCCAGTTGGTCATATAGCCGCCGTAGCTGCCCCCCAGCACCCCGAGCTTTCCGCTGTCGATGGCCGGATAGCTCTCGAGCACATGGTCGGTGAACTCCATAAAGTCCTCAAAGTCCACCGTGCCGTATTTGTTCTTGATGTCGGCAAACTTCGCCCCCTTGCCGTCCGACCCTCTCGGGTTGCAGAAGAAGACGAAGTACCCCAGCCCCGCCAGCATCTGCATCTCGTGCACGAAGATCTCTCCCCAGGCCACACAGGGCCCGCCGTGCATCGAGAGCAGCGCCGGATACTTCTTTTCCGGGTCATAGCCGTAGGGCTTGATCACCCACCCGTCGATCGGCGTCCCCTGGGAGTTTGTGAACCCGCAGTACTCCGGCTCGCCGACATACTTGCCCGAGAGGGCGTAGCTGTTCATGCGGGTGAGCATCTTCACCTTTTTCCCGTCAAAGAGGTACAGCTCCTGCAGTTTCCCCTTTTTCATCGCGGTGAAGAGCACCTTCTCCCCGGCGGCGGCGATGCCGTCCACCGCCCCGTCAAAGGCGAAGGCCGGCTGGACACTCCCGTCCTTGTCCAGGATCACCGGCGCACAGACGGTCCCCTTAGTGGACAGGTGCATCAGCTTTCCCTGGTAGCCGCACAGCGCCGCCGACCGGCCGTACCGGCAGTCGGTGGAGATGTTGCAGCCGATGGTGAAGTCGTTGTCGGCGATCTTCACCAGTTTCTTCCCCTTCAGGATGTACCAGTCGTTCTTCTCGGTGCCGCCCATCTTGTCGCAGAAGGACCCGGCCACATAGAGCACGCCCCCCGCCTCGAAGAGCTGGCCCAGCCGCATCTTGTCCTGGGGCAGCAGCTCGGTCACCTTGCCGCTGCCGGGATCCAGCTCATACAGCCCGGAGAAGACCTCCCGCATCTGGCTGTATTCCGCCCCGGTGAAGTAGACCTTGCTGCCGCCGCCGGCCACCGCCACCGCCCCGGTGGCGAACTTGGCCCCGGTCACCTGGGTGAGCGTATCCTCCTTCTCTTTATAAAGGAAGAGGGTGTCCCGGTGCCCGCTCACATAGCCGACGCCGTTGTCCCAGAAGGGCAGCTCCCCGATGTGGATGTAGTCCTCCTCGGCTTTTTTCTCCTCGTCGGAAAGCCCCTCCAGATTGGTGTCCACATCGGCCTTGATCAGATACAGTCCGGCCCCCAGCTTCCAGAAGCCCAGCACCGGATACCCGATGGAAAAGGCCGGCTCCGCCTTCTTCTCCGCCAGCGAGAACCGCTCGAATGCGGTCGTCCCCGGCTCCTTCCCCGGCTTCTGGCAGAGGAGGGTGCCGCTGTCCTCAAACAGGAATGCCCCGGCCTTGCCGTGGGAGGTGAGCTTCTCCACCTTCTCGGTGGCCAGGTCCACCAGGTAGAGGTTCTTTTTGTAGCCGTTCTGGCGGACGTCCTGCACCGCCACGGTAAAGACTGCCTTGTTCCCGTCCGGGGAAGCCGTCACCCCCGAGAGGAACCGGTAGGACAGAAGGTCCTCCTTTTTGATAGGTTGCATCGCATATCCCTCCATAAATATTCATTCATTTCTGCATATATCCACACCGGGCGCCGCCGGGGGAGAGGGGCCCCGCAAACTGGGCCGGTTCCTGCATATCCCCGGTTTATACGCCCGGCTTCCGTCAAAGTGCAAGAAGCCGCTGTGGAATGCTTGTGCTGATTGTACCACAGCCGATAAAAGATTGCAAGACATTTGGCCATCATTTGGTGAATATTTATTCAAAAAAGTCATTGACAAACCCGCCGAATGGGTATATGATATAAGACATAAATTCCAAAAGCGGATTGTATAATTATTCAACCTGGAGGTCGGCTCAGTGCTACGGTACACACTCAAGCGGCTGGCGGTCGGGGTGCTCACCCTGGCGGCGCTGGCTACCATCACATTCTTCCTGATGAAGATCATCCCCGGCTCGCCGTTCGGCGGGCAGCTGGCGCAGCTCTCCCCGGAAGTGCGGGAGATGCTCTACGCCCAGTACAACCTCGACAAGTCCATCCCCGAGCAGTTCCTGATCTATCTGCGCAACGCCATCACCGGGGAATTCGGCGAGTCGATGACCCGTAAGGGCACCCCGGTGGTGACCATCATCGCCCGCTGCCTGCCGGCCACCGCCAAGCTCGGGCTGGTCGCCTTTGTTATGGCCATCACACTGGGCATCACGCTGGGCATCATCGCCGCCTTCACCAAGAAGCGCTGGGTGGAAAACGGCGTCATGTTCATCGCCACCATCGGCGTCAGCGTCCCCAGCTTCCTGTACGCCATGCTGCTGATGATCGTCTTCGGCGTCATCCTCGGCTGGCTGCCCATCATCGGCCTCAAGACCCCGCTGCACTACATCATGCCGGCCTTTTCGCTGGCGCTCTATCCCATCTCGATGATCACCCGTCTGGTGCGCTCGAGCATGAAGGAGGTCATGAAGCAGGACTATATCGTCCTTGCCCGGTCCAAGGGCACCCCGATGATCCGGGTTATCCTCGGCCACGCGCTGAAAAACTGCCTGATCCCGGTGGTCACCTACGCCGGCCCGCTGCTGGCCTTTCTCATCACCGGTTCCTTCGTCATCGAGAGCCTCTTCTCGATCCCGGGCATCGGCTCGGAGTTTGTCAACAGCGTCACCAACCGTGACTACACCATGATCATGGCCCTCACCATCCTCTTCGGTGCAATGATCATCGTGGTGAACATCCTCACCGACCTGCTGGTGGCCGTCATCGACCCCCGTGTCAAGCTCGGGAAAAAGACCTCGTAAGGGAGTGGAGCGTATGCAGACTATGGAAAATCTCGACCTCACCCCCGACCTGTTCCAGCCGCTGGACCCGTCGGAGAAGAACAGTGAATTCATCGCGACCCAGCCCCGGACCTACCTCGGGGACGCCTGGCACCGCTTCAAGGAGAACAAACTGGCCCTCATCGGCCTGGTATTCCTCTTTATCATGGTGCTGATGGCCATTCTGGTGCCGATGCTGTCCCCCTATACCTATGACGGCATGGACTTCGGCGCCATCAACCTGATGCCCTGTCTGGAGCACCCCCTCGGCACCGACAAGTTCGGCCGGGACATCTTCGTTCGGGTCATGTACGGGGCCCGCATCTCGCTGGCCATCGGCTTCTCCTCCGCCTTCATCTGCCTGCTCATCGGCATCGTCTACGGCGGCATCGCCGGCTATGTCGGCGGCAAGGTGGATATGGCGATGATGCGCCTGGTGGATATCCTCTACGCCATTCCCAACCTGCTGCTGGTGATCCTGATTATGCTGGTGTTCGGCTCCAATGTCACCTCCATTATGATCGGCATCTGCCTGACCAGCTGGATCGGCATGGCCCGTCTGGTGCGGGCCCAGGTCATGAGCCTCAAGGAGCAGGAGTTCGCGCTGGCGGCCTATGTGCTCGGCGCCAGCCGGATGCGCATCCTCTTCAAGCACCTGATCATCAACTGCATGGGCTCGATCATCGTCAACCTGACGCTGATGGTTCCGTCAGCCATCTTCACCGAGGCCTTCCTCAGCTTTGTCGGCATCGGCATCTCGGCGCCGGCGGCCAGCTGGGGCACCCTCGCCAACGAGGCCCGCAGCCTGATCGAGAGCTCCAACCCGGTGCAGATCATCTGGCCGATCCTGGCCATCTGCCTGACGATGCTGTCCCTCAACTTCATCGGGGACGGTGTCAGCGACGCCTTCGACCCCAAGAAAAAGTAGGAGATCA
>CAJFQR010000109.1 GCA_904419105.1 Candidatus Avimicrobium faecavium
CGGATCCCTCCGAGCCCGCTCAGATGATCCTCTTCTTCGCCTCCGATGCCGCCAGCTTTGTCAACGGCGAGATCGGCGACTGCGACGGCGGCATTGTGCTGGATTAACAAAGGGGAGGACCAGATTGTATCATGGCAAAGCTTAAAATGAAGCGCTTCCCCGGCGATACCATCGTCGTCCCGATGCTCATCGGCGTGGTGCTCAACTCCTTTATCCCCCAGGTGCTGCAGATCGGCGGCTTCTTCACCGGCATGGTCAACGGCACCAGCGCACTGGTCGGCGTGTTCCTGCTGTTCATGGGCGCCACCATCGATGTGCGCAGCACCCCGAAGGCCATCAAGATCGGCGGCGTCATCATCGCCACCAAGGTGGCGATGGCGGTGATTCTTGGCCTCGGCGTCGCCTTCTTCTTTGACGACAACTTCCTGGGCCTGTCCTCGCTGGCCATCATCAGCGCCGTCTCGGTGGCCAACAACGCCCTTTACTCGGGTATTGTCTCCCAGTATGACGACGACGCCGTCAAGGGTGCGGTGGCCATCACCAGTCTGAGCGTCGGCCCGACGGTGACGATGATCGCCCTGAGCTCCGCCGGCCTGGCCAGCATCTCCATTGGCTCGATCGTCGGATCGATCCTGCCGCTCATCATCGGCATCATCCTGGGCAATGTATCCCCGTGGTTCAAGCAGACCCTGTCCGCCGGCGTCACCCCGAGCATCATCGTGGTGGGCTTCGCCCTCGGCTGCGGCATGTCCATCCAGCAGCTGTTCCAGGGCGGTCTGTCCGGCATCCTGCTGGGCCTGATCACTGCGGTGGTCGTCGGCGCCGTCACCATCCTGATGGACAAGCTCACCGGCGGCAACGGTGTGGCCGGCGCGGCCATCTCCTCCACCGCCGCCAGCGGTGTGTCCAACCCCGGCGCGCTGGCTGCCGTAGACCCGAGCTACGCTGCCGTCGCCCCGATCGCCACCGCACAGGTGGCGGCCTCGGTGCTGGTTACCTCCTTCCTCACCCCCGTGATCGCGAACTTTGTCGCCAAGCGGGCGAATAAGAAGCAGGCCTAAAAGCAGTCGAACCTATTTCCTAACGCCATACCCTTTCACCTGCAGGCGGCCCGCCTCAAAAGCGGCCCGCCTGTTTTTTATGCCAGGGAGGAAACGCAGGCAAAAAAGCCCCCGCCTTCATCGGAAGGCGGGGGCAGATGTTTATCGGGGGGTCATCGACAGCGCAGCGGCCTTACTTCTCACGCGGGAAGCGGATGGCGGCCTGGGCGGCAGCCAGCCGGGCGATGGGCACCCGGTAGGGCGAGCAGGAGACATAGTTGAGCCCGACCTTGTGGCAGAATTCCACCGAAGCGGGGTCGCCGCCGTGCTCGCCGCAGATGCCGAGCTTGAGGTTCGGCTTCACCGAGCGGCCGAGCTCGGTGGCCCGCTCGATGAGCTGGCCGACGCCCTTCTGGTCCAGCGTGGCAAAGGGATCGAAGTCGAAGATCTTCTTGTCGTAGTAGCTGCCCAGGTAGGAGGCAGCGTCGTCCCGGCTGAGGCCGAAGGTCATCTGGGTGAGGTCGTTGGTGCCGAAGGAGTAGAAGTCAGCCTCGGTGGCGATCTCATCGGCCAGCAGCGCGGCGCGGGGGGTCTCCACCATCGTGCCGACCATGTACTGCAGCTCGCTGTCGTGGGCCTTGAGCACCGCGTCCGCTGCGGCGACGATGATGCCCTTGATGTACTTGAGCTCCTTGACATCGGTGATCAGCGGCACCATGATCTCCGGGACGAAGCGCCAGTCCGGATGGCTGCGGGTGACGGTGATGGCCGCTTCGATGATGGCCTCGGTCTGCATCTTGGCGATCTCCGGGTAGGAAATGGCCAGACGGCAGCCGCGGTGGCCCATCATCGGGTTGACCTCATGCAGCTCCTGGATGGCCTTTTCCAGGGCGGCGGGGGTAGTGTCCAGCTCGGCAGCCAGGGCGGTCAGGTCCTCGCCGGGCTTGGGCAGGAACTCATGCAGCGGCGGGTCGATCAGACGGATGGTCACCGGCAGGCCGTTCATCGCCTCGAACACCTGGACAAAGTCCTCCCGCTGGAGCATGTGCATCTTGTCCACCGCCTTCTGGCGCTGGGTCGGGGTTTTGGCCAGGATCATCTCCCGGACGGCCTTGATCTTCTGTTCATCGAAGAACATGTGCTCGGTGCGCACTAGACCGATGCCCTCGGCGCCGAATTTGTAGGCCTGGGCGGCGTCCGCCGGGGTTTCGGCATTGGCGCGGACCTGCAGCCTGCGGTACTGGTCGGCCCAGCCCATCAGCCGGGCATAGTCTCCGCTCAGGCCGGCGCCAACGGTGGAGATCTGCCCGAGGTAGACCCGGCCGGTGGAGCCGTCCAGCGAGATGTAGTCGCCCTCCTTGACGATGAGGCCGTCCACCTCGAAGCAGTGCTCGCCCTCGTGGATGGTGATGTCCGAGCAGGAGGAGATGCAGCAGATGCCCATGCCGCGGGCCACCACCGCCGCGTGGCTGGTCATGCCGCCGCGCACGGTGAGGATGCCCTCGGAGATGTGCATGCCCTCAATGTCCTCCGGGGAGGTCTCCAGCCGGACGAGGATGACCTTCTTGCCCTCGGCCACCCATTCCTTGGCGGTGACGGCGTCAAAGACCACCTGGCCGCAGGCGGCGCCGGGAGAGGCAGGCAGCGCCGTGGTCAGGGTGCGGGCCTTTTTGAGCTCGGCGGGATTGAACTGGTCGTGCAGGAAGGCGTCCAGCTGGCTGGGATCCACCAGCAGCACCGCCTGCTCCTGGGTGATCAGGCCCTCGTCCACCAGGTCGCAGGCGATCTTCATCGCGGCCTGGGCGGTGCGCTTGCCGTTGCGGGTCTGCAGCATAAAGAGCCTGCCGTGCTCGATGGTGAACTCCATGTCCTGCATGTCCTTGTAGTGGCGTTCCAGCCGGGTGGCAATCTCCAGGAACTGGTCGTACACCGCCGGCATGAGCTGCTTGAGCTCATCGATGCTCTTGGGGGTGCGGATACCGGCCACGACATCTTCACCCTGGGCGTTGACCAGGAACTCGCCGAAGAACTTCTTCTCACCGGTGGCCGGGTTGCGGGTGAAGGCCACGCCGGTGCCGCAGTCGTTGCCCATGTTGCCGAAGACCATCATCTGCACGGTGACAGCGGTGCCCCAGGAGGAGGGGATGCCGTTCTGGCGGCGGTAGTAGATGGCCCGGGGGTTATCCCAGGAGCGGAACACCGCCTTGACGCTCTCCATCAGCTGGACCTTGGGGTCCGAGGGGAAGTCCCGGCCGATGTGGCCCTTGTAGAGGGCCTTGAACTGCTCGACCAGCTGCTTGAGGTCGTTGGTGTCCAGCTCGGTGTCCTCGGTGACGCCCTTCTTCTTCTTCATCACATCGATGGCCCGCTCGAAGTACTCCTTGGGCACCTCGGCGACCACATCGGCGAACATCTGGATGAACCGGCGGTAGGTATCGTAGGCGAAGCGGGGGTTCTGGGTCAGCTCGGCGATGCCCTCGACAACCTCGTCGTTGATGCCGAGGTTGAGGATGGTGTCCATCATGCCGGGCATCGAGGCCCGGGCGCCGGAGCGCACCGAGACCAGCAGCGGATTCGACTTGTCGCCGAGCCTCTTGCCGGAATCGGCCTCCAGCTTGGCCACATACTCAAAGATCTCCGCCTCGATCTCCGGGGCGATGGTCTTCCCGTCCTCGTAATACCGGGTACAGGCCTCGGTGGTCACGGTGAAGCCGTGCGGCACCGGCATGCCCAGATTGGTCATCTCGGCCAGGTTCGCGCCCTTGCCGCCGAGCAGCTCCCGCATGGAGCCGTTGCCCTCCGAAAACAGGTAAACGTACTTCTTACTCACGATGTTTGACCTCTCCTTCGTAAAAGATCGACGGGACCGCCGGAGCCCTCCCGCCAGCTCTCAGGGTTGTGTTTAGGCGCGGCGGCGGTACTGTCCGCCGCCGGGCGCCAAATCTCAGTCACCTATATTATAGCAAACCGGCGTGTTTTTTACTATATCCTTTCAAAAAATGCCGCCGGTTTCTGAGCATTTACCAACCAAAAGGACAAATTTTCCGGGAGTTTGGGGCTTTTAT
>CAJFQR010000110.1 GCA_904419105.1 Candidatus Avimicrobium faecavium
GGCAGTAATGCTCTCGAGATCCAGGTGGTTGGTAGGCTGATCCAACAGCAGCACATTGGCGCTGGAGAGCATCATTCGGGAGAGCATACAGCGTACCTTCTCACCACCGGAAAGTACCTTCACAGGCTTGAGCGGCTCATCGCCGGAGAAGAGCATCCGCCCGAGGAAACCCCGCAGATAGCTCTCGTGGTCGTCAGTGGAAAACTGCCGCAGCCACTCGATGAGGTTCAGGTCACAACCGTCAAAGTAGGCGCTGTTGTCCTTCGGGAAATAGGACTGACTGGTACTCACACCCCATTTGAAGTTGCCGGCATCCGGTTCCCGTTCTCCGGCCAGGATCTGGAACAGTGCGGTGACCGCCAGCTCATTGTCCGAGACGATGGCGATCTTGTCCTCCCGGCCGACCCGGAAGGTAAGATTCTCAAACAGGGGAACACCGTTGTCCACCGCCGACAGGCCGTCGACGAACAGCACCTCCTTGCCCACCTCCCGCTCGGGTTTGAAAGAGACCCAGGGATACCGCCGGGAGGAGGCGGGCATCTCCTCAACCGTGAGTTTATCCAGCAGCTTCCGGCGGCTGGTGGCCTGCCGGGATTTGGACTTGTTGGCGGAGAAGCGCTGGATGAAGGCCTGCAGCTCTTTGATCTTCTCCTCGTTTTTCTTGTTCTGATCCCGGATCATCTGCTGCACCAGGCGGCTGGATTCATACCAGAAGTCGTAGTTGCCCACATACATCTTGATCTTTCCGTAGTCGATGTCGACAATATGGGTGCAGACATTGTTGAGAAAGTGTCGGTCGTGGGAGACGACGATGACGGTGCCGACAAAATCATAGAGGAAATCCTCCAGCCAGTGGATGGCGGCAATATCCAGATGGTTGGTGGGCTCGTCCAGCAGAATGATCTGCGGGTGGCCAAACAGCGCCTGGGCCAGCAGCACCTTGATCTTCTCGTCAGCGGTGAGGGAAGCCATCTGGGTATAGAGCAGGTCACCGCCAAGTCCCAGGCCCTGCAGCAGCTGCGAGACCTCGGTCTCCGCCTCCCAGCCGTCCATCTCGGCAAACTCTCCTTCAAGGGCGGCGGCCCGTTCTCCGTCCTCTTCGCTGAAGTCAGGCTTCGCGTAGAGGGCGTCCTTCTCCTTCATGATCTCGTACAGCCGCGGATTGCCCATGATAACCGTATCCAGCACAGTGTACTCATCGTACTGGAAGTGGTCCTGCTTGAGGACCGACATACGGGTATCCGCCGAGATCTCTACCGAGCCGGAGGTAGGTTCCAGCTCCCCGGAGAGTATCTTGAGAAAGGTGGATTTGCCGGCGCCATTGGCGCCAATAACGCCGTAGCAGTTGCCCGGCACGAATTTAAGGTCTACATGGTCAAACAGCTTATCGGTGCCAAAGCTCAGGCCCAGATCGGTAACGGTAATCAAATGTGTTAATCTCCTTTGGTCATATCGTTATACTGTACAGGCTGCTCAGTCATCCAACCGCTCAATTTTAAAGACAACCGGACGCACGCCGTCGTTGCAGCTGGCAATCATCACACGATCATCAGCCATCCAACCGCCCATGACAGCGCCGCCCTGAAGAGCAGCATATACATAATGGCTGATGCAGTTCCAAGCTTCCTGACAAAATCCTCCCGGAATCTGCATGGAAAAGTATGCATCCTGATCGATGACTATTGAATAGTCCTCATCAAACCGCACACACGGGCCGGGGTCGGGATTCATACAGTAGCGACTGGCCAGTTCAGGAAAATAGTTTCTCCGGAGCACGGAAATTCTTACTTTAGGCATGGTATGATCTTTCCTCTCTTGTTTTTTCAGAACCGCCGCATCACGATCTCACCGGCAATGGCATAACCGGTGGGCAGGCTGTCCCGGTCGATCCATTCCTCCCGAGTATGAGCACCTCCGCCAAGGCAGACACCGAGACAAATGGCATTAATCCCCATCGATAGCGGCACATTGCAGTCGGTGGAAGAGGCGTTCACCGTTGGCTCCTTTCCGGAATGCCGCAGCACGATAGAGCTGAACTCGTCGATGAGCGCCTGCTGCCGCCGGCGGTCGATGTTTCCAGAGCACGGGCGGTTTCCGAGGACCTTCACTTCGATGTCCAGCCCCTGTGCCCGATGCCGGTCCAGGATCTCTTCAAACTGTTCCTTCACTGCCCGCTGGCAGTCCAGGCTCTCCGAACGGTACTCATAGAGCATCTTCACCTCCTGGGCGATGGTATTCACCGAGGTGCCGCCGGAGATAACCCCGACATTGTAGGTGGTCCGGGGCGTCTCAGGCACCTGGACCTGGTAAAGCTCGGTGATGATCTTCGAGAGCTCGTGGATGGCATTGCGGTTGCCGAAGGAACCGAAGCTGTGGCCCCCCTCGGTGCGTACAGTGACCTCGTAGCGGGTGGAACCGACGGCGTCACCGGCGATGCCGCTGTAATACCCGTCAAAGGAGACCACCTCAACGGTGCGGTCGCCGTAATCGGCCATCAGCTGGCGGGAGCCCTTGAGGTTGCCCAGCCCCTCCTCGCAGGAGTTGGCGGCAAAGACCACCGTGTAATGAGGCCGCAGGCCCTCACGGGTCACATACCGGGCCAGCATCAGCAGCACCGCCAGGTTGGCCGTGTCATCGCCGACACCGGGGCAGCACATGCGGCTGCCCTCCTCATGGTAGGGCAGCGGCTCCATATCCGGAAATACCGTATCGGTATGAGCCATAAAAATCACCACTTCGTCGGTCTCACCGGGAATCTCATAGACGGTGTTCAGCGCCGGATCGATGCGCACCCGGGCCGGATCAGCACCGTTCCGGATGAGCCAGTCCCGGCAGAACTCCGCCCGCTTCTCCTCGTGGTGGGAGGGGGCGGGAATGCCGCAGAGAGTCACAATCAGATCGTGGAGCTCCGGCAGAGTCTCGTTGATGTAGGCAGTGAGTTTTTCCATGCAAAATACATCTCCTTCTCCCCGGCGGCAAACCGGGATACTGCCTCTATTGTAGCACAGCCTCGGGTGAAAGAGAAGCGCTTTCCACAAAAAGTCAATCGGCGAAGGAAGCACAGATCGCCCGCACCACCGCCGCGCTGTCGATCTTCTCCCCGCTCTCAAGCGTCCGGCACACCCGCCGGTCCAGCGGTTCCCGGTCGTGAATGGTGGCGATTTCGCCGCTGGCGATGCGCACCTCGGCATTCGGGTTTGCAAAGTAGACCATTGTGTGCACCGGCACCCGGATCCCGGCATCGTCCAGAATCCGCTCCAGTGTGGTGCGATGGCCCGCCACCTGCATCAGCGGGTTGTAAAGGGTCTTTTCCTCACCGGAGCGCTTTTTCTGCCTCCACTCCCGGTCGCCGGGCCGCCCGGTGACAACGCCGGAGACATTCTTCGCCTCAAGGATGAGCACCCCCCGGGGTGCAACGATGATGTAATCGGTCTGGCTGCGGTGCCCCCGATGGGCAATGACCGCGTCCGGCAGCACGGTATAAGATCCCGGCAGCTTTTTAAGCAGTGCAAGAGTCCGGCTCTCTCCGTCGGCACCGGCTCTGATGACGGCTGCCTTTTTCCGGCCGACACGCGCTGTAATCAAAGCTGCCAGAGCAACCGCACCGGCGGCGGCCCACCATCCTTTCCAGAGCGACAGCCCCGCTGCCAGCAGCAGCACCGCAGCAGCGCCGCCCCAAACCAAAGTGGTTCGCAGCTGAGCAGCACGTACGGTGTTCAGTTTGTTTTGACGGATGATCTTTGGCATAGCCGCCTCCAATGGCTGGTATATTTTCTCCTGCAGCGCCCATACTACCATCGAAAACGGATAACGGAGGTGAGAGCGATGAAGGAGAAGCAGAGAAAGAACCCCGAGCGCCCGGTGGAAAAGCCGGAGAAGCCCGGTCATGACCCGAAGGACCCGACGATGGACGAGCACAAGTGACCATCCGATGCAGCAAAACCGCCCGGTGCACGGTGCCGGGCGGTTTTTGTCATGCCTTCCCGGCTGGGTCGGAGCAGATCAGCG
>CAJFQR010000111.1 GCA_904419105.1 Candidatus Avimicrobium faecavium
ACCACATACTTGTAGGTGGTCAGGGCTTCCAGGCCCATCGGGCCCCGGGCGTGGAGCTTCTGGGTGGAGATGCCGATCTCCGCCCCGAGCCCGAACTCGAACCCGTCGGAGAACCGGGTGGATGCGTTGGCGTAGACACAGGCGCTGTCCACGCCGAGCAGGAACTTCTTCACCGCCGTGTAGTTCTCCGAGACGATGCACTCCGAATGGTGGGTGCCGTACTCGTTGATCCAGTCGATGGCGGCGTCCACATCGTCCACCAGCTTGACGCTCATCTCCAGCGCCAGGTACTCCTTGCGGTAGTCCTCGTCGGCGGCGGGCAGGATCCGGCTGTCCCAGGAGCAGACCGTCTCGTCCCCGTGGAGGGTGACCCCCTTCTCCAGCAGCGCCGCCACCGCCTCCCGGCCGAGGGTTTCGGCGACGGCGCGGTGGATCAGCAGGCTCTCCGCCGTGTTGCAGGTGGAGGTGCGCTGGGTCTTGGCGTTGAGCAGCACCGGGATTGCCTTGGCCGGGTCGGCGTCCTTATCGAGGTAGACATGGCAGTTGCCGGTGCCGGTCTCGATCACCGGCACGGTGGCGTTCTTCACCGTCGAGGCGATCAGGCCGGCGCCGCCCCGGGGGATCAGCACATCGAGATAGCCGTTCATCTGCATAAACTCGGTGGCCGTCTCCCGGGAGGGGTCGGTGACCAGGCCGATGCAGTCCGGGGTAAGGCCGGCGCCCTCCAGCGCCTGGCGCATCACCTCCACCAGCGCCCGGTTGGAGCAGAGGATATCCTTCGAGCCCCGGAGGATCACCGCGTTGCCGGACTTCAGGCAGAGGGCGGCGGCGTCCACCGTGACATTGGGCCGGGCCTCGTAGATCATGCCGACGACGCCGAGGGGCACCCGGCTGCGGGAGACGATCAGGCCGTTGGGCAGCGTGTCGGCGTGGATCACCTCGCCGATCGGGTCCTTGAGGGCCGCCACCTGGCGCACCCCGGTGACGATCCCCGCCAGCCGCTTCTCATCGAGGAGCATCCGGTCGAGGAGGTTTGCCGGCATGCCGTTTGCCCGGCCGTTGGCCAGGTCCTCGGCGTTGGCGGCCAGGATCCGGCCGGCGTTTGTCTCCAGGGCGGCGGCAATGGCCTCCAGGGCGGCGTTCTTCTCCCCGGAGGAGGCGGTCATCAGCCGGCGGGAGGCACGGCGGGCAGCCTCCCCCAGGCGCAGCAGTTCTTCTCTCATCGCGTTCCGGCCTCCTTCGGGGCGAACAGGGTGCCGGTAAACTTGCCGGACAGCACCGAGTAGAGGATATCCGGCACGGCGCCGTTGGCCAGCACCACAGGGATATCCTTTTCAAAGGCGATCTCCACCGCGTGCAGCTTGGTGACCATGCCGCCGGTGCCCACCTTGGAGCCGCTGCCGCCGGCGATGTCATACAGCTTCGGGTCGAAGCCCTCCACCACCGGAATCAGCCTGGCGTCCGGGTCGGCGGAGGGGTTGGCGGTGTAGAGGCCGTCGATGTCGCTGAGCAGGATCAGCAGGTCGGCGTCCACCAGGCAGGCGGTGATGGCCGAGAGGGTGTCGTTGTCGCCGTAGGCGATCTCATCGACGGCGATCGAGTCGTTCTCGTTGATGATCGGGATCGCCCCATAGCGCAGCAGCGCCTCCAGCGTGTTGCAGGCGTTCCGGCGCAGGTTCTCCTGGGTGGTGACATCCTTGGTCAGCAGCAGCTGGGCGATGGTCTGGCCGTACTCGGAGAAGTATTTGTCGTAGATGAACATCAGCTCGCACTGGCCCACCGAGGCGGCGGCCTGCTTTTCCGCCATCTCCTTCGGGCGCTCCACCATGCCCAGCTTGGACATGCCGGCGCTCACCGCACCGGAGGTGACCAGGATCACCTCCTTGCCCATATTCTTGATGTCACTGAGCACCATCGCCAGCCGGTCGATCTTGCGGAAGTTGATCCCGCCGCCGCTGTGGGTCAGCGAACTGGAGCCGATCTTGATGACGATGCGCTTCATCTCGGAAAAGTCCTTCATTGGCTGTCCGTCCTTTCTGATTCGTGTCCTTTGCCTGCGGGCGGCCGTACGCCTGCCGCACAGTCCGTGTTCCTATCAGTTTATCATGTAAAAGCGGGATTGTAAAGGCTTGGCGGCATTTTTCCCGGGAGGGAAGCGGCCGGGCGGGGGCGGCGGAAGTTTTCCCACAAAGAGCTCGCCGGGCGGTGGAAAAGAAGGCGGACAGCGGGGACTTTTTTCACCGGGGAGAGCGAACACCGTGGAAAACCGGGCAGAAAAAAACAGGGCGGCCGGAAAACTCCGACCGCCCCGCTGTCCCGGAGGCGCTGTCCGATTCAAACCACTCAGGCGTTCCAGCCGGCAATGTGTACCAGCAGCTGGTCCGGATAGCCGTAGAGGCTGGCCGGGTAGTGCCGGAGATTGCCGGTATTGGAATCCACCAGATAGTCCACAGTGGCGCCGTCATCCCCGTCGATGGGCTCGACGATGACCACCGTATGGCGCATATCGCCGCCGCTGCCCATGTGCAGGAGGTCTCCGGCCTCACCGGACTGGTAGGGGGCGTCCACTACGGCAGCCAGGCCGTAGCCGGTGTTCGAGCGGGCGTACTCGATGAACTGCTTTACACCGGACCACGAGCTGGAACGCCCGTAACTGCCTGCCGTGTTGGAGACGCTGTCCCCATACCATTTCCACACCGCGCCGCCATAGGGGTCCATTGGGACACCGCCTGCCAGCAGCACCTGAGAAGCGTAATTCTGACAGTTCCCGCCGGACCGGGTATAATCCGGCCATTCGGGGTTGCGGGAACCGGCATAGGCGTCGGCATAGGCCACCGCCGCCTCCCGGTCGTAGGCATAGGCAGCCGCAACCGGTTCCGGCTCGGCGTCAGCCTCTGCCAGGCGCTGGGTCAGGGCAGCGGCATATTCGTCGAGGAAGTCCGGCACGGCTTCGATGTAGGCGCTGGCGGTATCGCCCCGTGAGCCGAAGCCAGGGGACCCGGTGAGGCCGGCGGCCTCCCGTTCGCCCATCCACTGGTACCACAGGTCGGACTCAAGGGTGTCAAACAGCGAGTGCCGGCGGATACGCCAGCCCTCCGCGGTCTGCTCCAGCGTAAAGGAGTGCATCCGGTCATACCGTTCGCTCTCGACGCTGGGCAGCGCCGCAAAGGATTCGGTGCTGTCCTCCTCCAGCCGCACCGACAGGGCTCCGTCGGCGCTCTGCTCCACCGAGTCAACGGTGAGGGCGTAGGACCAGTCTGTCAGGGTATAGTCCAGAGGCTGCATCGTCCGGATCCCCACCTGCAGCCGGTGGGACGCCGCTGCCCGCTCGGCCTGGGTGCTGTCGCAAAAGCCGGGGGCGAAGTCGGCTTCGGACAGGGTGGCCAGGCTCTGATACCAGGTGGAAAAATACCACTCCAGCAGAGCCTCCGCCACGGCAGGAAGCGGGGCGGCCTCCTCCTCATAGGAAAGGCTGCCCCGGCCATCGCTGGCCGAAAGGGCGAGCACTTCCGGCTTCCCGGCAGACGACGACACCGCAGAGGGGCCGGCGGTGCAGCCGGTGAGCAGCGCAAGGGCAAGGATGAGGACAATGGCGCGCATTGGAGCGTCTCCTTTCTATCAATGACAAATGGGACAAGGTTAGAATAGCCCGCACACCTTAAAATTTACTTAAACTTCAGGCATGGTTTCCTGAAATTTGAGAATCAGGAGAGGATACCCAGTTATAAAAAAATCCCGCCCGCGCATTGCGCGGACGAGACCTTTGGTGTCTGCGTCGACCTATCGTTCCAGGCAGCTACCCGCCAAGTATTTTCGGCACAGCTGAGCTTAACTTCTGTGTTCGGAATGGGAACAGGTGGATCCTCAGTGTAATAGGCACAGACTGAGTGCCGGCGACGACCTATGTTTCCAGGCAGCTACCCGCCAAGTATTTTCGGCACGGCTGAGCTTAACTTCTGTGTTCGGAATGGGAACA
>CAJFQR010000112.1 GCA_904419105.1 Candidatus Avimicrobium faecavium
GATCGTCCACCACCACAAACCGGGTGGCGTTGGAGCAGCGGGCTGTCGGCGCAAGCCGGCCGGCCTCAAGCACCCGGGCAAGGGCTTCACGGTCCACCGGGCGCTTCTCATACTCACGGATGCTCTTTCTTGTCTCGATCGCTTCATAGACGGTCATACAGATTCCTCCTTCGGCAGACGGTCTTTTCTTTTATTATACGGGTTTTCCCGACAGGTGTAAAGGAGAAAAAACGAAAAAGGATCGGGAAAGCCCCGATCCCTTCAAAACATAAGTGGCAGGAGGTCACTCTGCGAAGCCGGACTCAACCAGCTTGACCAGCCCATCCACCGCCTGCTCCTCATCGGAGCCGTCGGCCATGATGCGGATGGTGGTACCGCCGACGATGCCCAGGGACAGAACGCCCAGCAGGCTCTTGGCGTTGACTCTTCTCTCGTCCTTCTCTACCCAGATCGAGGACTTGAACTCATTGGCCTTCTGGATAAAGAAAGTGGCCGGGCGAGCGTGCAGACCAACCTGGTTTTTAACAGATACTTCCTTCACGAACATAGCAATAACTCTCCTATTTCACTTATTTTGCTTGACCATACCTCAAGGCATTGCATTCAAATACAACCCATCGATTAACATTATAACACATTGGTTTTTTCCGTCAATCGAGAAAAAGCAACTTGAAAGTGAAAACTCGTTTTTTTCTGCTTGTTTTCTAACCGTTCCGCGGGAAAAACGGCCGTGATTGTGCAGTACTACCATAAAACTTTCAACAAATTTGACAAATCGTTCAGAATCGAAACGAAATCCGCATCAATCCTCCCGCTCCGGGTATCCGTCCTTTTCCGCAGCCTGCCGGTCCCGCTCCTCCAGCTCCCGGAGATAGCGGCGGTCCGCCTCGGTAAGCGGGGCAGCATCCAGCATATCCGGACGCTTGCGATAGGTATTTTCCAGGGACTTTTCCCGGCGCCAGCGGTCGATCAGGGCGTGATTGCCGTTTTGCAGCACCTCCGGCACCTCCCTGCCATGCCAGACCGGCGGGCGGGTGTAGTGGGGATGCTCCAGCAGGCCTCCGTAGTGGCTCTCATCGATGTAGCAGCTGTCATCCGCCAGGACCCCTTCGCACAGGCGGCCGACGGCATCCACCACCACCAGAGCCCCCAACTCCCCGCCGGTGAGCACATAGTCGCCGATGCTGATCTCCTCGTCGACGATTTCATCAAGGACCCTCTGGTCCACTCCCTCGTAGTGGCCGCAGAGGATGAGGATATCCTCCATCTGACTGAGCTCAATGGCCCGCTTTTCGGTAAAGGGACGGCCCTGCGGGGACATGAAAATCACATGAGGCCGCCGGCCAAAGTCGGCACAGACTGCCTCAAAGCAGCGGTAGATGGGCTCCGCCTGCATCAGCATGCCCTTGCCGCCGCCGTAAGGAGTATCGTCCACCCGGCGGTGCTTGTCCAGCGTATAGTCCCGGATATTTCGGCAGTGGATGCACAGCTTGCCCGCCCGGCGGGCCCGTCCGATGATGCTCTCGTCCAGCACCCGCTCGCACATCTCTGGGAACAGGGTGGCGATCTCAATCCTCATCGAAGAGCCCCTCCAGTGGTGTGATGCGCATGATGCCCTCATCCAGATCCACCGCGCGCACCACCTGCTTGATGGCGGGGATCAGCGTGGTGCGCTCTCCGGCGGTGACATGGTAGACATCGTTGGCACCAGTGGGCGATACATCGGTGATGGTGCCGTAGACCTTCTGTGGATCGGCGTCATCCACGACGGTAAGGCCGATCAGGTCCTGGATAAAATAGTCCCCTGGGGCCAGGTGGGCGTCCGCCCGGCGGATGTAGAGGACCTGTCCCCGGTATTCCCGGGCGGCCTCCGGCGTGTCGAGGCCCTCCAGCTTGACGATGGCCATACCGCCGGCCCCCCGCACCGACTGCACCCGCACCGGCCGCCTGCCGGCGGCATCCAGGTAGAAGGTGGTGAACTGCCGGAGAAACTCCGGACCGTCGCACCAGGGCTGTACCTTGACCTCACCGCGGACCCCGTGGGTGGTGACGATCTTCCCGCACTCCAAAAACTGCTTTGGCATAGTGCCTCCTTCGTGTCTTGATGGTTTCCCGGGAAATGCTCCCGCGTATGAAAAAAGGGAAAGACCAACGCTTTCCCTTTCCCGTGTCAGTCGATCTCGACGACCACTTTCATGTCATTTTTGGTGGCCGCCGCGCGGACGACAGTTCGAATAGCCTTTGCGATCCGGCCCTGTTTGCCGATGACCCGGCCCATATCATCCTCCGCAACATGGAGATGATAGGTGAGGGTCCCGTCCTCCGCAGGGGCGTCGGCAGTGACGCTGACAGATGCCTTGTCCTCGACCAGACCTCTGGCTATTGCCACGATCAGTTCTTCCATAAGCGATCTCCTTTACGGACCTTCGTCTCGGACAGGGAACTATCCGATCTCCGCCCCGTGATCAAAGGGTGCCGTTCTTCTTGAGAAGGGCCTTGACGGTATCGGTGGGCTGAGCGCCGTTGGCGATCCACTTCTGGGCCTTCTCGCCGTCGATCTTGATAACGGCCGGGTCCTTGGTGGGATCGTAGTAACCGATCTCCTCGATGAAACGACCGTCTCTGGGGAAGCGGGAATCCGCAACAACTACACGGTAGAAGGGAGCCTTCTTAGCACCCATGCGACGAAGTCTTATTTTAACAGCCATGACTGTCACCTCCTGAATCAATTTTTGTTTTATCTTCACATCCGCTTTCGCGGACGCAAAAACCGTTTTCTCAGAAGAAGCGGCCGCGCCGGGCCATCTTCTTGAACTTCTGGGAGCCCATCATCTTCATCATCTTCTGCATCTGCTCAAACTGCTTGAGCAGCCGGTTGACATCTTCCACCCGGGTGCCGCTGCCGGCGGCAATACGCCGCTTGCGGGACGGGTTGATGATCGAGGGTTTCTCCCGCTCGCGTTTGGTCATCGACTGGATGATGGCCTCGGTCCGCCGCATCTGCGCCTCACCGGCGGCGGCATCCTCGTCCGACACCTTGCCGGCGCCGGGGAACATGCTGATCACCTGGCTCAGCGAGCCCATCTGGTGGATCTGCTGCATCTGCTCGAGCAGATCGTTCATATCAAAGCTCTGCTCCTTGAGCTTCTGGGCCATCTCCAGAGCCTTCTGCTCATCGACGGCGCTCTGGGCCTTCTCAATCAGGGTGAGCACATCGCCCATGCCCAGGATCCGGGAGGCCATGCGGTCGGGATAGAAGGGCTCCAGGTTGTCGAGCTTTTCGCCGGTGCCGACGAACTTGATCGGCTTGCCGGTGACTGCCCGGACCGAAAGCGCCGCACCGCCGCGGGTATCGCCGTCCAGCTTGGTGAGGACGATGCCGTCGATGCCCAGCGTCTCATCGAAGCTCTTGGCCACATTGACGGCGTCCTGACCGGTCATCGCATCCAGCACCAGCAGGATCTCATGGGGCTGGACCTCCGCCTTGATGCGGCGGAGCTCTTCCATCAGCTCCTCATCGATGTGCAGCCGCCCGGCAGTATCCAGGATCAGGATGTCGTTGCCGTAGTCTCTGGCCTGCATCATCGCCCGGCGGGCGATCTCCACCGGATCCCCCTGCCCCATCTCGAACACCGGGACCCCGGCCTGCTCGCCGACGATCTTGAGCTGCTCAATGGCGGCGGGGCGGTAGACATCACAGGCGGCCAGCAGCGGCCGCTTGCCGCTGGACTTGAAATACCGGGCCAGCTTGGCGCAGTGGGTGGTCTTACCGGCGCCCTGAAGGCCGCACATCATGATGACGGTCGGATTCTTCGAGGCGAAGTTGATGCGGGCGTTGGTAGAGCCCATCAGCTCGGTGAGCTGGTCGTTGACGATCTTGATGATCTGCTGGGCCGGAGTGAGACTTTCAAGGACC
>CAJFQR010000113.1 GCA_904419105.1 Candidatus Avimicrobium faecavium
CCCAGCTCGGGGGGATCTCGTCGGTGACGGTGGCGGCGGTGGTGCTCACAGGCATCTTCGGCAACATCCTGGCCCCCTATCTGATCAAGCTGTTCCGCATCAAAAACCGCATCGCCGCCGGGGTCGGCATCGGGTGCAGCAGCCACGCCGGCGGCACCTCCAAGGCGATGGAGATCGGTGATGTGGAGGGCGCCATGAGCGGCGTGTCCATCGGCATCGCCGGGATCCTGACGGTGGTGCTCGCCATGTTCGTGCGGTAAAACCCCTCTCACCTATACCGGAAAAACCGGGTCTCTGTTGCATTTTTTTGCAACACTTTTGGGAGAAAAGCAGAAAAAGTTCAATTCTTCTCTGTTGTGACCAAATTATACTGAAAATCCCTGTCTCTTTTGTGCAAATAAGAGACGGGGATTTTGGCTTTTTGAAAAAATGGGAACGGTCACCGGAGAAAGACGAGGGTGATGCCGCTGTTTGCCCGGCCGTAGTCCGGGTCCCTGGTCAGCGAGAAATCCCGGGCGATGGCCGCCCGGCCGCCCTCCGAAAAGGGGCCGAAGTCCTCCCCGGGCAGGAAGGAGGCGATGCGGCCGGTCTGTTCCAGCTCCCGCAGCAGGGCCCGGGTGTGCCGGCGGATGGCCCCGCCGACGCCGTGGGAGCCGTAGCCGTGGATGAGCTTGACCGTGCGCTCGCCGGCGCTCCTGGCCCGGGACAGGCCGCCGAGGAGCAGCCGTTCGGCGGTGAGCACATCCGGACGGCCGTATTCGAGGTCGAGGATCGTCATACCGGCAGCCTCCTTACAGACTGCCGCAGGCGGCAAAGAACCCGGTGAGCGCCCCGGCGAGGACGGCGGGCAGCAGCAGGTTCCCAAGGGCCAATCGAAGCAGCCGGGCCAGCAGCAGGCCGATGCCCAGCGCCCCGGCCAGCAGGACCACCGTCCAGGCGGCGGTGGCGCCGTAGGCGGGGATCGCCAGAAAGGCGAGCAGCGCAAAGGGCAGGAAGGGCACCGCGGTGAGCAGGATCCGGGCGGGCAGCGGCAGCTTGGCCTGGTCGAAGAGCAGCTCGTTGTAGAGGAAGCCGGCGCAGCCGACGGCGGCCAGTATGCCGTAGAGGAGCAGAGCGGGCAGGTCCGCGGCGGCGGGACGCAGCCGGTAGAGGCCGGCCTCTTCCAGCAGCAGGACGCAGAGACCGACGGCGATCACCGCCGCCCCGCCGGTGAGCAGCCGCCGGGGATCCCGGACCGGACGGGAATCGCCGAGGGGGCCGCCGACGCCGGGCATTTTGCCGAAGCGGTAGAGCAGCAGCGATGCGCCGCCGAGCACCGCCCAGTAGACACAGAACAGCGTCGGCACCGGCCGGGGGAGGCGGTCAAAGAAAAAGCCGGCCAATGCAAAGAGCCCGGTGACCGTCAGAGCTCCCACCGGCAGCGCCGCCTGGACGGCGGCAAACTTCTCCCGGGAGCGGACCGACAGCGGCATCACCGCATAGCTGACATCGGTGAGGGAATCGGTGAGCACCCGGGTGAGGGTGAGCAGCAGCCCGGCAAGGCCGCCGAAGCCCAGCACCCAGCACAGCCCACGCAGCGGGCCCTCCCAGCTGTCCGCCGCCATCGAGACGCCGGCGGTCTCCCGATACCAGCCGGAGATGGCCTCCAGCACCGCCGGAGAAAAGGTCTGATAGGCGTCCAGCGTGGCCGGGAGCACCCGCAGCCGCACGCCGTCCCGCTCGGAGGTGAAGCTGAGGCCGCTGGGCAGGATGGTGTCCCCGCTGAGGGTGTTGTAGAGCTCCGCCAGCCGGGCCGGAGACGGGGCCGCGGTGCTGGAGGTGCCCAGCAGCATCACCGGAACGGAGGCGTCCCGGCGCAGAGCCTCGCCCTCTCCGGTCGGGGAGAGCAGCACCGTGCCGGCCACCGCCTCCTCCGCCGACAGCTCAAGGGCGGTATCCCAGGCACTGCCGCAGGAGAGGAGCAGCACCGGGACCTCGGCGCCGGAGACGGTCTCCAGCGCCTGGGCACCGGCATCCGGCTCTTCCAGGAAGAACAGCGACGCCGACCCGCCGCCGTTTTCCGCAGCCCGCACCAGCGGAGCCAGGCGGCTGGCCGGGGTTTCCCCGTCCGAGAGGACAACCAGTGTGTAGGCCTCTCCGCCCCGGAAATGCAGGGCTGTGCGCCCCGCGGTGCTGTCCGCCTGCGGCAGCCGCAGCAGCAGGCAGAGCCCGGCGGCAGCGGCCAGCGCCAGCGCAGAGAGGGCGGCGAGCAGTCGATCGATGCGTTTTTTCTCCATCATAAGGGTCCTCCCATACTGCGCCGGCGGGCGGCGCATCCGTTTGCTTCCTTTATTATACCACAGTTTGGCGGAAAGCGGGCGGAGAAGTGGGAAAAGTGCCGGGCAGGGTCTTTTGTGTTTGACAAGAGGGGCGGGAACGGGTATCATCATAGGTAGACTGCGCCGCATCTCCAACCAGAGGGAGCGGCAGCATGGGAGGAATACAAGTATGGTATTGACAGTCGATATCGGAAACACCAACATCGTCCTCGGCGTCTTTGACGGCGACAGGCTGACCCTCAGCGCCAGGATCTCCACCGACAAGAGCCGAACCTCCGATGAGTATTCGGTGATGCTCAAGGGCATCTTTGAGATCAACGGGCTGGACCTGTCCCGGTTCGAGGGGATCATCCTCTCGTCGGTGGTGCCGCAGCTCAACGAGGTCATGTGCCGGGCGCTGAGCCGGTTCACCGCTGTGCGGGTGCTCACCGTCGGGCCCGGGCTGCGCACCGGTTTCCAGATTCTGGCCGACGACCCCACCGAGCTCGGGGCGGACCAGGTCTGCAATGTGGCCGGCGCACTGACCGAGTTCGCCGGGCCGCTGGTCATTGCGGACTCCGGCACCGCCACCACCCTGACGGTGGTCAACAGCCAGTCGAACATCTGCGGGGTCATCATCTGTCCCGGGCTGCGGCTGGCGGCGGAGGCGCTGGCCGGCGGCACCGCCCAGCTGCCCCACATCCCGCTGGAGGGCCCGGTAAAGGCCTATGGGCGCAACACGGTGGAGTGCATGCGTACCGGCATCGTCGGCGGGACTGCGGCGATGATTGAGGGACTGGTGCGCGGGGTCGAGCGTGACTTCGGCGAGCCGGTGCGGCTGATCCTGACCGGCGGTATGTCCCAGCTGCTGCTGCCCCATATCGAGCGCCCGGTGGAACACCGGCCGGATCTGCTGGTTCACGGGCTCTACAGCCTTTATAAGCGCAATGCCCGCCTCCAGCAGGAGCGGAACGCCAACTGAAAATATGAAACCCGATCGGGCCCCGCCTGCATTCCGGAGAGAATCTCCGGCGGCGGGGTCCGCCGTTGTATTGACTAAAAAATGGGAGCGGAAGGGAAGAGGGCCCGGCACAATGTATTTATACTAAGGACAGGTGTTTACCAAATACTCTATTTTTTACGGATAAAATTCGTATTCCTTTAGCAAAAGTAGATAAATTCACGGCGCGGACAAAGTTTTTTCACATTTTCTCTTGCAAAAGCGGTCGGAATCCTCTATAATCAGATTTAACATTTCGCCACAGTAAAAATTCAATTTGACGGCGGAAATGAGTTGAGAAGGAGTTGAAGTAAAATGTCGCTGAGCGCGATCATGAACAGCCGGCTGCTCTACATTCTGGTAGCAGGCGGCCTCGGCCTGATCTTCCTGCTATGCGCAGTCATGCTGAAGATGGCATGGGGAAGATGCCTGGAGCTTGGAATCTCCAAGCAGAAAATCAAGGATGTCATCAAATCATCCGTGCTCTTCTCGATCGTTCCGTCGATCTCCATCGTCATCGGTCTGTTCTCCCTGGCGGCGGTGCTCGGCGTGCCGTGGCCCTGGTTCCGTCTTTCGGTTGTCGGGTCGGTAAGCTATGAGCTGATGGCTGCCGAT
>CAJFQR010000114.1 GCA_904419105.1 Candidatus Avimicrobium faecavium
TGATCTTCGTTATTTTCTTTTTCATAAAAGCCTGCTGCCCGGGTTTCGGTAAACGGGGCAGCAGGCTTTTTGCGTTTTTCCGGGCTCTTTTCATACACACTTTCTTCACGCGTTACAAACTGAAAAGCAAAATGTCTGTTTTTCGAATTCCAAATCTCTACCCACACCCGCCGCGAAGGGCATCATCATTGAAGGCAAGTATAGATTTTGTGTACACATTCTATAGTGCTCTCTTCATAAAAGGTGATCTGACATTGAAATCAAGCAAAGATTTTATGTACATATTTTTATACACACTTCCCGCAAAAGACGGCTCCGCTCTTCCGGACTGATGCTGGCTTTAATCACTTCCATCTACACCCCCTCTCTTTGCATCCAGTATCGCACTGGCCACGCTCCGTGGTCCGGTGCAGACCGCATTTTCTCCCCGGCGATGTCCTCCACCGTCCCAGATCCTCTCCAAAAAAAGTCTCAGCAACCGATATTGTAAGTTTTCGACGAAATCGGTTGTTTCTTTCTGTGGATTTGCTATAATATAGAGGACACCGGTCACACGGTATCGAGCATCCGCCGGATGATCTGGCAGAAGATATAGATTTTTACAAGCAAGGGAGAACCTATGAGAGAACTGAAAAATATCGTCCTGCTGATCGATGCGGACAACACTCAGCTTTCCCGGCTGGAAGATGTCATCCGCACCGTATCCGATTACGGTCGTATTGTGGTCAAGCGCGCCTATGGCAACTGGAAGAAGGAGAGCCTGAAAAACTGGGAGCCGACTCTCAACCGGCTGGCCATAAAAGCGGAGCAGCAATTTGACTATGTCACCGGAAAAAACGCCACCGACATCGCTCTCGTCATCGATGCGGTGACATTGATGCACCGCAATCTCTACGACGCCTTCGTCATTGTCGCCAGCGACAGCGACTACACCCCACTGGCCATCCATCTGCGGGAGGCCGGGCTGGCAGTCATCGGCATCGGCGAGAAAAACACCCCGAGCTCCTTCCGCAACAGCTGCGACCTCTTCCTGTCACTGGACCAGATCGCCCATCTGCCCTCCGGCAGCGACTACCAGGCCACCATCGAGCTGTCCTTTGCGGTGGAAGATCTGCCGGCCTATGCCCCGAAACCCATCGCCGCCCCAGAAGAGAAGCCTTCCACGGCCAAGGTCCCGGTGATCGCCGTTCGTAAAACGGCGGAGGCTCCGGCCCCCGAACACCGGGCGGAACCTCTTCCACAGAAGAAAAAAGCCGAAAAGCTCGAGCCCACTAAAAAGAAAGTCGAAAAGACGGAAAAGGCTCTGAAGGCGGAAAAACCCGTCGATCCTCCAAGCAAGAAGAAGGGCAAAAAGCCGGAAAAGGAGGACGGCGCCAAAAAGCTGGAGAGCGCCCACAAGCTGCTCCGGATCGTCGCCGAAAAATACCGGGAGCCGGACGGCTATGTGTCGCTGAGTTCCGCTGGGAACTACATCCGCCAGGAACAGCCGGACTTCAGCATCAAGCAGTACGGCTACTCCACCCTCTCCAAATTCCTCAAGGCCTTCCCGGAGAAGTACAAGGTCGTTGAGGTACCGGACCAGGGCTGTGTGGCCTACAAGTGCCGCAAAAAGTAAACCTTCCTTTTTCTCTTAACACCGTCCACAGGAGGTGAGCCCCATGCGCATCTGGCTGCTCAATGGCCGCCCATCCCGCCTGCCAGCAGCGGCCTGGGCTCTTCTGCTGACCCTTTCGGAAGTCGGAATCACTGCGGCGCTGTCCGTGGCAGCCCTTGTTCTTGAGCTGTCGGTCCTGCTCGTCTCCCTGCTTCTCGTCCTGGCGGTGACAGCAGTTCTCATCGCCGGAGCCTTGGCCCTTGGACGAAAGTACAGCACCTCGACGGCCCTGCTCGCCCGGGATACCGGCGGCCATCTCTACTACATCGACGCCGCTGACCGGCTGCCCTACCGCCGAGGGCTGGCCGGTCTGTGGCGAACCGAACAGGAGGCCCGTCACCAGCTGGCTGCCCTTTGGGAGCGCGAACTCCCCGATGCTCTTCAGGAGGATGGCGCCTTGACCGGCCGCTATCCCGAAGTCGTCTCGCTGCTCTCGCTGCGGGAGGTTCGACACGGGACCTATGCCGTCTGCATGCTCCGCCTGTCTGACCGGCAGTACCGGCGTACCCTCTTTCTTCCTCGGGAGATGCCCTATCGGGCTGATCTGTTCCACGCTCTCGAGGCCCGATGGGACAGGGCCGCCCAAAGTCCGGAACTTCCCGCTCAAAACCCTCTGCCGCTTCTTTTGTCCGGAGCGGCGGTGCTTCTGCTGGTGGCCCTGACAGTACTCAGCCACCCGGCGGTGGGCCGTCTGCCGGATACCCTCTATTTTCCGCTTCTAGCGGTCACCTCTCTCGCCGTTATTTTACTGCTCTGCCTGCTTCTCCGCCGTCACCGGGGGGAAGAATAATTTTCTTATACGACAAAAAGGTCCTCCGCAGTACGGAGGGCCTTTTTTACGGGATTCTTTATGTGTTTGGAGCTCAGATCTTCAGAGCGGTGCGGTAAGCAGTGTGGAAGGCGTCGAAGATCTTGCCGGGATGGATGGCATCACCAACCAGATAGGCTTCCTTACCGGCGCCGATCAGTTCCTCATAGAGGCCGTTCCGGGCCTTGAGACCGGTGGCAATGATAACGGTATCCGCCGGAATGCTCCGGCTGCCCTTGCGGCCGGATACGGTGACACTGCCATCGCAAATCTCCTCAAGGCGGGTGCCGGTGAGCACCTCCATACCGGTCTTGGCGATGCGCTCTCCGTAGACCGAACGATCGGTGGTGGCCACATCGTTCATGATCTGAGGCAGCATCTCCACCAGGGTGACATCGCTGCCCTGCTCCGCCAGATCCAGCGCAGTCTCAGTGCCGACCAGGCCGCCGCCAATGACCACGATCTTGCCCTCAGCCTTGCGGCTGCCGTCCAGCACATCCAACGCGGTAACGACCGAGCTCTTCTCGATGCCTGGCACCTTAGGCAGCACAGGACGGCTGCCGGTGGCGCAGATAATGGCGTCATACCCGGCCAGAGCAGCGGCATCTGCGTGCTTATGCTCCACCGGGATGCCCAATTTCTCCACCTGGGTGATCAGGTACTTGGTCAGCGGGCGGATATCCGCCTTGAACTCGGGTACCGAGGCCTCGTGCAGCAGACCGCCGAGCTCCCGCTCCTCAAAAATGGTGACCTCATGGCCGCGCAGTTTGGCCACACGGGCTGCCTCCATTCCGGCGGGACCGCCGCCAACAACAGCGATCTTCCGAGGCTTTTCGACCGGCTTGATGTCCAGTTCACCCTCCCGGCTGATGGTCGGGTTGACTGCACAGGTCACTGCCTTGAAGTTGAAGAAGGTGCGCTCCAGGCAGCCCTCGTTGCAGCGGATACAGGGGCGGATATCCTCGGGACGGTCCTCCATCGCCTTCTTCGGCCACTCGGGATCAGCCCACAGCGGACGGCCGAGGCCGACAAAGTCGCCCTTACCCGAGGCGATGATCTCTTCCGCATACTCCGGCAGCGTGATGGAGCCGGAGGCGATCACCGGCACATGGACCACCTTCTTGATGGCCTCCGCCGCCCAGACATTGTGGCAGACATCGATGGCCATCGGGGAAACCTGATGGATCATCGTGTTGTGGTCACCGCCGGAGATGTGGAAAGCGTCGATGCCCTCCTTCTCCAGCACCTTGGCCAGCTCGATGGTTTCCTCGATCGGGAAGCCGTCCGGCTCGTAATCGGTGCCGCTCAGACGGATGGTCACCGGGAAGTCGGGGCCTACTTTCTTGCGCACATCGCGTACAATCTCCACATAGATGCGCATCCGGTTTTCCAGGCTGCCGCCGTAGAGGTCGGT
>CAJFQR010000115.1 GCA_904419105.1 Candidatus Avimicrobium faecavium
ATCTCAGCCTCCGGCAAGCCAAGGAGCTCCGCCACCGCCGTCAGTGAAACCGGCTGATCAACACCAAAGGTGCAGATAACGCTGTACAGCCCTTTGGCCGCCAGCGTCATGCGGCGGTCCCGCAGGATATCTTTGGGAATATGGGCAAACTGTTCAGGCGGAAAGATTCCTTCCATGTTAATCCTCCTTGATCGGACGTCGCAGATAGATCATATCCTCCAGCAAGCGGCCGTTTTCGTAGATAAGCGGACGATATTGCAGGAAAAAGCCAGGTTCGGTCCGGTAGGGTTCGAACCCGAGGCGCCGGTAAAAACCAACCCCATCCGGTGAGGTGCCGACAATGGCGGTATGCACCCGGTCCCGGCATCCGGCCAAAGCCTCATGAATCAGGCGGCTGGCGTACCCTCTCCCCTCCCTGTCCGGGCGAGTGGCGACATTTTTCAGCTCTACGACGCCGTCGGGCAGCTCCAGCAGACAGACCTCACAGACCGGATCGCCGTCCTCCTCAAGTACCATCATACGGCAGCGGTCGAGGTAAAGGTCCAGCATTGCCATGTCCGGGTCAGCGAGAAGAAGAAGGTCGAGATAATCCCGGTAACGCTCCGGCGCCGGAAAGTAAATGGTCTCCATCGAATCACTCCTTGACAAAGCACAGACGACAGCGGGCCTCATAGCTCTCGTGATCTCCAATGAGCACCAGCTTTGAGCCGACATTACTGGCGGTCACCGGACGGCCGTCGATAACGCGCTGGGTGTACATCGCCGGACGGCCGCAGCATTTGCAGTAGGCCTTTTTGACGATGACCTCATCGGCATAGAGGGTCAGCTCTCCAAGTGAGCCAAAAGGCCGGGCCAAATAGTCAAGGTTAAGCCCCGCTACCAACACCTGCTTTTTCTGCTCGATCAGCGCCAACACAAGCTCCACAATCCCCGGTGAGAAGAACTGGGCCTCGTCAAAGGCGACGATGTCCATCTCCCGGCAGTCAGCCAGGATCCGGGCAGAGAGCACACTATCGATTTCCTGGCTGATATTGGTAGCCGGCATGTGCAGGCCGATGCGGCTGACGACCTCGTCTTCTCCATAGCGGTCGTCGATGGCGGGTTTATAGATGCGCACCGCCTTATTTTGGTAGTTACGGGAGAGCAGGCATTGCTTGATGAGCTCGCCGCTCTTCTCCGAAAACATCGGGCCGGTGATCACCGTGAGAAAGCCCGCTTTGCCGTCATTGTAAATCATATTGCCTCCTGTGAAACTATTGAGCGGCCGTCTCCCGGTCGGTAACGCTGAAGCGCGTCCACCGGTTGGAGCGGTAAGCCCAGAATGCAAGAATCAGCGCACAGGTCCAGCCGATCGGCTGCGACACGCTGATGGTGAGATAGCCCAGCGGACCGGCGAGCGCATAGGCGGAACCGATGCGGACCACCAGTGCAACCATCGACATGGCCAGCGACACATTCATATCGCCGACACCGCGGAAAAATCCGGACATACTGAACATCAGCGCCTGCAGGAAGAAGAAGAAAAACAACGTCGAAAGGTAGAGACAGCCATATTCGATGACGCCGGTCTCAGAACCGTCGATGAAGATCTGCATCAGCATTTCCGGAAGGGTCAGCGGCAGGATACTGATGGCGGCGGTGATGAGCACATTGATCAGAGTGACCTTCTTAAAACCGGTACGGACCCTCTCAAGCTGGCCGGCGCCGGTGTTCTGCGCTACAAAGGTGGAAGTAGCGTTGCCGATGTTGATCAGCGGCATCATCAGGAAGGACTCCACCTTGTTGCCGGCGGCAAAGGCCGCCGCCGCGGTGGCTCCGAAAGAGTTGACCAGACCTTGAACGAACATGGAACCAACGGCACTGATCGACTGCTGAATAGCTGTGGGAATGCCAAAACGCAACACCATGGCCAGTACCGAAAAATCAACGCGCAGATCCTTGAGCCCGACACGGAACATGGGGATACGCAGATTGGTGTAGATAATGCACAGGATCACCGAAACCGCCTGAGATTGAACGGTGGCCACAGCAGCCCCCCGCACACCCATATTGAACTGGAGAACATAGACAAGGTCCAGCACTACATTGAGCAGCGAGGAGATGATCAGAAAGTACAGCGGAGTGCGAGAATCGCCGACACCCCGGAGCACCGATGTATAGAGATTGTAGAGGAGCATGAAGATGAGCCCCTTGAAGATCTCATCGAGGTATGCCTTGGCGTCCGCAAGGATTTCCGGCGGAGTCTGCATCAGTTCGAGGATCGTCTCAGAGGCATAGTAGCCAATGATACTGGCAATAACTACCATAACCATCAGTGAGACAATGGAGGTGGCAAAGGTAGTGCGCATCTTTTCATACTCACCGGCGCCAAAGAGCTGGGAGATGATGATCTGCACGCCCATTGTAATGCCGATCAGGATCGACATGGCGAGAAACATCGCCGGACCGGCAGCGCCTACCGCCGCAAGGGCATTGGCGCCGACGAACTGGCCGACGATGATACTGTCCACAGCGTTGTAGGCCTGCTGGAACACGCTGGCCAAAATCATGGGAACGGAAAATAGCAAAACTTCCTTTACGGGATTGCCCCGTGTCATATCCTTCATGGAGGATTCACCTATCCTTTCTATGATATTTCGCTGCGCTCGATGCTCTCCCCTTTCCAACACAGGGCAGTCTCCGCCGGTCCCTTGCCGGCGGCAGCGACGGCCGCCCTGCCAAATTTCCTTACGATCCGACTGGATCGGATAAAGCGTTGATTTTTAGCCCATCGGGAAGACAGGCCCTATTTCAGTTCGGCGATGGTGACGCCGGTATCCCCTTCCCCGTAGGTTCCGGTACGGTAGGATTTGACGCTTGGGTGGCGCTTGAGGTGCTGCTGGATGGCAGCCCGCAGCGTTCCAGTGCCCTTGCCGTGGATGATCGTGACGCTACCCACATGGTTGAGCACACTCTGGTCGAGGAAGCGGTCCACCTCTACGATAGCCTCATCGGAGGTCATGCCGCGGACATCCACCTCGGTGCTGCTGCGGCGCATCCCGCCCCGACTGCCGCCGGAAGAGGGCTGCGGCTGGCTGCGTTTGAAGGAGACCTTCTGGTTGTTGAGGGTCACCCGGCGGTCGCTCTGGTCCACCGGACGCAGGTCGGCGGCCGGGACCTTGGTTTTGATGATGCCGGCCTGTACGGTGACATAGCCGTCCTTGTCCGGGTCGGTGAGTACAGTGCCCTCTTTATTGAACTGAGGCACAATGACGGTATCGCCCCGGTGTACCGGGCGGCTTCCGGGCATCTTCTCCCGGGTGCGGCCGGTAACCGGATCGGCGCTGTCATAGAGCTTGCGGATACCGGAGCGGACCTTCTGGCGCATCTCGGCGGTCTTTTCCGAGAAGGCAGCAGAGTCCTTCTGTTTTTTGAGCTCCTCGAGCTCGTTCATCAGCTGGTCGGCCTGAAAGCGCACCTGTTCAACGATAGCCCGGGCTTTTTCCCTGGCCTTGTCGATCTCGGCCTCCTTCTCCCGCTCCAGACGGTCCCGGTAGTCCTGATTCTCCTTGCGCAGGCGCTCGGCCTCCAGGTTGAGCATATGGGCAGAAGTGTACTCCTTCTCCAGGTCCTGACGGGCGGTATCCAGTTCGGCCACCACATCTTCAAAGCGGCGGTTTTCGCTGGAGATATGGCTCTGGGCGTTGGCGATGATATCGGCATCAAGGCCGAGCTTTTCACTGATGGCAAAGGCGTTGGACCGGCCGGGCACACCGATGAGCAGCCGGTAGGTCGGACGCAGGGTGGCCACATCGAACTCGCAGCTGCCATTGACGACGCCGTCCGTCTCCAGTGCGAAGAGCTTGAGCTCGGGATAGTGAGTGGTGGCCACCA
>CAJFQR010000116.1 GCA_904419105.1 Candidatus Avimicrobium faecavium
GGCGGCGAGCACGCTGTTCATGCCCAGCTCCGGCACCAGCGCCAGCGCCGCCATGCACAGCAGGCTGGGCCAGTCGATGGACACCGTCAGCCAGAGCAGCAGCGTCCCGGCAAAGATGCCGATCACCTGCATCGCCGCCCGGGTCATGCCCGCCGGGGCAGGCAGCAGCCAGAACAGCAGCATGATCCCCAGGGCCGCCACCGTGATCCATGCGCGTTTTTGTCTCATTTTACAGTCCTCCTCTCCCCGGACTGTGCCGGGGCCACACTGAGGACTATTATACCGCATCTGCCCCGGCTGCGCAAACCGGCCGGCGGATCTTTTTCACCGGTGCCGCCAGGCGGTGAGATACACCGGCAGGAACAGCCCGGCCAGGTAGGCGATCACCCCGCCCACCAGCAGCACCTGCTCCGGCACCGCCTGGGCAAGCGTCCAGAGCACCAGCGGCGTCCCCACCAGTGCCAGACAGCTCCAGAGCCGCAGCGTCCGAAGCAGATGGGGCCAGTTGCCGTTGTGAAAGCGCACCCCGGCCATATTCATGCGGAAGGGCCCGTCGGCGAAGAAACACAGCTCGTGCTCGTCGTAGAGCGGCGGCAGCCGCACCGGTGCCGCCAGCCAGAAGTATCCGCCGAACACCGCCGCCAGCAGCGTCATCACCTGCAGCTGCCCGTAGACTGCGCCGGGCACCCGTCCGGCCAGCAGGACCATCAGCCCGGCGGATACCCCTAGCGCCCCGAAATACCACAGGCTCCGCCGGTCCAGATGCCGCCAGGCCCGGTCCAGACTCTGGTGGCCGGGATAGTGGATCGCCGCCTGCACCGCCTGCTCCACCGTGTCCGGTTCCAGAGACTGGGCCGGCGGGCACCGGCGGCAGAGCAGCAGCTCGGTCACCGTGACCCCCAGCTTCTCCGCCAGCGGCAGCAGCAGCCCGGTGTCCGGGATGCTCAGACCCCGCTCCCACTTGCTCACCGCCTTGTCGGAGACGTGCAGCGCCTCGGCCAGCTGCCGCTGGGTCAGCCCCTTTTCCTTTCGCAGCCCCTGCAGAAATTCCCCAAAGGCCTCTTTGTCCAGTTGATACACAGTCGATCACCTCGTTGTCTTGCTGTCCCCAGTGTACGGCATCGCCCCCCATTCGTCAACCGACCAGCGGTCGAGTCCCGGAAAGCAGGCCTGCAAGGCGTTTTTCTGCGGCCTCCACCGGCGGGCGACGCAGCAGATCCCGCCGGAAACGGCACTGATAGAACAAAGTCCAATCCATACCGGTCCCGCTACACCTGGCGGACCACAGGAGGGTAATCCAATGGATCGTTTTCCCGTTATCCTGATGGCGGCGGCGCTTGCCGTCCTCACCGGCTGTGCCGCCGCCCTCGCGGAGCCGGACAGCCTGCCGGAGAGCTCCCAGGAGAGCTCCCTGCCCTCTTCCGAAACCCCCTCCTCCCCGCTGGCAGTCACCTCCGCCGGGGAGATCGCCGCCGAGCTCGAGGCCGCCGTCCGGGCTGTGCGGCAGCCGGCGGTCTTTGACCTGTCCGGGCTGGAGCTCGAGGAGCCGGAGATCGCCGTGCAGAACCTCTTCTACTCGCTGCTTGGAGAGGATCCGTCCCTCAAATACGCCTACCGGATCACCGCCGGCCTGGAGGGGACCCTCCTGACCTGCGAGATCTCCTATATGCCCTACCGCACCGGAGCCTTCCCGGCGGACTGGCAGGGCATCGAGGTGGGCTCGCTCCGGGAGCTGGTGGCGGTGGCCCGGGAGCACCTCGGGGAAGATCAGGTGCCGCTGCGCCTCACCGACCCGTCGCTGCTTCCGGACGATATGAGCCGGGCCCTCCAGCAGGTGGGCGGCGGGTATCTGCTCTGCTCCCTCAGCCAGGACGGCCTCTATCTGACCTACTCCCCCGCCCGGGACCTCACGGTGCAGGACTGCCTCGACGCCCTCTCCCAGGCCGAGGAGCTGGCCCAGACGGTAGTCGACGAGGTGACCACCCCGGAGATGACCGACCGGGAGCGGGCGGCGGCGCTGTATGACTACCTGATCGGCACGGTGGACTACGACCGCCGCTACTACACCGATCCGGCTCAGCTGCCGCTGGAGTCCCAGACGGCGGTCGGGGCGCTGCGGGATCATCTGGCCATCTGCGGCGGCTATTCGCTGGCCCTCCAGCTGCTGTATGAAAAGGCCGGAATCCCCTGCTATACGGTGTGCGGCACCTTCGGCAGCGAAAACCACATGTGGAACCTCGCCCTGCTGGACGGCGAGTGGCTCTGGTTTGACGCCACCACCGACCGGGGCCTGCCGGAGGGCGCAGAGCGGCACTTCGCCCAGACGGAGCTGGAGAGCCGCCAGTCCATCACCGGGGAGACCCTCCGCTCGCTGGAGGCGCTGCTGGGCGCCGCCCTCTGACCCGCCGGGAAAATTTCCCCCTCCCTTTCTTTACAAACCGGTCGGAATCGGCTACAATAAAGGGGAAGGCGCCGCCCCCGGCTGGTAATACCGGGCTATGGCGGCCGGCTGGACAGGTTTTTCGGCTCCGGGGGTGGAACGGTATGCACAGACGGCACACAGGCGGCAGGGCGAAGGCCTTCCCCTGCCCGGCGCCCGAATCCGGAACAGCAGGCGTATTCTGCCCGTGCGAGCGGGCGGGATGCGCCTTTTTTGCCGCCCGGCAGCTTCCGGCAGAGGGCGGAACCCGTAAGGAGGATACATGATGAAAAAACGATTTTTCTCAGCCCTGCTCTGCCTGTACCTGCTGATCGGGCTGGTGCCGGGCATGGGCACGACTGCTTTTGCCGCAGATACCTATAACATCGGCGAAACGGTGGAGTTTGCCGGGCATGAGTGGTATATCATCGGCACTGACAATGAAGCAGACGGCGGCGTCACCGCGCCGGATGGCTGCTACACCCTGTTTGCCAAAGACAACGAATTTGGCTCCACCACTTTCCGAGCGAGTGGCGATACACGATATATAGCTATTGTTTATTACAAGGACAGCGACCTGCAAGAGAAAATGACGGAGATCGCAAACGGTTTTTCCCAAGAGGACAGAAACAATATCCAGACCCGCACGTTGAAATATGGATACGATGGTATTTTAGGCTACGATGTGGAGAATCAGTATTTGTGGCCGCTGTCCTATGATGAGTCTAAAACTGTAGATTCATTGCGAATATGGGGAGACGTATTTATTGGCGCTTGGAGTCGTACGGGCATATTTAAAGACAAACCAGACTATGGCGTATGGCTTTATAGCTCTTATCAATCTGCGGCTGTTTGGGATAGTTATGAAAAGCCTGACCAAACATACAATGTCCGCCCGGCACTGTATGTAAAACAGGAGGCTGTGAAACCGCCCACCGTGCAACCGCACGTTGATTTTTATTTGAGCGCAGACACAATTTCCAATGCCAGCGTGGGCGAAAATCTGGTGGCAAACTCCGGCGACGATACCCCGCTTACGAGAAGCGAGAACCAAAACGCAGATGTTAGAGCGTACAGCGATGGCGGCACGACGCAGTACGGCACAAGCCTCTTGTTCCATTTTTCAAGCGCCACCATCGGCGCAAACCAGGTGGTGGCCTGCGTGCTCACCGACGAGGACGGGAATGTAAAGTATTACGGTAAACTGGCGGATCGCTCCGACTCCGCTCCGGATGTGGATGATGTTTCCGTGCCGCTGGCGGGGGTTGCGGAAGGAACCTACACCCTTTCCATCTTCTCCCACAACACCCAAACGGGCGAGATCAGCGAGCCGTCCCCCACCATGACGGTGACGGTGGTGGGCAGCATCGGCTTTGTCAGCAATTATGAGGGCGGTACCTATACCGAAATCGTGAT
>CAJFQR010000117.1 GCA_904419105.1 Candidatus Avimicrobium faecavium
GAGGTCCGCCCGGGATCGCTCCCATATCCTTTATTATTGCAGATACAGGCGCAAAAATCAACCGATTTTCTCAAAGAGGGTCACATCATCTGCCCGGCGACAGAGCACCGGACCATCCGGCAAATCTCCCGCCAGTGCCGCATCGGCCAGCGGGTCCTCCACCAGATCCCGCAAAGCGCCGGCGATAGGGCGGGCGCCGTAGATCTCACACCCGGGGGCATCCGCCAGCGCCACCGCCACCGACGGATCAAACCGGAGCTCACAGCCGAGGGACAACGCTCGTTCGGCCAGTGCCGCCAGTTCTTTTTCTGCAATGCGGATCCGGTCCTCCCGGGTCAGCGAATCAAAGATGACGATCCGGTCCAACCGTCCGAGGAACTCCGGACGCAGCTGGCGTCGAACCTCTGCCAGAGCGGCGCGGCGCACCCGATCCCGCTGGGCTGCTACATCTTCTTCGCCGGTGGAGAATCCCAGCGGCCGCCCCTCGCTGATCTCCCGGGCGCCGAGATTGGAGGTGAGGATCACCAGTGCGTTGCGAAAGCTCACCCGCCGGCCGGAGGCATCGGTGAGAAAACCATCGCCGAGCACCTGCAACAGGATATCGAAGATATCCGGGTGGGCCTTTTCCAATTCGTCAAAGAGGAGCACACACCACGGCCGTCGGCGGACTCGCTCGGTGAGCTGGCCTCCCTCCTCGTAGCCGACATAGCCCGGAGGAGAACCCACCAGCCGGGAGACGGTGTGCTTTTCCATATACTCGGACATATCAAAGCGGATGAGGGCCTTTTCGGTGCCAAAGAGCTCCATCGCCAGGGCACGGCAGAGCTCAGTCTTGCCGACGCCTGTGGGACCAAGGAAGAGAAAGGAGCCCATCGGACGGGTGGGATCTGCAAGACCGATGCGGCCTCGCCGCACCGCCGCTGCCACCGTACGCACGGCTTCCTCCTGGCCGATCACATATTGGTGCAGCCCCTCCTCCAGATGACTGAGGCGGTGCGCTTCCTCAGCGTCCAGGCGCTTGACATCGATACCGGTAGCCGAGGCGACGATATCAGCGACGTCATCCGGCGTCACCACCGGGCGGGGCGAAACCTTTTCCGAAACGCCCTCCCCACTTTTTACCGGCGGGCGCTCCAGCAGCGCAAGACTCACCTTGCTGGAGGCCTCATCCAGCAGGTCGATGGCCTTGTCCGGCAGCAGCCGGTCGGCGAGATACCGGGCAGAGAGCCGCACCGAGGCCTCGATGGTCTCATCAGGGATACGCACTCGGTGATGGCTCTCATAACGCGGCCGCAGACCGGCGAGGATCTGCCGGGCATAGGCCTCGGAGGGCTCCTCCACCCGCACCGTCTGAAACCGCCGTTCCAGGGCGCTGTCGCTCTCGATGACCTTGTGGTATTCTTCCAGCGTGGTGGCGCCGATGAGCTGGAGCTCTCCGCGGGAGAGCGGCGGCTTTAGAATATTGGCGGCGTCGATGGCGCCTTCCGCCGCACCAACGCCGACGATGTTGTGGATCTCGTCGATAAAGAGCAGCACATTGCCGGCGGCAGTCACCTCCGAGAGCATCGACTTGACCCGCTCCTCAAAATCGCCCCGATACTTGGTGCCCGCTACCATTGCGGTCAAATCCAGCGCCAGCAGCCGCTTGCCAGTGAGCTGTTCCGGCGCTTCGCCGTCGGCCATCTTTTGGGCCAGCGCCTCGACGATGGCTGTCTTGCCGACACCGGCTTCGCCGATGAGACAGGGATTGTTTTTTGTGCGGCGGCAGAGAATGCGGATGACCCGGTCAAGCTCCTCCTCCCGGCCGATGACCGGGTCAAGTCTACCAGCGGCAGCCATGGCTGTAAGATCTCGGGCGTACTTATCCAGCACCGGTGTCCGGGCAGCGCGAGCCGGCCCTCGGACGGTCTGCGGATCGATGGCACGCATGGCGTCCCCACCGATGGTCTCCCGCACCGCCCGCAGCAATTCCCGGTCACTGACCTCGAGTTCCCCGAGGAACCGCAGTGCGTAGCTCTCCTGCTCCATCAGCAGGGACACCAAGAGATGCTCGGTACCGGCCAGAGCGCAGCCGCTCTGGGCTGCCTCCCTCCGGGCCCGTTCGAGGATACGCCGGCAGCGCGGAGTCAGATCCTCCGGCGTCAGCACCGAAGGAGCGCCCCTCCCGATGGTCTCCACCAGCAGCTCCCCCAGCCGGCCAGGGGTCACTTTTCGGGAGAGGAGCACGCAGGCCGCTACACCGCTGCCCTCTCCACAGAGCCCCCAGAGCAGGTGTTCGCTGCCGACATAGGTGTGCCCCAGCTCCCCAGCGATACGGATCGCCAGATTGATGGCCATCGTGGCCTTTGATGTAAATTCGCCAAACCGATACATCTCATCACGCTCCCATTGCTTCTGTCTCAACCGGCGGGTCTCCAGTATAATATGGGCAGCGTGTGGACGCTTATGCCGTCCACCCTTCAGCATAAAAAAACAACCCCACAGGGCTGTTTCTCGCAAAGTTTCCGTCAATGTCCGCCAAAGAGCTGCACCCAGTACAAACTGCCGTCTGCGGCCTGATAGCAGCCGACACCGATGGAGTCAAACCCCTCTCTGAGGATGTTGGCCCGGTGTCCGTCCGATTCCATCCAGTCCTCCATCACGGCGTCCGGGCTGCCCTGTCCCCAGGCGATGTTCTCGCCAGCGGAGAGGTAACCCTCTCGATCCATCACCATCGCCACACCCTGCTCCCCATTGGGACGGGTGTGGGAAAAGCTCTCCACCAGCTCCTGTGCCCGGACGGCTGCATCTTCCATCAAAGCGCCGTCCTGTGCCAACAGACCCAGGCCCTCCGCTTCCCGTTCAGCATTGACAAGGTTGATCACTTTACAGGCATAGCCTGCCGTATCCACTCCGGTTTGGGAAGGCGGCTGCACCGCAGAGCTATCCATTGGCACATCGAGGACCTCCTCGAGCGGCGGCATCGCCTCTTCGGTGCCGGGCCGGTGGAACACAAGCCCCACATTGGAAACACCTCGGTGGTCATTAAAGGCCCTCACGAACCACTCAAGCTGGGCCTCCGGCTCCAGGTCCTCAATGCCGTTCTCCCGAATGATGGTGAGCACCTCATCGCTTGAAATGGAACCGAGACGCTCCCCACGCGCATCGTAGAACACATAGGCGGCCCCGTCCTCCAGAAATTCCCCGATGGCCCACACTCCCTGAGCAGTCTCATCGTAGACTCGGACCTCGTGGCCGGCAAGAGGACCGATAAGCTCCGCAGCCGAAGTATTTTCCCCTTCCCCCGCAGCGGAAGAAGAGCCGGTCGACGGTTTCGCAGCAGGTAGCTCCTCTTCAGCGGAAGAGCCCGGCACCGATCCCTCCATTGGTGAAAGGGCCAGCGAGCGAGCCGGGTGAACCTCGATCGCATGACAGGGTTCTTCCCCGGCTGCATAGGAAACCAGTATCTGGTCCCCAGGCCGAAGGCCTGCCTCCCCAATGGCGGAGAGATCCGCCTTCGAAAGGTCCAGAATTACCGTCTTTCCATGATCAGACAGGGCTTCAAAACGGTTTTTAATTATAATGTGCTGAAAAAGATTCTTCTCCTGGGATTTCTCATATCCGCCATGTTTATAACCTATGCTGTAAGCAACATATTCGGAGTTTTAAATATAACGGATGATGAATTCATAACAGCGGAGAAGTCATATATACGGGTGGTGGATAAAAATCCCGAGGTGGCTGAATATCTGGCTTATGAACAGAACGGCGAGTACGAGTACATTATGCCGGGCAACGGCACCGCAGTGCAGAAATGCGA
>CAJFQR010000118.1 GCA_904419105.1 Candidatus Avimicrobium faecavium
CGGCGACATTGACAAGATCTGGTACGAGTTTGACGAGCTGGAGACCGAGCTGCTGACTGCCGACGCCGACAGCGAGGCCCCGGCTGCTGAGGACGAGGACAAGACCAATCCTGATACAGGTCGATAAAATCGACCTGTATCAGCCGGAAACCGGTCGGTAAGCTGACGCTTACCTCCCAGTCTGGATCAGAGAGCTGACGCTTACCTCCCTGCGAGTTTTGCTTTGCAAAACTCGTGGCCGGATTGGTAAGCTGGCGCTTATCTTCCTATGAGTTTGGCTGTATCCAAAACAGAAAAAAGCCCCTCCGGCGGCCCGACACGCCGGGGAGGCAGAAAAAAGGCCCGCAAGGGCCTTTTTGTTTTGGGAAGATGAGAGGATTTTTTTCAGATCACCAGCCCGCCGTTGGGGCTGAGCACCTGGCCGGTGGTGAAGGAACTGTCCTCGCAGGCGAGGAAGGCGATGGCCCGGGCGATGTCCTCCGGGTCGCCGATGCGGCCGAGGGGGGTCTCCTCGGTGAGGAGGGAGAGGGCCTCCTCATCCAGCGTCTGGTTCATACGGGTGTTGACGGCGCCGGGGGCGACGCAGTTGACCCGGATGCCGCTGGGGCCCACCTCCTTGGCCAGCGCCCTGGTCAGGCCGATGAGGCCGGCTTTGGCCGCCGAGTAGTGCACCTCACAGGAGGCGCCGGTGAGCCCCCACATCGAGGAGACATTGACGATGCTGCCCTTTTTCTGATGGATCATATAGGGCAGGGCCCGGCGGCAGCAGCAGAAGGGGGCGGTGAGATTGACGGCGAGCATCTCCTGCCAGTCGGCGTCGGTGATGTCGGTGAAGAGCTTCTGCTGGGCGATGCCGGCGTTGTTGATGAGGATATCCACCCCGTCAAAGAGCTTTTCCACCTGGGAGAAGAGGGTGTCCACCTGGGCGGAGTCCCGCAGGTCCGCCCGGAAGGCGGCAGCGGAAAGCCCCCGCTCCGACAGGGCCCGGGCGAGGGAGAGAGCCTCGGCAAAGGAGGAGTTGGCGGCGATGGCCACCTGATAGCCCATCAGCGCAAAGAGTTCGGAGGTGGCCCGGCCGATGCCGGTGGCGCCGCCGGTGATGAGGACGGTCTCCTTCATCGGTGGGAACCCTCCGGGATCTGGAGCACCCGCTTCAGATCGTGCAGGTACTCATTGCGGCAGATGACGATGATCTTATCCCCGGAGAGGATCTGGGTGTTGCCTCGGGGAATGATGAGATTGCCGTCCCGGGTGATCGAAACGATAACGCACTCGTCCGGCAGGGGCAGGTTGGACAGGGAGGTGCCGTTTTTCTCATAATGGCGGGGGATCTCCACCTCGCTGATGGTGGCTTCGCCCCGGTTGATCGAGAGCAGCTGCTTGATGACGGCGGCGTCGATCTCCCGCTCGATGAGGCGGGCGATGTTGTCGGTGCTGGAGACGGGAATATCCACGCCGAGCTTCTTCATCACCTTGAGGTTCTTGGGGTTGTTGACCCGGGCGACGGTGCGCCGGACCCCATAGCGCTGTTTGGCCAGCTGGCAGGCGATGAGGTTGGCCTCGTCCTGGCCGGTGGCGCTGACAAAGGCGTCACACTGTTCCACCCCGGCGGCCTCCAGCGCCTCGAGGGTGGTGCCGTCCCCGTTGAGGACGGGGATATCCAGGTTGTTGGCGATCTTCTGGCACAGCTCCTTGTTGCGCTCGATGACAAAGGGCTTGTGTCCATGTTCCATCAGCGTCTCGGCCAGGTAATAGCCCACCTTGCCGGCGCCCACTACGATCACATTCATCTGTACTTACTCCTTTAGACCGGTGTTATGCCATGATATGGGAGACGATGAGGGAATCCCCTTCCCGGATCACCGTCTGCATCCCTTCGCCCCGCAGGCGCAGCTTGCCTCCCTGGGAGAGGACCCCGAGCAGAACGTTGCCCTTGGGCAGCTCGATGGCCTCGGCGTATTCGCCGATGTACTGGCGGTCGATGGGCATCTCCTCAAAGATCACCTTGGTTCCGCCAAAGGTGATCTGCTCCTTGTGGCCGCCCTCGTCCTCCAGCATGCCGGCGATGGACGCGGCGGTGAGAATGGTCGGGCAGACGGTGCTCAGCCCGAAGCTGGAAAAGACCTCCTCCCGGCGGGGGTCGCTGACCCGGGAGATGACCTTCGGCACGCCGAAGAGGTCCCGGGCGATCTGGGCCACCATCAGATTGGTATTGTCATCCTTTGTGACGGCCACCACCACATCGCAGCCTTCGATGCCGGCGTGCTTGAGGGTGTCCTGGTCGATGGGCACCCCGGTGGTGAACATCCCGCCGAAGTCCTCGGAGAGGGCATCGGCGGCGGCGGGGTCCCGGTCCACCACCGAGACCTGGCTGCCGAGTTCGTCCAGGGTATTGGCAAGCTGGGCGCCGGTATCCCCGCACCCGATGATCAAAATATTCATAGTACGATCCTCCTCCCAGCGCGGTCGTGGGGCGCTGGTTTCTCCCATCATTTTTTCATAAATGCGGGCGTTCGTCAACCCCGGAACGGCCGGTTTTTCCGCAAAATTTGGACCTGTGCCCGGATAGGGCGGGATCTCCCTGCCGGTATCGCCTACTTACTCCGGGAAGCGGCGGGGCAGTTTGCCGGGCGTGGTTTCCCCGGTACTTATTATATAGAAAACAGAAAGGGTTCAGCTCTGAAGCAGGCGGATCATCTGGCAGGAGAGCAGCACCTGATGGGCATAGCGCAGATCCTCCAGGTCCAGATCGAACAGTTCCCGGATCCGGGCGAGGCGGTAGTTGACGGTGTTGCGGTGGACATGAAGCGAGGCGGCGGTGGCTTTGACCGAGCGGTTGGCCACCAGATAGGCCGAGAGGGTGGCGATGTAGTCGGTATGCTCCGCCTGGTCATACTGGAAGATGGAATAGACCTTCTGGCTGCAGTAGTGCAGCAGCTCCTCCCGGGGGATCCGGCACAGCAGCGAGTAGGATTTGACCGCATCGAAGAAGGTGTAGCTGGCCGGCGGGTCCAGCAGATAGCGGCGCAGCCCGGCGGCCTCCAGCGCCTGCCGGCGGTAGCGGTCGAACTCGTAGAGGTCGACGATCGGGTCGCTGATGCCGCAGATGAGCTTCCACTTCTTGAGCACCCGGTCCAGCTCGGCCATCGGGCCGGCGGCGGCGCTGCCGGTGACCTCCCCCTCCTCCACCACCAGGTAGAGGAGGTGCTCGTCGATGGCCAGCACCGGCCGGCGGAACACCGCCAGCAGCTCCCGCTTGAAGGTGTCCTCGCCGGCATTGTAGGAGAAAAACTCCTCCAGCTCCACCGAAAGCACCCGGTAGGCCCGGTCTGTCCGGAAGCTGCTCAGGGCGATGCGGTCCACAAAATGAGCCCGGCTGCGGAAGGTGCCCCGGATCAGGTCCAGCAGGAAGGAGGCGTCGGCGGTGCCGGCGGCGGCACCGGTGTCCATCGCCTTGTACTGCAGGTAGAGCTCGGTGGCCAGCAGCTGGGCGGCAAAGTGGCAGTCCTCCTCCGGGAGGGTGTCAAAGCTCTCGTCCAGCCGGGTGATGTTGAGGTAGCCGAGCAGCTGCCCCCGGACGGTGAGCTTGTAAAACCGCCGGGGGCGGCCGTTGATGGCGGTGACGGTGATGCACTCGTACCGGCGGGAGGGGTCCCGGTCCTTATAGTGGTCCCAGTTGGCCAGCGTGGCCACAAATTCCAGCGTGATGTACCCCCGGTCGACGGCGGCCAGCCAGGTGTCGTCCGGCGGGGTGAGCTCCCGGGAGTGGCCGACGATGCTGCCGGTG
>CAJFQR010000119.1 GCA_904419105.1 Candidatus Avimicrobium faecavium
CATCGGCAAGACTTCCACCGATGGCATCGCCACTATTCAGGGCGCTACCATCTCGTCGAACGCCTTCATCGAAGCGGTAAACAATGCGTTGGCTGCGCAGAAGGGAGCATAAGACATCGTGAAAAAGAGTAAACTTTCCATTCTGACGAACGGTATCATCAAGGAGAACCCCGTTCTGGTGCTGGTGCTCGGTACCTGCCCGACACTGGCCACCACCACTTCCGCGATCAACGCGGTGGGCATGGGGATTGCGGCCACGGTGGTTCTGATCTTCTCCAACCTGTTCATCTCTCTGCTCAAGAACATCATCCCCGACAAGGTCCGTATTCCCTGCTACATCGTCGTCATCGCCGGCTTTGTAACCATCGTTGAGATGGTGGTACACGCCTACGCGCTGGACCTGTACAACGCCCTCGGCGTCTTCCTGCCGCTGATCGTTGTAAACTGCATCATCTTCGGCCGTGCCGAGATGTTTGCCAGCAAGAACAGCCCCATCGACTCCGTCCTGGACGGCGTCGGCATGGGCCTGGGCTTCACCCTGACCCTCTTCATGATGGGCGGTATCCGCGAGCTGCTGGGCTCCGGTTCCATCTTCGGCATCCAGGTATGGGGCAGCCCGATCGGCATCTTCAGCCAGGCCCCCGGCGGCTTCATCGTCTTCGGCTGCCTGGTGGCCCTGGTCGGTGTCATCACCAAGGGCAAGGCCATCAAGAAGAAGGACTTCAGCTGTGAGGGCTGCCCGTCTGCCGCCTTCTGCGGCCAGGCGCAGCTGCCGGTAAAAGAGGGAGAGTGAGTAACTGATGACAGACATGTTGATTATCCTGTTTACCGGGATCCTCGTCAACAACTACCCGCTGGTGCAGTTCCTGGGTATCTGCCCGTTCCTCGGCGTATCCAAGAAGCTGGATTCGGCGGTGGGTATGAGTATCGCGGTCACCTTCGTCATGATGATGGCCACCGCCGTCACCTGGCCGATTTATAGCTTCCTGCTGGAGCCCCGGGGCCTGGCCTATCTGCAGACCCTGGTGTTCATCCTGGTCATCGCCGCGCTGGTTCAGCTGGTCGAGACCTTTCTGAAAAAGTATGTTCCTTCGCTGTACAGCGCTCTGGGTGTATACCTGCCGCTGATCACCACCAACTGCGCGGTGCTCGGCGTCACCGTGCTGAACATCGATGAGGGCTACAACTTCCTGCAGTCGATGGTCAACGCCTTTGGCTGCGGCATGGGTTACCTGCTGGCCATGGTGCTGTTTGCCGGTGTGCGCTCCCGTCTGGAGAACATCGACGCCCCCGAGCACTTCAAGGGCCTGCCCCTGACCCTGATCGCCGCTTCGATCCTGTCCGCCTCCTTCGTCGGCTTTACCGGTGTGGTAGACGGCCTGTTCATGTAAGTGTAACGAGAAGGAGTTTGAAACATGGAAGCATTGATTTTCCCCGTACTGCTCGTTGCGGTCGTCAGTATCCTGGCCGGTTTGATCCTGGCTTTCGCCGCCAAGTTCTTCGCGGTGGAGGTCGATGAGCGTGTCACCCAGATCCGTGAGTGCCTGCCCGGCGCCAACTGCGGCGGCTGCGGCTTTGCCGGCTGTGATGACTACGCCGCCAGCCTGGTGGCCAACCCGGAGCTGGCCACCAACCTCTGCACTGTAGGCGGCCCTGCCGTGGCCCAGAAGATCAGCGAGATCCTGGGCGTATCCTTTGAGGCCGCCACTCCCAAGCATGCGCTGGTACACTGCAACGGCACCTGCCAGAACACCAAGTACGCCATCGACTACGAGGGTCCCCAGACCTGCGCCGCCTGCAACACCCTGTTCGGCGGCCGCGGCACCTGCAATTACGGGTGCATTGGCTTTGGCGACTGTGTGGCCGCCTGCAACTATGACGCCATCCATCTGATCGACGGCGTAGCCGTGGTGGATCCGGAGAACTGCGTCGCCTGCGGTGCCTGTGTCCGCGCCTGCCCCAAGGGTCTGATCGACCTGATCCCCGAGACCAGCAAGATCTATGTCAGCTGCTCCTCCAAGGCCAAGGGTGCCGTCACCCGCCAGGCCTGCGCCGTAGGCTGCATCGCCTGCCGCAAGTGTGAGAAGAGCTGTCCCTCCGGTGCCATTACTGTCAACGACAATGTGGCCTCCATCGACCCGGAGAAGTGCACCAACTGCGGCCTGTGCATGAGCCAGTGCCCGACCGGCGCCATCCGCAATGTCATGTACTGCGGCGGCATCGTGCCCGGCAGCGCCGCCCACGACTGATTGCCGTAAAAACATACGCATTTGAAAAAGGAACCTCCCATACGGGGGTTCCTTTTTTGCGTAGGGGGAGACTGCCGCCCCGGAATGAAACCTCTGCCCGGGACATAGAGATGGGGTAGAGGCGGCCCCCGCCCGGATGGCTGCCAAATATGGAGGAAAGTAGGGGATATCATGACACAAGAATACAGCAGTATGGCCAACAGCCTTATCATGTGGCTGGCCTGCGCGCCGGGGGTGCTGATCGTGCTGTTCCAGGCGATTCTGTTCTTCCGGCGCAGCAAAAAGGACGCCCTGCGGGTGGGCCTGACCGAAAAGCAGGTCAAGTCGGCAATCCGCTCGGCGGCGGTGACCTCGGTGGGTCCGTGTTTTGTCATGCTCACCGCCATGCTCTCGCTGATGCTCTATGTCGGCGCACCGCTGGCCTGGCTGCGGGTGGACTTTATAGGGTCGGTATCCTACGAGCTGCAGGGGGCCAACTTTGCTGCCGACGGCATGGGCATCGAGCTGGGCACCGCGGCAATGGATGCCAGCTATCTGTCCACCGCCTCGCTGGTGATGACAATGGGCTGTCTGGGCTGGGTCATCTTTGCGGCGCTGTTCTCCGACAAGATGGAAAAGGTCAATGCTGTGATGAGCGGCGGCAACGAAAAACTGGTGCCCATCCTCGGCACCGGGGCGCTGATCGGCGTCTACGCCTCGCTGACGATGGACCGGCTCTACCCCTTCAAGAACCAGGGCTTTGCGGTGCTGGCTGCTGCTGCGCTGATGTTCCTCATCCAGAGCTACAACAAAAAGGCAAACAAGCAGTGGCTCAAGGAGTGGGGGCTGACCATCTGTATGATCTTCGGCATGGTCTGCGCCACCGTCTCGGAGCAGTTCATCGTATTCTGATTGAAACGCCGGCGGCGGCACTGGCGCCCCGGTGAGATCTGTGCTACAATAGGAGGGAGATCACAATGACCGAAAAGGAACATCAGGTTTGTCAGGGGGAGTATATGCCCTACATCATCCGCTGGGGCAAGCTCACCTGCTGGCTGTCCATCCCGCTCATCTTTATCCCGGCGCTGGCGCTCTACATCTTCTACGGCGCGGTGCCGTCGGCAGGCGGGGTCATCACCGGCTTTATCGCCCTGTTCTCGGCGATGGTGGCCTGGTATGTTGTCGATCCCATTACGCTCTATCCCATCTTACATATCCCCGGCATGTATATGACCTATATCGCCGGCAACTCCAAGGAGATCCGCGCTCCGGCAGCCACTGCCGCTCTGTCCGCCACCGATGTGCAGTCCGGCACCGAGCACGGCACCATCATTTCGGCCATCGCCATTTCGGTGTCCATCTTCATCAGTCTGGCTGTGATGACGGTGGTGGCCCTGGCGGGGAACTTCATCCTCAGCCTGCTGCCGGAGCCGGTGCT
>CAJFQR010000120.1 GCA_904419105.1 Candidatus Avimicrobium faecavium
GCGAATGTCCCGCCGCAGGCGGGCCTTGTGCTGCGCAGAGAGGAGGGGACTGGGTGCGCCGGATCGATTTTGCCATCACCGAGGCGGAGGACGGCCTCAAGGTGGAGTTCGTGCTCAAAAAGCTGCACGGCATGTCCAGCCGGGTGGTCACCTCCCTCAAGCACCGGCCGGACGGGCTGCTGCTCAACGGGGCGCACATCCGCACCGTGGACCCGGTGCACGCCGGGGATACCCTCTCGGTGACGCTGGAGGACGCCCCCCAGGACTACCTGGAGTGTGCGATCCGGGTGCCGGTGCTCTATGAGGACGAAGATGTCATCGTCTACGACAAGCCCCCGGATATGCCCTGCCATCCGGCCAAGACCCACCAGGCGGATACGCTGGCCAATGTGTTTGCCCGGGACTGCCGGGAGCGGGGGGAGGCGCTCAGCTTCCGCTGCATCAACCGGCTGGACCGGAACACCTCCGGAGCCGTCGTCGTCGCCAAAAACGCCCACGCCGCCACCGTCCTCGGCGGGGTGGGCCGGGGCGGTATCCGGGTGAAAAAGCGCTACACCGCCATCCTCACCGGGATCCTGCCCTATGAGCGGGGGATCATCGACGCCGGCATCGACCGCATCGACGAGCAGACCATCAACCGCATCGTCTCCAACCGGGGCCAGCCGGCCCAGACCCGGTTCGAGGTGCTGGGCTACGGACGGCGGTACACGCTGGCGGAGTTCAAGCTCTACACCGGGCGCACCCATCAGATCCGGGTACACATGTGGTGGCTCGGGTACCCGCTGGCCGGGGACGACATCTACGGCTGGGACGATGCCATCATCGCCCGGCACGCCCTGCACTGCGGGTGGGTGTCCTTCCCGCACCCGGTCACCGGGCAGACCATCGAAGTCACCGCACCGCTGCCGGAGGACCTCTCCCGGGCGGTGGAGCTGGCGGGCATCCGGCCCAAGGCCGAGTCCGCCCATTTTATCGAAAAGGGGTGATCCCGTGCGGATCTTATTTTTAGGAGATGTGGTCGGCGCCTACGGCTGCAGCCTGGTCACCCGGCGCCTGCGGCCGCTCAAGCGCCGGTACGGCGCCGATGTGGTCATCGTCAACGGCGAGAACTCCGCCGAGGGCAACGGCATCCTGCCGGCCAGCGCCCGCACGCTGTTCGACGCCGGGGCCGATGTGATCACCGGCGGCAACCACACGCTGCGCCGGCGGGAGATCTACCGGCAGCTGGACGAGGAGCCGGCCCTGCTGCGCCCGATGAACTTCCACCCGAGCGCCCCGGGGCATGGGGTGTATGTGCTGGACTTTCTCAAATACAAGCTGGCGGTGATGAACCTGCAGGGGCTGGCCTATATGGTGGACCACCACCGGGACCCGTTCGAGGCCATCGACGCGGCCATCGCCGCCGTGGATACGCCGAACATCTTTGTGGACTTCCACTGTGAGGCCACCGCCGAAAAGCTCTCGATGGGCTTCTACCTCGACGGGCGGGTGTCGGCAGTGGTGGGCACCCACACCCATGTGCAGACCGCCGATGAGCGCATCCTGCCCGGCGGCACCGCCTATCTCACCGATGCGGGCATGTGCGGCAGCTTCGACTCGGTGCTCGGGGTGAAAAAGGAGCTGGCGGTGGCGAAGATGCGCACCCAGCTGCCCACCCGCTTTGAAAACGCCAAAGGGGACGGCATCCTCTGGGGCTGCGTCATCGACATCGACGAGACCACCGGCCGGGCCCGGTCGATCGAAAGGGTGGCGGACCGTGCGGAGTGAGCGCCGGACCGGGTCCCGCCTCCGGCTGCTGGCCGGGACCCTGGCCCTGACGATGACCCTCACCGGCTGCGGGGGCTTCCGGTCGGTGTACAACGACATCTTCGGCGAGACGGAGAGCTCCTCCCCGGCTCCGGCGGCGGTGACCGAGCTCTCGCTGCCGGTGGACATCGACGACAGCCTGAACCCCTATGCCGCCCTCAGCGATATGAACCTGTCGCTGAGCGCGCTGCTCTTCGACCCGCTGTTCCTCACCGACAACAGCTTTTCCGCCATCCCCTGCCTGGCGGAGAGCATCTCCGGCAGCGGGCCGGAGTACCTGGTGAGCCTGCGGCAGGATGTGAGCTTTTCCGACGGCACGCCCCTCACCGCCGCCGATGTGGTGTACAGCTTCCAGCAGACCGAGCTGCAGCAGCGCCGCTACTGGCAGCTGCACACCTCCATCGAGAGCGTCACCGCGGTGGACGACCACACGGTGCGGGTGACCGCCTACCGGGCGGACAAGAACATCGCCGGCCTGCTCTCCTTCCCGATTGTGAAAAACGGCTCGGATACCGATTCGCTGATCGGCACCGGGCGGTATCTCTATGAGGAAGAGGGCGGCCGCCGGCGGCTGGCGGCAAACCCGGACAACCCGTCCGCCTCCGCCTCCATCACCGAGATCGAGCTGGTGGCCATGCCGGACGATGCCACCGTGGCCAACGCCCTGCGCAGCGGGGTCATCGACTGTATGTACACCGACTACGCCGAGGAGGAGGACTACGCCCTCGGCGCCAACAGCTTCCTGATCGAGTCGGGCAATGTGGTCTATCTTGGGTACAGCAGCCAGAACGCCGTCACCAGCCTGCGGGACTTCCGCAGCCTGGTCGGAGAGATGGTCAACAAGGAGAGCATCGCCTCCGATCTCTACTACAACAAGGCCACCCCGGCCCAGACGCCCTTCCCGGCCTCCTACTACGATCTGCCGGAGCAGACCGACAGCGGCCGGGCCGATGAGTTCATCAACATGGAACTGGAGCTGCTGGGCCTCACCCTCGGGGAGGACGGGGTGCGCCGGTATGAGGACAGCCCGGTGGAGCTTGCGATCCTGACCAGCAGCGAGAACCCGTTCCGGGTGCGGGTGGCGGAGACGGTGGCCCGGTACCTGGGCTACTACGGCATCACCGCCACGGTGGAACAGCTGCCCTATGAGGACTATCTGGCCCGGCTTGCCGCCGGAGACTACGACCTGTTCGTGGCGGAGGTGTGCGTCGGCGGGAACCTGGACATCTCGCCGCTGATCTCCGGCAGCTCGGTGGGCATCGCCGGAGACTGCTCCGATGCGCAGCTGCTGGAGCAGTACTATCTCTACTGCGCCGGCGACATCGACTGCGCCACCTTCCTCGACATCTTTGCCAGCTATGTGCCGGTCACCCCGCTGGTCTACCGGCAGAGCGGAGCGGTGGTCTCGCCGTCCTTCCCGGCGGCGATGACCCCGGTGGCTCAGGATATTTTCTACAATATCGACAAGTGGCAGTGAATTTCTCCGGCGTTATGCTGAATATCCCGGCAAAATAACCGGATAGTGTGGCTTTTTTTCTGCCAATATGGTATACTATTTAGGCCTAAAAGTGGGCTTACGATGATTTTTCATTTGTACGATAGCCCGGCCGCTGCCGGGAGAAAAAAACGAGAAACAAGGAGGTCG
>CAJFQR010000121.1 GCA_904419105.1 Candidatus Avimicrobium faecavium
CAGCGGGCCGGAGTAGGTCAGGGAAAAGGTGGTGGCCGCCGGCGCCTCCAGGATAAAGTGGGCGCTCCCGCAGGCGGAGGAGCCGTCGGCAATGGTGGCAAAGTAGACCCCGGTCTCCAGGTGGGAAGTCCCGTTATAAAAAGGAGTCACCTGCATATAGGCCGGGTCGCTGAAGATGGCGGACACGCTGTAGGACACCAGATAGCTCCCCGCCGCAAGCTGAATGTGCATCAGGTCGGATTCGCCGATGGTGCCGGTCGGGTCGGTGACCGCCGGGAAGAGCAGCAGCTGGCTCCCGTTTGTAAACAGCTCCGATGAGCCGATGAAGGAGGCGAACACATCGTCCGGCGCCGCCCCCGCAGGCCCGGTTGGCCCGGTTGGCCCCTGAATCCCCGCTTGTCCCGCAGGCCCGGTTGGCCCCTGAATCCCCGCTTGTCCGGCAGGCCCCTGCGGCCCGGTTGGCCCGGTTGGCCCCGAAAGCCCCGGCTGCCCCTGCGGCCCTGTGGGCCCGGTTGGCCCCTGAATCCCCGCTTGTCCCGCCGGCCCGGTTGGCCCGGTTGGCCCCGGAAGCCCGGTTCGTCCCTGCGGCCCGGTGGGCCCCTGGATACCGGCGGGGCCGGGCGGCCGGCAGCAGGCCGGACAACAGCCCCACTGGGGACAGCGCTGGCTGTCCCGCTGGCAGAATTCCCATCCCATTGGCAGCACCTCCCGTTGCCCTCACTGTTCCAGTGTATGCTTCGGCCGGACAGAGGGTGCCGCATTCCGTTCTACTTTTTAGCCAAAACAGGCGGGTTCTAACGGAGGATTGTTGTGTGCTTTTCATAGCAAAAGAGGGCCTCGCTGATTTCCCGTTGTTCCTGCCGTCATTCTCTACAATGAAAAGGACAGATTCCGGCATCAAGTTGTGCAGATTTTACAGCCCCGGCGGCGGCCGGAGCCCGGCGGGACGGATTTGCCGGACGGCGGCGGCGGGCTTATACTGGAGACAGAGATCTTTGCGACAAAGGAGAGAGAATGATGAGCACCTACCGCTATCTGTTCGGCCCGGTCCCGTCCCGCCGCCTGGGGGAGAGCCTCGGCGTCAGCCCGATTCCGGACCACACCTGCAACTATTCCTGTGTCTACTGCCAGCTTGGCCGCACCACCCACATGACCAACACCCGGCAGGAGTTCTACCCGCTGGAGGAGATTGTCGCCGAATTTGACGCGTATCTCAAGGGCAGCACCCCGTTTGATGTGGTCACCCTGGTCGGGGAGGGGGAGCCGGCGCTGTACAGCCGCCTCGGCGAGCTCATCGACGCCCTCAAGGCCCGCACCGACAAGCCGGTGGCGGTGATCACCAACGGCGCCCTTCTCGGCGATGCCCAGATGCGCCGGGAGCTGGCCCGGGCGGACATCGTCCTGCCCAGCCTGGACGCCGTCACCGAGGAGGGCTTCAAGGCCATCGACCGGCCGATGGGGTCCATCTCCTTTGCGGCGATGAGCGAGGGGCTGAAGACCTTCTCCCGGGAGTATGAGGGCCAGCTCTGGATGGAGATCATGCTGGTGGCCGGTATGAACGACTCCGAGGCCGACCTCTACGCCTTCCGGGACTTCCTCAAAGAGGTGGACTACGACCGCATCTACATCAACACCCCGGTGCGCCCGCCGGCGGAGGGCTTTGTCCACACCTCCTCGCCGGAGACCATCGCCCGGGCGGTGGAGATCCTCGGCGGCATCTCCATCGACCAGCTCACCTCCGGCAGCTTCTTCAGCGAGATCAGCGACCCCTATGAGGCGGTGCTCTCCATCGCAAGGCGCCACCCGATGAACGCCTTTGAGGTGGACGGCTTCCTCGAGAGCCGCGGGATGCCGCTGCCGGAGCGCCAGGCCCTGCTTGAGCGGCTGGGCGCCGACCCGGCGGTGGAGATGGTCACCTACAAGGGCCTCGTCTCCTACCGCATCCGCTGAGGGGGTGCCGGTATGAAAGACCATCCCATTCCCCGGGTCGCCGCGATCCACGACCTGTCCGGCTTTGGCCGGGCGGCCCTCTGCTCCATCATTCCGGTGCTGGCCACAATGGGCATTCAGCCCTGCCCGATCCCGACGGCGGTGCTCTCCACCCACTCCGGCGGCTTTTCCGGCTACACCTTCCGGGACCTCACCGGGGATATCCCCGGCATCGTCGGCCACTGGAAGGCGCTGGGCCTCACCTTTGACGGCATCTACTCGGGCTTTCTCGGCTCACCGGCCCAGGTGGAGCTGGTCCGGGAGATCATCCGCACCTTCCGCACGCCGGACACCTGGGTGGTCGTGGACCCGGTGATGGGGGACAACGGCGCCCTCTACTCCTCCATTAAAGAGGGAATGATCGCCGAGATGCGCCGCCTCATCGGCGAGGCGGACCTCATCGTCCCGAACCAGACCGAGGCCGCCCTGCTGCTCGGCGAGGACCCGGCCGCCCCGGTCACCACTGCCGCTGCCCTCAAGGCCCGGCTGCGGGCCCTGTCCGACCTCGGGCCGGATACGGTGCTCATCACCAGCGCCGTCGACGAGGCCCGCCCCGACCAGATCGGCGTCGCCGCCTACCAGCGCTCCACCGGGCGGTACTGGCGGGTGTTCAGCCGGCGGCTGGCGGGCAGCTACCCCGGCACCGGGGACATCTTTGCCAGCGTGCTGCTCGGCAGCCTCCTCCACGGGGACAGCCTGCCCATCGCCATCGACCGGGCGGTGGGGTTCATCTCCCAGTGCATCAAGGCCAGCGACAGCTATGTCTACCCCCATCGGGACGGCGTGCTGCTCGAGCGGGAGCTGGGCCTGCTGCGCACCCCGGGCCTCATCGGCAGCTACGAGGAGTTCTGAACGCCCTGCATAATAATAGGAAAAAACCAGCCTTGCCGCGGCGAGGGTCCCGCCCCGCCGCGGCTTTCCTGTGCGAAAAAAGGGGAGGGTGGGGAAAGTTTGCATTTTTTTAGGGAAAAGGGTTGACAATTTGCAGGAAAAGATGTAAGATAGAGGAACCGCAGTGAGGCAGGCCGAACGGCCCGCCGCCAGGGAAAAGATTTTCAAAAAACTTGAAAAAAGTGCTTGACATCTTCTGTGATCTGCGGTATAATAAATAAGCTGTCTCGAGGGGCAGCGAGAACCTTGAAAATTGAACAGGAACTTACGAGTAAAGAAACCCTGAAATTCTTTGAGAGTAATTCAAAGGACGAATGGACGAAAGCGAAAGCCAAGTTTGTTCAAAAAGAGCTGTTTAGGCACCGGGAATTAGCGCCCGGTGCCTGGATAAACCAATTGATGAAGAGTTTGATCCTGGCTCAGGACGAACGCTGGCGGCGCGCCTAACACATGCAAGTCGAACGGAGAGACCGGTTCAGAAGG
>CAJFQR010000122.1 GCA_904419105.1 Candidatus Avimicrobium faecavium
TTCTCCAGCTCCCGGTTGATGATAGCGAAGTCCTCCTTCGGATCCCGCCCCTCGATGCCGGAGACATCGACCACATGGACGATGAGGCGGCAGCGGTCTACATGGCGCAGGAACTCGTGGCCAAGGCCCACGCCCTCGCTGGCCCCCTCGATGAGGCCGGGGATATCCGCCATGACGAAGCTGCTCCCCTCCCCCATCTTGACAACGCCGAGCACCGGCGTCAGCGTGGTGAAGTGATAGTTGGCGATCTTGGGCTTGGCGGCGGACACCACCGAGATCAGTGTGGACTTACCCACATTCGGGAAGCCCACCAGTCCCACATCGGCCAGCAGCTTGAGCTCCAGCGTCAGGTCATACTCCTCGCCGGGCAAGCCGGGCTTGGCAAATCGGGGGATCTGCCGGGTCGGAGTGGCAAAGTGGCTGTTGCCCCAGCCGCCCCGGCCACCCCTGGCGATAACCACCGGCTCAGTGGAGGACATGTCGGCCAGGATCCGCCCGGTGTTCGCATCCTTGACCACCGTGCCCAGCGGCACCTTGATGACGATATCCTCGCCATCCTTGCCGAAGCAGTTCTTACCGGCGCCCGGCTGGCCGTCTTCAGCGGCGTATTTGGTCTTGTACTTGAAGTCGATGAGGGTGGAGAGGTTCGGGTCCACCTGGAAGATCACATCTCCCCCCTTGCCGCCGTCCCCGCCGTCGGGGCCGCCGGCGGCCACATACTTTTCCCGGTGGAAGTGCACCGAGCCGTCCCCGCCTTTGCCGGCACGAACCCGGATCCGGGTAAGATCAACGAACATAACTGTTCCCTCCTTTTTCGTTCAAAACACATTCCCCGGGCTTAGGATGCCCCAAGTCCCGGACCGATATAGTAGAAAACGGGCAAAGAATCAGTCGTTCTCTGCCCGCTCTCTCAGACCGGCGCTGCCGGCCCTGCTGTTCAGTTTTGCAAGACGCAATCAGTCGGCTACCGGATAGATGGAGACCTTCTTGCGGTCCTTGCCGACACGCTCGAAACGAACGATACCGTCCTGGGTGGCAAAGAGGGTATCATCAGAACCCTTGCCTACGCCCTGACCGGGATAGATATGAGTGCCTCTCTGGCGGACCAGGATGTTGCCGGCCAGAACGAACTGACCGTCGGCACGCTTGACACCGAGGCGCTTGGACTCGGAATCGCGGCCGTTCTTGGTGGAGCCAACGCCCTTCTTATGGGCGAAGAACTGCATATTCAGCTTCAGCATTTTCTACACCTCCGAAATGGTTACTTGTACTGTGCCGGGATAGTCCTCTGCGAGCAGCTCCAGATGGAGCCGCAGAGCCCGCAGGAACTGCTGGGGCCCTTCGTCCCCTGTCGCCGGCTGGAGTCGGACAGAATTTTCCGATACATCGACCGCTGCTCCTGTGTGGAGGATCTCCGTCAGGGCATTTGCCGTCAGCTGGACGGCGGAACTCACCGCGGCGCAGACGATATCCTCGCCCGCCGGGGCGTATCCGGCATGGCCCGAGATCCGGGCCCAACGGATGGCTCCGGAGCCATCGATGGCAAAAGCGGCTGTGATCATCGGCTTACAGGGTGATGGACTCGATCTGCACCTTGGTGTAGGGCTGTCTGTGACCCATCTTGCGCTTGGAGTCCTTCTTGGGACGATAGGTGAAGACGGTGATCTTCTTCCCCTTGCCGTTCTTGATGACCTTCGCGGTCACCTTGGCACCCTCAACAACGGGAGTCCCGAACTTGAGGTCGCCATCGTTGCCGGCAGCGATCACTCTGTCAAATTCAACAGTGGAATCTGCTTCAGCGTTCAGCTTCTCGATGAAAAGAATATCGCCTTCGCTGACGCGATACTGCTTCCCACCGGTCTCGATGATAGCGTACATGATACTAGGCACCTGCCTCTTCTAAAAACTCGCTGCGCCGGGCGGCGTCCAAATGGGCGCACTTGGGCCTGGAACACGCGGTGAGACTATTTTACCATCTCATCGACGAGGTGTCAAGGGTCTCTGCCTGTTTCCCCGACAAAATTTTTGCCGCAGTAACGGTGTTCTTCATCAGCATTGTGATGGTCATCGGGCCGACCCCGCCGGGCACCGGTGTGATGTAGGAGGCCTTCTCCCGGACGGCGTCGAAGTCCACATCTCCGCAGAGCTTGCCGGAGGCGTCCCGGTTCATCCCCACATCGATGACCACTGCTCCGTCGCGGACCATATCGGCGGTGATGAAGCGCTCCCGGCCCACCGCCGCCACCAGGATCTCTGCCTGGCGGGTGATCGCTCCGAGGTCCCTGGTGTGGGAGTGGCAGATGGTCACAGTGGCGTTGGCGTGGAGCAGCAGCATAGACATCGGCCGTCCGACAATATGGCTGCGCCCGACGACAACGCAGTGCTTACCCGCCGGATCGATCCGATAGCTGCGCAGGATCTCCATAATCCCCGCCGGCGTGCAGGGCAGATAGGCGTAGTCTCCGAGGACGATCCGCCCGACATTGAACGGATGAAAGGCGTCCACATCCTTTTCCGGGCGGATGAAATTGGTCACCAGCGCCTCGTCGATGTGCGCCGGCAGCGGTGACTGCACCAGGATACCATGCACCTGCGGATCCCGGTTGAGCCGGTCGATCAGCGCGAGCAGCTCCGCCTGCCCGGTGGTCTCCGGCAGTGTATACTGCCAGGAGCGGATACCCAGCTCATCACAGGCCCGCTTTTTGTTGCGGACATACACCTGGCTGCCCACATCGTCACCGACCAGCACCACTGCCAGCCCCGGGACGATGCCCTCACCGGCCAGCACCTCCACCTCCGTCCGGATTCCTTCCCGAGTGGCGGCGGACACCTGCTTGCCGTCCAGCAGTACAGCCATCAATCCCCCTCCTTTTTGGCGGCATCCGGAGCCGGGTTATCCCCATTATCGGACTTCGCCTCATCGTTGTAAAAGGACCCTGCAGCCACCGCCCGGCCCTCCGGGGTGGTGATATAGAGCGGCAGAAAGCTGTCCCCGAGCTTCTTTTTCTTCCGGCCGAGGTACAGCAGCAGTCCCCCCGCTGCGACAAAACAGGCGAGAGCAAGCAGCTGAGAGACGCGGAACGGCCCGATCATCAGGCTGTCGGTGCGCAGCCCCTCGATGAAGAACCGTCCAAACCCGTACCAGCACAGATAGAAGAGGAACACCTCGCCATCGTATTTTCTGCGGCGCATCAGCCACAGGGCGATGATGGCAAAGCCCGCCAGGCACCACACCGACTCATAGAGGAA
>CAJFQR010000123.1 GCA_904419105.1 Candidatus Avimicrobium faecavium
TGGCAAAGCCCGCCAGGCACCACACCGACTCATAGAGGAAGGTCGGATGCACCGGCATATTCGGGTCGATGGACTGGGCCCAGTCCACGCCGGAGTTTTTCAGCTGGGTCAGATAGCCGACGATCTTGGGCCCGGTCATGCCGAAAATAGAGGCAGTGTTGTCGCCGAAGGCCTCCACATTGATGAAATTGCCCCAGCGTCCGATCCCCTGCCCGATCAGGAATCCGGCCGCGGCCAGATCCAGCGCCGGGCGGATGCGCACCTTGCGGATACGGGCCATCAGCATACCGCCGGCCACACCGGCGATGATGCCCCCGTAGATGGCCAGCCCGCCCTGACGGATGTCAAAGATCCGGCTCAGGTCGTCCTTGAAGAAATCCCAGTCAAAGATAACATAGTACAGCCTTGCCCCGATCACGCCGGTGATGAGCCCGGTGATGACCACATCGATGAGGCGGTCGCCGTCGACACCGACTTTTTTGGCGTTGGCGAAGGCATAACCCGCCCCGAGCAGAAACCCGATGCCGATGAGCAGCCCATACCAGTAGACCGAAAAGCCCCCGATGGTGAAGGCCACCCGGTCAAAGGTAAATTCCAGCCCAAGAGCCGGGAAGGAGACAGTGGTAGTCACACGCGTCCCTCCCGTCAGGCCAGCGGCCGTACGATGGAGACCGCGCTGTTTGCGGTGTCCACCGTCTCGGCCAGCCGGGCGGTGAGCTTCTCCAGGGTGAGGGCCGAGAGCTCCTCGAGGATATCGTAGATGCCCAGGCCGAAGAAGCAGGTCTCCATCATCGCGGTGGCGATGGCGCTTGACGAGCTGAAGATGCCGATATACTTGCCGTAGAGGGCCTTCTTGCAGCGCTCAAAGTCGCCGGGATCGATGCCCTCCCGCTTCAGCCGGTCAAACTCCTCACAGAGGGCAGCGTAGACGGCATCCGGATCTTTCGACTCCCCGCCGAAGATGATGGACATATAGTCCCGCCCGCACATGACCTCACCGCCGAAGGTGTTGTTGATGAGGCCGGCGTCGTACAGCCGGCGGTAGAGGGCCGAGCCCTCCCCTGCGGCGATCTCACAGAGCAGCTCGTCGAGGATCTGGTTTTTGTAGTTCTCCGATTCGGTCCTGGCCACTCCCTTGAATCCGGCCTGGAACATGGTGGTGGCCACCGGCATCTTCACCTCTACCCGGCGGCTGCCGACAGCATAGGGCTCGTCGATATGGGCCCGCTCGACGGTGATGGGCTCCGCCGGGGTCAGGATCTCATCGCAGAGCCGCAGAGCCGCCTCCGGATCGAAGTTTCCGGCGATGGACAGCACCATATTGTGCAGGTTATAGAAGCAGCCGTAGCAGCGGTAGAGCAGGTCAGCGGTGATGTGGGAGATGGTCTCCACCGTGCCGGCGATGTCGATGCGCAGCGGGTGCTTCTGGTAGAGCGCTCCAAGGAGGTTGAAATATACCTGCCAGTCCGGGTCATCGTCGTACATACCGATCTCCTGGCCGATGATCCCCTGCTCCTTGGCCACCGACGCCTCGGTGAAGTAGGGCTCGGTGACGAAGGAGAGCAGGATGCGCAGACTCTCCTCAAAGTTGTCGGTGCAGGAGAAGAGGTAGGCCGTCTTGTCAAAGGAGGTGTAGGCGTTGGCGTTGGCACCGGTCTTGGCATACTTGGAAAAGGCGTCGCCGTCCTTGCAGTCGAACATCTTGTGCTCAAGGTAGTGGGCGATACCTTCCGGCACGGTGACAAACTCCTTCTCGTCGCTGCGGCGGAAGGCGTTGTCAATGGAGCCGTACTTGGTGGCAAACAGCGCATAGGTCGTCGCCATGCCCTTGTTGGGGTAGAGCAGGACGGTGAGCCCCGACGGGTGCTCCACCCGGATATAGGATTCTCCGAGGCGCTCGGAGCGGATGATCTCTCGTTTCATATCGTGGTCATTCCCCTTTCTTGCCGGCGAGCAGGTAGACCACGCTGAGCCGGGCAGACTTCATAAACTGCTGGACCTCTTCGGCGGTGACCGATTCGGTGAGGGCGATCTCCTCGGTGGGGTCGGCGCTGCGGCCGCCCTGGAGGATCTCGGTGAGCAGCCAGTTCTCCATGGCGCTGAGGCTGTCGGTGACGGTGCGAAGCGAATTGACCACCGCCAGCTTGGCGTTCTTCATCTCAGTGTCGGTGAAGCTGCCGGCGCAGACCTCCTCCAGCTGATGGAGGATCTCCTTCTCGGCCTTCTCCTTGTTGGCGGCCTCGATACCGCAGTCCACCAGCATATAGCCGGAGCTGGCCACCATACGGGAGGCGCAGTAGTAGCACAGGCTCAGCTTTTCCCGGACGTTCATAAACAGCTTGGAGAACGGCGAGGAGCCGTACACCGCTGCGGCGATGCGGGAGATGGCCAGGTCCCGCTTCTCCTCGGCCGGCCGCACCGAGAAGCCCAGCACCATCTTGGCCTGGGTCAGATCCATCTCCTCGGTGACGGCGCGAACCTGCTGCGGCAGCTTCTGCTCCATCTCAAACACCGGGGTGATGGGCGCTCTCTTCCGTCCGGCCAGCGTCCCGGCGAAGGCCTCCCGGAAGATCTCCCCGACAGCAGCCTTGGCCCCGGCGCCGATCATCACGATCTCTACCGCCGCCGTCTCCAGCATCGTCTCATAGCAGCGGGCGGCGCTCTCCGGGGTGATGGCTGCCACATCTTCGGCGTAGCCGTACTGCTTCACCGCCAGCGGCTCCCCTTCAAAGAGCAGCTCGGTGCAGCGGGCGACAGCGTAGCTGCGCTTATCGTTCATCTCGGCTGCGATGGTGTCCAGCAGCGAGTTCTTCTCGGTAGCCACCATCGCCGGGTCAAAGCGTCCATTCTCAATGGCCGGATGGCAGACGATGTCCGCCAGCAGCCGGGCACAGGCCTCCACCAGACCCTCACCGTCCAGCGTGTAGCGGTCGTCCACATGGGTGATGGACAGGGTGATGATCTGGTACTCCCCCGCCTTGGAGACCCGTCCGGCCACCGAGGCCCCGTAGAGCTCGTCCAGCTTGCGGGCAAAGTCGGTAAAGTCGCTGCAGCCGGCGGCTCATGCCCCTGCCCTCCGAGCCGACGATGAGTGCCACCGGCCCGGTATAATCGATCTCACACCAGCACTGGCCCTCCATATCGGTGCCGTACA
>CAJFQR010000124.1 GCA_904419105.1 Candidatus Avimicrobium faecavium
TGTTGAAACCACCGGCTCGCTGTCGGTCTATCCGAAATACGAAACCCGCCCGGCAGCCAATGGCGACCTGGGCCTTAGCCGGGATCCGGCCCTTGACGCACCACCGGCGGTCATCATCGAATCGGGCCATATTCTCCGCCGGGGAATGGACCAGTGTGGTGCCACAATGGCCTGGCTCGGGGAGACATTGGCTTCTGAGGGGGTGCAGCCGGAGGAGATCTGGCTGATGACCTGTGACCGGCAGCTGAACTACTATCTGGTTCGAAAGGAGCGCTTATGAAACGGTTCGTCGTCTGCGGGCTCATCACCGCGGGACTGTTGGCCGCCGGACAGTGGAGCTTTTCCCATCTTACAAATGTCCGGGACGAGGTCCTTGCCGAGGTGGATGCCATTACCGAACTGGCTCAGTCCGGTGAGCCGGAGTTGGCTCTGGAACGCGCCCTGGCTTTGACCGAACTCTGGGAAGATCGGGAGCATGCAATGATGGCCTTTATCCGCCATGGCGAACTGGACGAGGTGACCCTCTCCCTTGCCAAACTGCCTGCCTATCTGCGGCATGAAGACCTGGCAGCCTTCTCGGCAGAGGCGGATACCGTCCGCCGGATCCTCTGGCATATCTGGGAGTCGGAGCGGTTTTCACTGGTGAATATCCTATGAAGGGAAAAACGACCTGCCCCTGGTCTAGGGCAGGCCGTTTTCATCAATCGAGACCTATTTTTCGACGGTGTGGGAATTTCGGAGATTTTCCAGCTCCTTCAAGAAAGAACCGATATCCTGAAAGCTCCGATACACCGACGCAAAGCGCACATACGCCACTTCGTCGACCTCCCGGAGCGCCTCAAGGGCCATCTCGCCAATGGCGCCGGAGGTCACTTCCCGGCTGCCGGAGGTTTGAAGTTCCCCTTCGATGGAATCCACCATCTGTTCAATCTGTTCCACCGGGACCGGGCGCTTTTCGCAGGCCCGCAGCAGGCCGCGCAGCAGTTTTTCCCGGTCAAAGGGCTCCTGCATACCGCTTTTTTTGATGACAATGATGGGCACCGTCTCCACCGCTTCATATGTGGTAAAGCGCCGCTGACACCGCAGGCACTCCCGCCGGCGGCGGATGCGCTCGTTGTCATCGGTCGGGCGGGAATCCACCACTCTGCTCTCCTGGTATCCGCAATAGGGACATTTCATAGTCTGCCTTCCTTTACATACATTCCAAACTCCCGGCGCAACTGTCGGGCCTTTGATGTAAGTATAGCACAGTGCCGGAAACGGTACAACCGGAAAATAACCAAAATACCCCGCGCCCTACGGCAGAAAATCTTCAAGCAGATCTTCAAGCTGTATCGGGGCGATGTCACTCGCCTCAAGCTGCCGGACAAAAACAGCAACCAAAGCCGGCTCCGCCAGATCCAGCCAGACGGCAATGTTTTCGCCGCAGACATTGCGGATGTACAGATCCCTTCCGCCGCCCGATACCGCCGGGAACAGCGGCTGTGAAATTGTGCTGGTCATTGTAGCACCTCCGTTCCCCTCTATTATACCGGGAGACGGGACCCGGATTCCAGTATCAAACGCTGGAAGGCCTCCCTGCTCCTTCCATCCGTGCCCCCTGCATTTCCCGTCTTTCCCCCGGGGAAACCATGCGGTATCATAGGATCAGGATCCCGGCTCCGGAAGGGAGGTGATGCCGATGCGGCGGATTGTGGCTGCCTGGGAACGCCTTTCTGTTTTCAGCCGTACGCTGCTGACGGGTAGTACGGGACTTTCCGCGCTCTGCCTGGTGCTGGCCGCATGGTGCCGTCAGACGGCCGGTTCCGGCGATTATCTGCGGCTTTCCGGCCTCATGGCCGGCCTTTGGGAGGCGGCCCCTGCCTCGCTGGCAGCAGGACTGCTGGCGGCGGTGCTCTGCGAGCGGGTGCTGCGGGAATGAAAGAATTTTCCTGGAAAAGTCGGCGCCGCGGGTGAAAAACCGATTGCGAATCGCTGTAACATGTGTTACAATCGTCTTTGAAAGGCAATGAAGTCGAAAGGAGACAATATGGAACGATTTGCGATTTTGGTAGATTCCAGCGCCGACCTGACCCAGCAGGAATATGACGCGATGCACATAGATGGCTTTATTCCCCTGAGTTTTTCCATCGATGGGAAGGAGTACCTCTCCTATCCGGACGAACGGGAGCTCACCGCCGGCGAGCTCTATGCCACGCTGCGCAATACCAAGGCTGTAGTAGGCACTTCCCAGCCCAATCCCGGCCGTATCGAGGCGGCGTTCCGGGAGCAGCTGGACCAAGGGCGGGATGTGCTCTACATTGCCTTTTCCTCCGGACTCAGCGGTACCTGTCCGTCGGCCAAACTGGTGGCTGAGGAGCTCCGGGAGCAATACCCCGGGCGCAAGCTCTTTGTGGTGGATACTCTCTGTGCCTGCTGTGGTGTGGCAATGCTCATCGAACCGGTGGTCAAGATGCGGGAGGGCGGCTGCTCCATCGAGGATGCCCGGGACTGGCTGGAGGAGAACAAACTCCGGGTCTGTCACTGGGTCGTCGCCGATGACCTCGGTCATCTCTACCGGGGCGGGCGGCTTTCGGCGGCCAGCGCCGTTGTCGGCACCGCATTGGGGATCAAGCCCATCATCGAGATCAACAACGAGGGCAAGCTCGTCGTCCGGGAAAAAGTTCGGGGCAAAAACAATGTCTATGCCGGATTGGCCAAACACCTGAAGGACTGCGACAGCTTTGACACCATCTACATCACCCAGGCGGATGCTATGGACGATGCGAAAAAGCTTGCCGAGTATATCAAAAAGAACTACAAAGTCGGTGAGATCCGCTTCTCCACCATCGGGCCGGTTATTGGCTGCCACACCGGCCCCGGAACAATGGCTCTGGTCTATTTTGGCAAACGCTCGGCAGAAGATTGACCGTTTTTTGTATAAAACACCCCTGTTTCCAGCGGAGACAGGGGTGTTTTCCTTTCTAAAGCGGTCTATTTTTCTCAGAATTGTGGGTAAAATCGAAGGGAACCGATACAATAGAGGAGAAAGGAAGTGTCGGGACCTTGAACGCATATACCATTTCGCTGGAGATGCTGCTGGGATTTGAGCGCTGGCTGGCCTGTTCGGAGCACAGCCCTGCC
>CAJFQR010000125.1 GCA_904419105.1 Candidatus Avimicrobium faecavium
GCCGTGCTGGCCGCCAAGGAAAATACCGCTCTTCCCGTCATAGCCACGCTGATCTTCGACGAAAAGGGACGGCTGCTCACCGGCGGCACCATAGAAGCGTCATACGGTTTTGCACTTTCAGGAAATAATACGATGTCAGCTCTTTGCAGCGCTGAGATAACAGGAGGAACACTTAAGAGCATAGATGATGGCACCGCTATTTATTGGCCGATGGAAGGAAAGCTGACTGTAGGAGGAAACGCTGTAGTGACCGGCGGCACCGGAATTGAAGCAAAAATGGGAACTATAACTATACAGGAAAACGCTACCGTGATCGGTACGGGTGCATATCTTGAAGATGCTCCGGCAGGAGGCGGTGCCCATCGCACTGAAGCAGGAGGTGAGCCTCGGGCCGGCGGTGATCTACACCACCCTGTCCGGGCGTACGCCCCAGGCCTATGACATCGTCATCGAATCGGTGGATCTCTCCTCCGGCTCCAAGACCAAGAGCATGGTGATCCGGGTCACCGACCCGGAGCTGCTGGAAGCAGCCGGAGGCATCGTTCAGGGGATGTCCGGCAGTCCGATCCTCCAGGATGGACGGCTGGTCGGCGCGGTGACCCATGTCTTTGTCGGGGATCAGACCAGAGGATATGGCATCTTCGCCGAAAATATGAATGAGACCGCCGCGTCTCTCACCGTAGAAAACGCCGCCTGAGAAAAAAGAGCGCAGATCTCTGCGCTCTTTTTGTCGTACCGGTCACAGCCGGAGGAAGCGTCCGGTGACGCTCTCCGGGCAGGCGGCGATGTCCGCCGGTGTGCCGCAGGCCACCACCCGGCCGCCGGCCTCTCCTCCGCCGGGGCCCATGTCGATGATGTAGTCGGCGTTTTCGATGACATCGAGGTCGTGCTCGATGACGATGACGGTGGCTCCGTTTTGAATCAGCGTCTCAAAGACGCCCAGCAGCGTGCGGATATCCAGAGGGTGCAGGCCGATGGTGGGCTCATCGAAGATGAACACCGAGTCCCCCTGACCTCTTCCCATCTCACTGGCAAGCTTGAGGCGCTGGGCCTCGCCGCCGGAAAGGCTCGGCGTTGCCTCTCCAAGGGTGAGATACCCAAGCCCGAGGCTCTTGAGCACCTCCAGCCGCTGGCGCACCAGTTTCAGTTCTTGGCAGGCCTCCAGCGCGGTGTTCACATCCATGGCCATCAGCTCGGGCAGTGTGTGCCGCTCTCCAGAGCGGCTGACATGGGCCACCTGACCGGCTTCTCTGGCATAGCGGGAGCCGTGGCAGGCGGGGCAGGTGATCTCCACATCGGGCAGAAACTGCACATCGAGGCTGATGGAACCGGTACCGTCGCACACCGGGCAGCGGAGCCTGCCGGTGTTATAGGAAAAGTCTCCGGCCTTGTAGCCAAGGGCCTTAGCCTCCGGCGTCCGGGCGAAGATCTTGCGGAGTTCATCGTGAATGTTGGCGTAGGTGGCCACCGTCGAACGCACATTGATGCCGATGGGCGTGGCATCGATGAGTTTGACATGTTCAATACCAGGGGCCTCCACCGTCCGGATATGCTCCGGCTGCGGCATTCCCGCAATGGCCGCCTCGAGCCCCGGCACCAGGCTCTCAAGGACCAGGGTCGTCTTTCCCGAACCGGATACACCGGTGACGACGGTGAGCCGCCCTTTGGGGATCTCCACTGCAAGGGGCTTTACCGTGTGGATGGCGCCGGTCTCCATCCGGATGCGCCCAAGGGAGAAGAGCTGCTCCCTGTCCGGGCTCTTTCGGACCCGGACCCTGGCCTTTCCCGAGAGATAGGGCCCGATGAGCGAGGCGGGATCCGCCTCCAGATCCGCTACAGTGCCCTCGGCAATGACCTGTCCGCCGTCCGCGCCGGCCTTCGGCCCCATCTCGATGAGCCAGTCGCTTTTGGCCAGGACCTGGGTATCGTGGTCCACCAGCAGCACCGAGTTTCCATCCCGGACCAGATCCTCCATCACATCGGTCAGGCCGATCAGGTTGGACGGGTGCAGCCCGATGGAGGGCTCGTCCAGCACATAGAGGACCCCGGTGGTGCGGTTGCGTACCGAGCGGGCCAGCTGCATCCGCTGCCGCTCCCCGGTGGAGAGGGTGGACGAGGCCCGGTCCAGTGTGAGGTATCCAAGCCCCAGGTCCATCAGCCGTTTGGCGACCGTGTGGAAGGAAGCGCAGATGCTCTCCGCCATCGGACGCATCTCCTCCGGGAGAGAGGCCGAGACCCCGTCCACCCAGCGGTCCAGGTCGGCAAGGGTCATCCGGCAGGCCGCATCCAGTCCGATGCCCCGGAGCCTTGGCGCTCTGGCCGCCTCGGAGAGCCGGGTGCCGCCGCAGTCGGGGCAGAGATCTTCTTTGAGGAACTTTTCCACCCGCTTCATTCCCTTTTCGTCCTTAACCTTGGACAGGGCATTTTCCACCGTGTAGACGGCACTGTAGTAGGTAAAATCCAGTTCCGCCGCATCGTTGGAGTTTTTGGCCTTGTAGAAGATGTGCTTTTTTACCGCCGGGCCGTCGTAGACGATCTCTTTTTCCCGTTCGGTGAGGTCTTGAAACGGCACATTGGTACGCACCCCCATCTCCCGGCAGACATCGACCATCAGCGACCACATCAGTGTGTTCCACGGTGCGACTGCACCCTCCTCGATGGTCAGCGAGGGATCGGGGATCAGAGTGGAGCGGTCCACCGTGCGCACGATACCGGTGCCTCCGCAGGTGCGGCAGGCACCCTGGCTGTTGAAGGCCAGCTCCTCCGCCGACGGCGCGAAAAATCTCTCCCCGCACACTGGGCAGACGAGTTCCTGTCCGGCTGCCACCGCCAGCGACGGCGGCAGATAGTGGCCGTTGGGACAGCGGTGGCTGGCCAGACGGGAGAACATCAGCCGCAGGCTGTTGAGCAGTTCGGTGCCGGTCCCAAAGGTGCTGCGGATGCCCGGTACCCCCGGCCGCTGATGCAGAGCCAGCGCGGCGGGGACATAGCGTACCTCGTCTACATCGGCGTTGGCAGCCTGGGTCATTCGCCGGCGCGTATAGGTCGAGAGTGCCTCCAGATACCGTCGAGA
>CAJFQR010000126.1 GCA_904419105.1 Candidatus Avimicrobium faecavium
TTTTTGCCATATTGTCCGCCGCATATCCAGTCCCTCCTGTCACTGTATATCCCTCTATATAATAAGTGGGGCAGCTGCCCCTGTTTTGCTCACCGGACAACGCCTGTCCATTTTTTCTGCGATTTGCCCAAAATCATTTTTCAATGACACTATTTTCTTATTCAGTATACCATAATTCAGAAAAAGGTGCCAGATGCTTCCCGAAAAAAGAAGAGTCGGAAGCAAAAAAGCGCCCTCCCCTTTCCCGATCGGTCCGGGAAAATAAAAAGGCGCTTGACTTATATCCGAAATCGGATATAATAAGAATGTACGAATTCGGACAATATCCATCTGGAGGTGGCTTTATGCACTATCTGCAAGCATCGGAATACACCCATCTGTCGGGCGAGATCAACTCGCTGTATCACGAGGCAGCTGTAAAGATGGGGATATCGGACAGCGTGATGAACATTTTGTATGTGATCTGCGAAAACGGCACCCAGTGCCAGCAGAGCGAGATCAGCCGTATGACCGGCATCAGCCGGCAAACGATCAACTCCGCCATTCGCAAACTGCAGCAGGACGACATCGTGACCGTCCGGCAGGGGCAGGGCCGCAATACCATCGTCAGCCTGACCGAAAGCGGGCAGGCCTTTGCCGCCCGGCGGATCCACCCGCTCTTTGAGATCGAAAACAGGATATGGAATGAATGGACGCCGGAGGAACAGCAGCAGTACCTGCGCCTTACGCAGATGTATCGCGACGGGCTGCGCAGGTATATGGACCTGCTCCCCTCCCTGGCCTCCCAGGAGGAACAACAGGATGAACCGAGAGAATAAGCGAAAACAGTACGAAAAAGGCTATTACAAGACCCATGGCTGCAGCGACAGCTTTGTCTGCAAGGTGTGCGGGCGGCTCGTGGTGTCCGCCGGCGCCGGCAGCAGCCACCGCAACCACTGCCCCTACTGCCTGAGCAGTCTGCATCTGGACAACGAACCGGGAGACCGGGAGGCGGACTGCGGCGGCATCATGGACCCCATCGGTGTATGGGTGCGAAAAAACGGCGAGTGGGCGATCATCCACCGCTGCCGCAGGTGCGGGCATCTGAGCTCCAACCGGGTGGCCGCCGATGACAACCCAATGATCCTGATGTCCATTGCCATGCGCCCGCTGTCCCGGCCGCCCTTCCCGCTGGAGAAGCTCGAGGAGCTGGCAGAGCTGACCGGCGTCGGTCAAAGGAGCGACTGGTAAAGCGCCCAGAAGGCGTGGTCCACCACCCTGCCAAAGGCCGGGATGAGCAGATAGAGAAAGATCAGCAGCACCAGCGTTCCAAAGAGCAGCATCGCCAGGCATATCCACCGCTGCATCCGCTTCCGGGCCCGGTCGGACATCCCCCAGGTCTTGCGCTGGATCCACTGTATCAGCAGATCCACCAGATCCGCACCGACCTGTCGGTCGATCCGGGTGAAGGCTGCCCCTGGCGTGCGCCGCTGGATGCCCCTGAAACTCAGCGCCCGGCGCAGCATCACCACCCACTCCTCCGGGGCCGGTTCCGGCGCCTCCCGGGCGAGATAGCCGGCTTCCTCCTCCTCGAGGGCCAGCCCTTCGAGCTCGAGCAGATCCAGCGCCGTCTGCTCCAGAAAAAGAGTATCACTGGCGGAGATCGTTTTCAGATCAGACACGGCGCAGCCCTCCCCTCTCCGATGCGGCCAGGACCTCCCGCAGCCGGTCCCGGGCCCGGCTGAGCGCCATCGGCACCGAGGCCCGCCGGATACCCAGTCCCTCGGCAATACGCTCATCGCTGTACTGGAACAGATACTTCTGGATCAAAATGGTGCGGTCCCTCGGGCTGAGGGCCTGCAGGGCGGCAGCACACTGCCGGCGCTGTTCCTCCCGGGTCAGCCGGTCCAGCAGCCGCTCAAGCGCATCGTCTCCGGCCACAGTCTCATCAAGGTTCTCTGCCAAGAGTTCCCGGCCGGTTTTCCGCAGCTTTGATATAGTCAGATTGTGTACCGTCCGGGCCAGATAGGCCAGCAGCTGCCGGTCGGTAAGCGAAGTCCACAGGTCCTCCCGGCGGGCCACCCGCAAAAAGGCCTCCTGCACCAGGTCCTCTGCATCTTCGCCGGCGCCGAACCGGGCTGCCTTATAGCAGAGGAACCGGTAATGCTGCCGGTACATATCCACCAGCCTCTCCCGAGGCTCGGGTCTGTCCATTGCCGACAGAATCGAAAGAAAATCCCCCTGATCTCCACGAAGGGAGCTCAGAACTTCCTCCCACTGCACACCATTACCTCCTCTCCCTGCTGTATGCATACGGGACCATTGGCAGCTTCTCAGAGGAGCTCCCGCACCAGCCCGGCGATGTGCTCGGCGTACACTCGATGGGCCTTTGGCGTAAAGTGGCAGAGATCAACGCCAAGCAGTTCCGGTCCGATCCAGTCCTCCGCTGCGGCAAAGGCACAGCCGTAGTCCGCCGCCACCTGCCGGTAGACCGCCGCCAGGCGGCGCTGTTTTTCCAGCGAAGCGGCGTCAAATTCCGGGTCACCGCCGGTGCCCGGCATCGGCACCGGGCTCACCACCAAAATCTTCGGACAGGTGCCGGCGCGGGCGGCGTTGTACCGAAAGAAGGTCTCGATCTCCTCCAGATCCCGCTGCAGGCCAAAGCCGATCTCCTCGGCGGAGACGGCATACCGGGCCTTGGTGTCGTTGGTACCAAGCATCAGGATCACAAGATCGAGCGGCGCGTGGGTCTTGAGGCAGGGGTACAGGTACCCCAGGGCGCTGCGGTGGGGCTGGATGGCGTCCTCAAAGGCGGTGGTGCGCCCATCCATGCCCTCCTCAACGATGTGATATTCCGCCCCGAGCAGCCTGGCAAGCACGCCGGGCCAGCGCACATCATAGGGATACCGGGTTCCAAGGCCCGGCATATAACCGTGGGTGTTGGAATCGCCAAAACAGAGGATCTCTTTCATCGCTGTATGCTCCTTTTTATGGCCGTAAGGCGTGTTTTTTCTCTGCTA
>CAJFQR010000127.1 GCA_904419105.1 Candidatus Avimicrobium faecavium
CAATGTGTTCCCTGTGCCGGACGGCGATACCGGTACCAATATGTCGATGACCATCACCGCCGCCAAGCGGGAGGTCCAGCTGATGGGGGACGGGGTGACGGTGGCCGAGGTCTCCAAGACCGCCGCCGGCGCGCTGCTCCGGGGCGCCAGAGGCAACTCCGGCGTCATCCTGTCGCTGCTGTTCCGTGGCTTCTCCAAGAGCCTCGCCGGCAAGGAGGAGGCCTCCGCCGCCGACCTGGCGGACGCCATGGCCGCCGGTGTCAAAGCCGCTTACAAGGCGGTCATGAAGCCCACCGAGGGCACCATCCTCACGGTGGCCCGCGTGGCTGGGGAGGAGGGGGCCCGGGCGCTGACCGCCGACTCCACCGAGACCGAGATCTGGCAGGTGATGATCGACGCCGCCAAGGACGCCCTGGCCAGGACGCCGGAGCAGCTGCCGGTGCTGAAAAAGGCCGGCGTTGTGGACGCCGGCGGCGCAGGCCTGGTCTATGTGATGGAGGGTATGCAGAAGGTGTTCACCGGCGAGGGCATCCTGCCGCTGGAGGAGGACGCCCCCGCCGCTCCCACCGAGATCCCGGATGAGCGCAACGCCGCCGGCCTCTATGAGGGGGAGATCACCTACACCTACTGCACCGAGTTCATCGTCCTCAAGGATCCGGACCGGGCGGACGCCGAAAAGCTGCGCAGCTACCTGGAGAGCATCGGGGACAGCGCCGTCGTCGTCGACGATGACGACATCATCAAGTGCCATGTCCACACCGATAACCCCGGCGATGCCCTTCAGCATGCGCTGAAGAACGGCCAGCTCACCAAGATCAAGATCGAGAATATGCGGGAGCAGCACGCCGACAACCAGAAGGCGGTCAAGGAGGCGATGACCGCCGGCTTTACCTATGCGCCGGTGGACCCCTCCAACCCCTACGGCTTCGTAGCGGTCTGCGCCGGGGACGGCGTCGAGCAGCTGTTCCGGGAGCTCGGGGTCAACAACATCGTCAAGGGCGGCCAGACCATGAACCCCTCCACCGATGACATTCTCTCGGCGGTGGAGGCCACCCCCTGCAAGACGGTGTTCGTCCTGCCCAACAACAAGAACATCATCATGGCGGCGGAGCAGGCCATCAACCTCGCCGACCGGGAGGTGCGGGTGCTGCCCACCAAGACCATCCCCGAGGGCCTTTCGGCGATGCTGGTCTTTGACGCCACCGCCTCCGCCGAACAGAACCAGATGGATATGGCCAAGGCCGCCGAGAAGGTCAGCACCGGCCAGGTGACCTTCGCCGCCCGGGACAGCGAGTACGACGGCTATAAGATCAGGGAAGGGGACATCCTGGCCATCGAAAACGGCAAGGTGACCTCGGTGGAGAGCGACATCGTCAAGGCGGCGGTCAAGCTCACCAAGAGCATGGTAAAGAAGCAGAAGGGCGAGGCCGGCTTCGTCACCATCATCTACGGCGAGGACGCCACCGAAGAGCAGGCCGCTCAGGTGGAGCAGGAGATCAAGGAGAAGGTGGACCCGGACCTGGAGACCGCCATCGTGAACGGCGGCACGCCGATCTACTACTTCACCATCTCGGTGGAATAAGCCGGATTGTTCCAAACGGAAAACCGTCAGCTGGGCTGGCGGTTTTTTCTGTTTTACACAAAATTTCGGGGAAATTTTTTCACGGCAAACGCTCCACGGCGGCCCCGGTGCTGTGGTACAATGAAAACAGCAGAAAAAACAAAAAGGAGCGTGTTAAGATGGAAAAACGCAAAGTGATTCTTGATGTGGATACCGGCTCGGACGACGCCATCGCCCTGATCGTCGCCATGGCAAACCCCGCCTTTGAGGTGCTGGGCATCACGGCGGTGAACGGCAACCGGGCGGTGCCCATCACCACCGAAAACAGCCTGCGCATCAGCGAGCTGATGGGCGGCACCGTGCCGGTGTTCCAGGGCTGTGCCCTGCCCTGGACCTCCTGTATGCTGGGCTTCCGCCGGCATTACCCGATGTACGAGGCGCCGGAGGAGGCCCTCTACAAGAACATCCACGGCACCTACATCGACCAGTGCCCGCCGGCCACCATCAAGGCCCAGCCTCAGAACGCCGTCAGCTGGCTGGTGGAGACGCTGATGGCCGCTGAGGACGGGGAGATCACGCTGATCCCCCTCGGCCCGCTGACCAACATCGCCCATGCGGTGCGCATCGAGCCCCGCATCATTCCGAAGATCCGGGAGATCGTCTACATGGGCGGCGGCTTCCGGATCGGCAACAAGACCGCCCTGGCCGAGTTCAATGTCTGGCTGGATCCCGAGGCGGCCCAGGCGGTGCTGGACTGCGGCATCCCCTTTACCTTCGTCACGCTGGACGCCACCCACTCGGCCTATGTGACGATGGAGGACGCCGCCCGCATCCGGGCCATCGGCACCCGCCCGGCCGAGGTGGTCGCCTCGCTGTGTGAGCAGCGCATCGCCGGCTACGGCGACTGGCAGAAGGTTGCCGATGTGCCCGCCGCTCCGGTGCACGACCCGCTGACGGTGGCCTATCTGGTGGACCCGACGGTCATCACCGACATCGAGGACGCCCCCTGCGTCGTCGACTGCGGCCGCGGCGCCGCCTACGGCGTGACCCTCTTCGATATCCGCAACGGCCGGGCCGAGGCCAAGGCCCCGAACTGCCGGGTGGCCCTCAAGGCGGACCGGGAGAAGTATGTGGATATCCTCTGCCGGCTGCTGGAGTACACCAAAAAGTAAAGGACCGTCCCGGATGACGGGAAACAGTCCTCCGATAAAAAACTCCCCCGGAGCTCCGGGGGAGTTTTTTCAGCAGTTCCAGTTCACCTTCACCGGGTCCGGCTCGTCCAAAACGGCGAGGGCGGCAAGGGCCTCGTAGGCCGCGGTGAATTCCGCCTCGGCCAGAGCGTCCCAGTCGGCGGGCTCGTCGCTGGCCGAATAGGCGGCGGCCGCCGCCCCGTAAAAGAGAAATCCCAG
>CAJFQR010000128.1 GCA_904419105.1 Candidatus Avimicrobium faecavium
TTCACAGCAGCCCTCCCTTTTATGCTTGTGTAATACCGTATTAGAGCCTTTCACCTTTAGCATATCACAACTATCTAATTTATCAATCTATAAAATGAACAAATTATAGGTCTTTTTATTGACATATATATAAAATGTTAATGATTTAACGCACAAAATTCGCGGATTGCGCCCTGTACGGAAAAGGACCTGTGTTTATACAGGCCCTTTATAGTCAAACTTGGTATTACGGTTTTATATATTTTCTTTCGCCGGCCGGGCCCGGTCGCCGATGCGGCCGAAGCCGTGGCCCTTTTTGTTGTTTTCGGCGATCAGCGCCGCGATCTCCCCTTCGGCCTGCTCCACCTCCAGCTTGAACGCCCGGGCGGAGACCCGCAGCGCCCCATGCCCCAGGATGATGATCTGTTCCAGCGCGTCGGAGGTGGCCACACGTACCCGGTGCCGCTTGCCCAGCTCGAGGGTGACCTTTTCGATGTAGGCGTCGGCGGTCTCCGCCTCCTTGGTGTACACCACATAGATGCCGCCGAACTGGCTGATGCTCCCCGGGCTGCCCTGCACCTTGTAGGCGTCAAATACCAGGATCAGCTCGCACTGTTTGTAGGCCCGGTAGTTGGACAGGATCTCGATGAGCATCTGCCGTGCCGCGCCAAAGTCCACCCTGGCCATCTCGGCCAGCTCCTCCCAGGCGTGGATGATGTTGTAGCCGTCCACCAGCAGATATTCCGGCCCCTCCGGGAGCTTTGCCCGGGGGGAACGGGCCTCGTATTCCTGTCGGGCGTCCGGCTGCCGGCGGCTGCCGGACTGCCGTTCCTTCCGCTGGCCGTAGGTGCGCTCATAGATGGCGGAGAGCTCCTTGTCCTCCGCCAGCGACCCGGTGTACCGCCGGGCACTTCCGCCGCTGCCCCCGGCGGAGGTCTCCTCCTTCCCGCCGAGGGTGAGCCCGCTTTCCACATGTGCTCTGGCGTCCACCTCCTGCCAGGGAATCACCACCCCGGCCCCATGGCTGCAAAAGACCGAGTCCGCCGGGTTTTCCAGGTCGCGGTCGCTGTCATAGCCGCTGGCGGCGATGACCTCTTCGCTGTTGTGGCAGAGGTCGTAGCCGTCCGGCAGGCAGGTGAGCCGCCCTTTTCCCTGGGTGTAGGAGGTGACCTCACTGCCATAGTCCCGGAGCACCGCCGCCGGCGCCCGCCCAGTAAAGACAGCGGTCCCGTCCTTTGTCTCTGGGGCGGGCACCGAACCGGTGAGCCGCTGGAGGTCGCTCATCGCCCGGCCGACACTCTCCGCCGGCACCTCAAGGGTATACCGGTAGTAGGGCTCCAGCAGCAGGCTCTCGGCTTTTTTCAGGCCCTGGCGGACCGCCCGGTAGGTGGCCTGCCGGAAATCCCCGCCCTCGGTGTGCTTGAGATGGGCCCGGCCGGCCAGCAGGGAGATCTTCACATCGGTGAGGGGCGACCCGGTGAGGACGCCCAGGTGGGTCTTTTCCTCCAGGTGGGTGAGGATCAGCCGCTGCCAGCTGCGGTCGAGCACATCTTCGCTGCACAGGCTTTCAAGCTGGATGCCGCTGCCCCGGGGGGCCGGTTCCAGCAGCAGATGCACCTCGGCATAGTGGCGCAGCGGCTCGTAGTGGCCGATGCCGATGACCGGCGCGGCGATGGTCTCCTTGTAGACGATGCTCCCGGGGCCAAAGGCCACCGCAAAGCCGAACCGCTCCCGGATCAGTTCCCGGAGCACCTCGAGCTGGACCTCCCCCATCAGCTGGAGGTGGATCTCCCCGAGGGCCTCGTTCCAGAGCAGATGCAGGGTCGGGTCCTCCTCCTCGAGCTGGGAGAGCTTGTCCAGCGCCGTGTGGGGGTCGAGCCCATCGGGCAGCAGCACCCGGCAGGTGAGGATCGGCTCCAGCGCCGGGGCCTCGCCGGCGGATTCGATGCCAAGGCCTTCGCCCGGACGGGTCCGGGTGAGGCCGGTGACGGCACAGATCCCCCCGGCAGGCACTTCCGAGACGGTGGCGTATTTTTCCCCGGAGTAGATCCGCAGCTGGTCCGCCTTTTCCTGCCAGACCTCCCCGTCCGGGACCCCGGGCCCGGCATTGGAGAGCAGATCCTTGACCCGCAGCGAGCCGCCGGTGACCTTGAGATGGGTCAGACGGGTGCCCTGCCGGTCCCGGCTGACCTTAAAGACCCGGGCCCCAAAGGCGGTGGGGTAGCGGGGCGGCTCCATCCAGCGGGCCAGGCCGTCCAGCAGGGTGTCGACGCCGGTGAGCCGCAGCGCCGAGCCAAAATACACCGGGAAGATCCGCCGGCCGGCGATCAGCGCGCGCAGCGTCCCGTCGGCGAGGGAGCCGGTGTCCAGATATTCGTCCATGGCGCTCTCGTCCGAGAGGGCGGCGGCCTCCTCCAGGGCGGCCCGGCCATCCGGCGTGTCCAACCGGTCAAAGGGGAGGCAGTTTTCATCAAAGAGGCGGCGGAGCTCGTCCAGGCGTGTCTCCCGGTCAAAGCCAAGGAGGTCTGTTTTGTTTACAAAGATGAAGACCGGCACCTGCCAGCGCTGGAGCAGCTTCCAGACGGTGAGGGTGTGGGCCTGGACGCCGTCGGTGCCGCTGACCACCAGGATGGCATAGTCCAGCACCTGGAGGGTGCGCTCCATCTCGGCGGAGAAGTCCACATGGCCGGGGGTGTCCAGCAGGGTGAGCTCATATTCCCCGACCGGGAACACCGCCTGTTTGGAGAAGATGGTGATACCCCGCTCCCGCTCGAGGCGGTCGGTATCCAGAAAGGCATCCCGATGGTCCACGCGGCCGAGCCTGCGCACCGCGCCGGTGCGGTAGAGCAGGGCCTCGGATAGGGTGGTTTTGCCGGCGTCCACATGGGCCAACAGACCAGCACATATTCGTTTTATCGGTTTTTTCTCTTTCCGTTCGCCCATAAAAAGCACCCCCTCTCGTGAGAACATA
>CAJFQR010000129.1 GCA_904419105.1 Candidatus Avimicrobium faecavium
CACAGTAGTATGCTATACTTTAGCCATCGGAGGTGATGAGGTGAACACACAGCTGAGAAAAGGCGTGATCGAACTGTGCATCCTGGCGCTCATCGCCAGGCAGGATATGTACGGATACGACATCGTCCGCGCGATGGAGAAGTATACCGACATCAACGAGGGCACCGTTTACCCGATCCTGCGCCGGCTGACCAAAGACGGGTACTTCGCCACCTACCTGGTGGAGAGCGCCTCCGGCCCGGCCCGGAAATACTATACGATGACCGACCGCGGCCGTATCTATCTGAAGAAAAACATCGAGGACTGGGAGGAGATCATGCTGCTGGTCAACTCGATACTGAAAGGTGAGGAGAAGAATGAACAGAAGTGAGTATATTGCGGCTCTGACAGCGGCGCTGCGCGGGAAGCTCGCCTCTGCCGAGATCGAGGAGATCGTGCGGGATTACAGGGAGTTCTTTGACGACGGCGTCGCCCAGGGCAAGAGCGAGGAGCAGGTTGCCCAGGAGCTTGGCGACCCGCGTGAGGTGGCCGAGCAGATCCTCTCGGAGGAGCGGGACGAACCGAAGGACCGCACCGGGGGCGACGGCTCGAGCTTCAAGGACAGCTTTGTCCGGGGAGCCGGCAAGGTGGCGGATGGAGCAGATTCCTTCGCCCGAAAGGCCAACGACTTTACCCGCCGCAAGATGGAGGAACATCAGCGGCGCCGGGCCCGCCGGCAGGAGGAGCGGCAGTACCGCGCCGCCGAACCGGCCGGGAGCGGCCTTGGGGGATGCCTGGCAGCCCTGCTCAAACTGGCGCTGATTGCACTGGTGGTTCCGGTGGCGGCGGTGTTCCTGGCAGGGTGCTTCGCCGCGGTGATCTTTGCCTTTGTCGGGGTGGTCCTCGGGCTCACCGGCTTTGTGGTGCTGGGCGTTCTGTTGCCCATCGTGCCGCTGGCGGCGGTGTTCTGTGCCATTTTCGGGCTGATTTTTGTTGTGTTCTTCTGCATCACGGCGTTGATGGCGGCGCTGTGGCTGGCCAAGGCCATTGCCGCCTTTGCACGGGACCTGATCCTCGGGCGGCGGGAGCGCTATGCCGATGACTACTACGACCGGGAGTTCCGGGTCAGTGAGGACATTGGCCGGGAACACAGCGGCTGGCACTTCGGCCGCAGCAAGAAGGAGGATCCCTGGCAGCAGCCGGCGGAAGAACCGGTAAATGAAGCGGAATCGATGGACAGCGATGAGGAGAAAGGGGGCGAGGACCGTGATGAAGAGAATCTTTAAAATCTGCCTGCTGGTGACGGTGGTTTCGCTGATCGGCGCGCTGGCGCTGCTGCCCTTCGCGGTGAACGGCATGGTGAACCAACTGGACAAGTGGGCCGAGTACAGCGCCTACCAGGTAGACTATGAGCGCTCTGCAGAGGGTATAACCAATATGGAAGTTAAATTTGAGGGGATCGAGCGCATCTACTGTGCGGTGGAGGTCGGCAATTCCGGCACCGACGGGCTGCGCCTGAGCACCGACGGTCTGCAGATCTATGACATCACCACCACCGAGGAGGTGGAAGGGGATACGCTGCGGCTCACCGTTCGCTTTGCGCTGAAGCCGGAGTTCAGCGAGTGGAGCAACCTGGTGCGGTTTGGCTATGGCTCGACTCCGTTTGAGACGGCCATCTCGGTGCCGGCCGGCGTGGAGGTGAGCTTTGATGAGAGCAACTGCAATGTCCACTCCTATCAGGTTCTGGCCGAACAGTATGAGACAGCTCTTCAGGGCTTCCGGGAGTACTGCGGTGAACCGCTGTACAGCAACTGGGAGATCTACACCGCTTTGAACCAGTATATGGTGGGCAACTACAACCGGGCGGAGTTCAACGCGGCCTTTGACCGGGCGGCGGCGGATATTCTGAGCGATGTGACCGATACCATCCGCAACAGCGAGACAGAGGCCCGCAGCCGGGACGAGGAGTACCGCTATGAGATGGATCCGGAGCAGACGATGGCGTATGCGGCCGACGGCGAGGAAGCGGTTATCTATGTGACCGCAGGGGAGATGTCGACGGATTCGGACCTGCCCTCCAGCCAGTACGGCAGCCAGCCGCTGCCGGAGGATACCTATACGCTGGTGGAGACCTATCTGAACGCCGTTCGGGATTACCTGGCCCTGAGCGCCGACTGTTGGTGTGCGATGAATGCCGATGCCGCCATCCTGCGGGAGGTGACCACGCCGCTGGAGACGCTGCGCAGTCAGCGCACAGCCGCCCAGGAGGCGGTTACGGCAGCCCGGCGGGCGCTGTCCGCCGCCATCGACGGCTGTATCTATTCGGAGTATATCTACCAGCCGCTGTATCTCGAGGGCTATTGATGCCCCCGTCCGAGGGGATCCTCTTTTGAATAGACCCCATGACCACCGCCTCCGAGCGCTCTGCCCGGGGGCGGCGTGCTTTTTGCCGGAATGTGAAGAATTGTGGCCAAAGCGTGAATTGTTGACCGAGGCCTGGCGCGGGGCTATATATTCGTTCCAAAATGTGCTATACTATTTG
>CAJFQR010000130.1 GCA_904419105.1 Candidatus Avimicrobium faecavium
CTTTCTTTTGAAAATTGTGACGAAAGATGATATTTTGCTTCTGCCCGAGGGCGAAAAAATTCAAAAAGCTCTTGAAAAAGGCGGCCTGATAGGCTAATATAGTAGGTGCTGTGGCTTTGGGAAGAAGCCGGTTTTGCCGATGGATCGGCACTTTTTTGGCGGCGGGGCCCTGTCGGGCGTGCGGCGCCGGTCCCGCCGGAACCTGCAAAATATCTCCGGAGGTTTTTCGGAGGATCAGATTAAAATGGAGGAATTTTACCATGACTAAGACAGAACTCATCAGCGCGGTTGCTCTGAAGGCTGAACTGACCAAGAAGGACAGCGAGAAGGCAGTAGCCGCCGTCTTTGATACCATCACCGAGGCCCTCGTAGCCGGTGACTCCGTTTCCCTGGTCGGCTTCGGCAAGTTCGAGGTCAAGAACCGGAGCGAGAAGATGGGTATTAACCCCCGCACCAAGGAGCCGATGAAGATCGCCGCTTCCAAGCTGCCGTCTTTCCGCGCCGGCAAGGCCCTCAAGGACGCCGTCGCCAAGTAAAAAAGCTCTTTTTTCACCGGGCAGAGGGGGTACCCTGCCCGATTTTTTTATCCACAGAAGGAGGAGATCCCATATGCGGCTGGACAAGTATCTCAAGCTCACCCGGCTGATCAAGCGCCGTACCGTGGCCAACGAGGCCTGTGACGCCGACCGGGTCATCGTCAACGGCAGGCCCGCCCGGGCCTCTCTGGCCGTCAAGGAGGGGGACATCATCGAGATCAACCTCGGGGCCCACCCGCTGAAGGTGAAGGTGCTCAAGGTGAGCGAGTATGTCTCAAAGGACGATGCGCCCACCTGCTATCAGATCATCGAATAACCCACCGCCCCCGGCGCATAAGCTGTGATGCAGACTGTGCGAAGGGGGGTTATTTTATGCAGCGAGAGACGCAGAAGGCCCAGAAGCGCCCGCAGAACCTGCTGCTGGAGGACCGGGGGAGGCTGCTGGTCTCCGGGGTCACCGATGTGGACAGCTTTGACGAGGGGGCGGTGCTGCTCTTCACCGATCTCGGGGCGCTGGTGATCCGGGGACAGGAACTGCACATCGACCGCATCGACCTGGAGGTCGGGGAGGTGGCGGTTACCGGGTGCATCACCGCTCTGATCTACGACGAGAGCCGGGTCAAGGGCGGTTTTCTGGCCCGGCTGCTGCGATGAGTGCCCTGGCCCAGGAGCAGCTCTTCGCCTTCCTTGGAGCCTGCCGGGTCGGCTGCTGGCTGCTGACCGGCTATGGGGTGATGGCCGGGCTCTCTCAGGGGCTGAAGCTGTCCCGGGGGCTCTGCGCCGCCGGTGATTTTCTGTTCTGGCTGGCGGCGGGTGCGGTGAGCTTCCTCTACCTGCTGGCGGCTGCGGACGGCAGGGCCCGGGTGTTCCTTCTGGCCGGGGAGGCTCTTGGCGCCGCTGTGGGGTATCTGCTGTGGTACCGGCCGCTGGTGTGGCTGATCGCAGTGCCTGCGGGCTGGCTGCGGAGGGTGCTGTGCTTCATCGGACGGGTAGTCAGGCAAGTGCGGGAGCGATTTTCCGCCGGAAAGGGGCAAGAGGAGCCGGACGGCGGAAAAAATTCTCCCGAAAGCGGCCTTTCCCCTTGAAAAAAGCGGAAAGGATATAGTATAATCTTTTCAAGATGATCTGTACACAGTGTGCCTTTTTAGAGGGGAGGAAGGCTGGTATGGCCAAGGATAAAGCGGAGAGACCGAAGGGGAACTTCCTGCTCCGGGCCTCGGTTTTGCTCTTTATGCTCTATGTGGTGGTGTCGCTGGTGCGGATCCAGGGGGATATCCAGCAGAGCCGGGAGGCCCTGGCGGCGATCGAGCAGCAGAATGAGGAGCAGCGCATCGCCAACAAGGAGCTGGAACGGATGCTGTCCGACGGCACGGAAGAGGAGTACATCGAGCGCATCGCCCGGGAGAAACTCGGCTATGCCTACCCGGAGGAGCAGGTACTGATCGATATCTCCGGCAGCTGACAGTTACAGAGTACAGGAGGAAACAGACCCCATGCAGCAACTGGTTGTGGGAAGTATTGTCGAGGGTAAGGTCACCGGCATCACCAAGTTTGGCGCCTTTGTGGACCTGGGAGATGGCAAGACCGGTATGGTACACATCTCCGAGGTGGCGCCGACCTTCGTCAAGGAGATCCGGGATTTTGTCAAGGAAAACGATGTCGTCAAGGTGAAGGTGCTCTCCGTTTCGGAGGATGGGAAGATCAGCCTGTCGATGAAGAAGGCCGACCCGGCCGGAGAACAGGCGGCAGTCCGCGGCGGTGACCGCGCCGGACGCAGCGGCGACCGTGGTGACCGCCCTGCCCGCCCGAAGCGCCATGCGGCGCCCCGGGATATGGGCTGGCGCGGCCCCAAGCCCACCCCCGAGCCCCAGACCTTTGAGGATATGATGAGCCGCTTCAAGGCCACCAGCGACGATAAGATGTCCGATCTGAAGAAATATATGGACGGCAAGCGGGGCACCTCCTTCAAAAGAGGCCAGCG
>CAJFQR010000131.1 GCA_904419105.1 Candidatus Avimicrobium faecavium
GCGCCCTCAGCCGCCGCATTGTAGCTTTGCCCTCCCCGGGCTCGCTGCTCCGCTCTGTACAGGGCCGCGCCCTCAGCCGCCGCATTGTAGCTTTGCCCTCCCCGGGCTCGCCGCTCCGCTCTGTACAGGGCCGCACCCTCAGCCGCCGCACAAACAGAGGCTCTCCACAGGGCTGACTGCGGCTGCATTGGGTGAAGGCTCAGCCTTCCCAGCCGGGCGGGACTTGCCGCATCTCCTTTTTCACCGGTTCCGGGTAGTCGACGCCGTAGGTCTCGACGTCCACGGCGGCGATGGTGATGGGCTCCACCGGCTCGTTGATCTCGATGGGCAGCCCGGCGGGGTGCTTCACCGCCCGGGTGGGCACCGTCTCCCAGCCGGCGACGGTCTCCCAGCCCTCCACCACCGTGCCGAAGCCCGGATAGTTTCCCTGGAGCTTTTCGCTGTACGCCAGCGGGAAGAAGAACTCCCCGCCGGCAATGCCCATCTCCCCATAGCCGCCCATGGCGATGGTGCCCGGCTCCAGCTTGAGGTGGTTCGGGAACCCATGGGAGGTGGATTCGTTTTCAATCAGATATTTGGCCCGCTCGTCGCCAAAGGCGTTGTAGCTGGCGTCGATCACATATCCCGGCACGATGCGCTGGATGCTGTGCCCGGTATAGACGCCGAGGCGGCACAGATGCAGAAAGCTCGTCACCGTGTTCGGTGCCTGATCCGGCCGCAGCTCGAGGACGATCTTCGCCCCGTCTGCCATCGTAAAGGTCACACGCGGATAGTCTGGCATTGGTTAGCCCTCCTTTTTCTTGCAGTTGGGCCGTTCGGCCCCTGTCCCATCATACCATGTCCTGGATACTCCCGCCATGCGGCAGCTTCTTTTTCGCCCTTTTGCCTGGAAAAAACTCTCCTGTTTGGTGGATTTGACCAAAACCCGGTGCAACATTCGGCAACATCGCCCCCGTCTTTTTTTACACAGATATAATACAGGGCGTCTTTTCCGGGTAACAGCCGTTTTTTTACTGATAACCGGGCCGCCGGGCCCTTCCCCGGCAGACTGCGCATCCGTTTATAGAAAAGGGGTAATGACCGCATGCTCAAGCTCACGGGCGTGACCAAGAGTTTTGACGGCGTGCCGGTGCTCTCCGGCATCGACCTTTCCATCGAGGACGGCGAGATCGTCTCGATCCTCGGTTCCTCCGGCAGCGGCAAGACCACGCTGCTCAACATCATCCTCGGCATCCTGGAATGCGATGGCGGCACCATCGAATACGGCGGCGAGGATATCACCCATACACCGATGGAGGAGAAGGGCTTCAACATCGTCTTTCAGGACTATGCCCTCTTCCCGAATCTGAACGCCTATCAGAACATCACCTACGGCCTGAAGAACAAGCCGGCATCTCCTCGAAGGAGGAGGTGGAGGACCTGATCGACCTGCTCGGCCTGCGGGACCACCTGGAGAAGAAGATCGATATGATGAAGGGCGGCCTGGAAAAGCTCAACGCCTCCTGGGAGACCACCGCCCGGCTTATGGGGGACAGCTGGCTGAAGACGGTGGTGCGCATCATCACCCCAAATGTCTTCTCCACACTGGTGGAGGTGTTCAGCTACTACTTTGTCAACGCCATGGTCACCGTCAGCGCCGTCATCTTCATCGCCGGCGCCCGCACCATGGTCATTACCGCCAAGATCAAGGAGCTCCAGCACTTTGCCGACTACCTGGCCGCCCATCGGAGAGGAGAAGTAAGATGAAACTGGAAGCTGTGATCCTGGACTGGGCGGGCACCACCGTCGATTTCGGCTGCTTTGCGCCGGTACAGGCCTTTTTGGACGGGTTTGCCGCCTTCGGCATCCACCCGACGCTGGAGGAGGTCCTGGCCCCGATGGGCCTGCTCAAGTGGGACCACATCCACACGATGATGCAGATGCCCCGCATCTCCGCCGAGTGGGAGGCCGTCCACGGCCGCCCCTGGACCCGTGAGGATGTGGACGCCATCTACCAGGGCACTGAGGCGCTGTTGCTCGGCGCCGTGACCCGGTACAGCACCCCGAAGCCCTATGTGCTGGACGCCGTGGCCGAGCTGCGCCGCCGGGGCCTCAAGCTCGGCTCCTCCACCGGCTTCACCGATTCGATGATGGAGATCGTCACCGCCGAAGCCGCCAAGGCCGGCTACCGGCCGGACTGCTGGTTCACCCCGGATTCCACCGGCGGCAAGGGCCGTCCCTATCCCTATATGATTCCGCAACCTGGAGACCCTCGGTGTCTCCTCGGTGGCCGCCGCCGTCAAGGTCGGGGACACCGTCTCGGATATCCGGGAGGGGCAGAACGCCGGCCTGCTCACCATCGGCGTCCTCGAGGGCAGCTCGGTGATGGGCCTCTCCCTCGAGGAGTTTGAGGCCCTCACCCCCGCCGAGCGGGACGCCGCCTGCGAAAAGGCCCGCGCCGTCTTTGAGGGCTGCGGCGCCGACTACACCATCAAAAACCTCGGCG
>CAJFQR010000132.1 GCA_904419105.1 Candidatus Avimicrobium faecavium
GGCGGCCACGACGAGCGGGAGCAGACCCTCAACCAGCTGCTCGTTGAGATGGACGGTTTCGGCGCAAACTCCGGCGTTATCATCATCGCCGCCACCAACCGCCGGGATATCCTCGATCCGGCGCTGCTGCGCCCGGGCCGCTTCGACCGGCAGATCGTCGTCGGCTATCCCGACGTCAAGGGCCGGGAGGAGATCCTCAAGGTCCACGCCCGCAACAAGCCGATGGGTCCAGATGTGAACCTCAAGACGGTGGCCAAGGCGACCGTCGGCTTTACCGGCGCCGACCTGGAGAATGTGGTCAACGAGGCGGCACTGCTGGCCGCCCGTGCCAACAAGCACGCCATCACGATGAAGGAGATCGAGGACGCAACCATCAAGGTCATCGCCGGCCCGGAAAAGCGCTCCAAAGTGGTCACCGAAAAGGAGCGCCGGCTCACCGCCTATCACGAGGCGGGCCACGCCGTCTGCACCTATTACTGCCCGACTCAGGATCCGGTGCATGAGATCTCGATCATTCCCCGCGGCATGGCCGGCGGCTACACCATGTCGCTGCCGGAAGATGACCGCGGCTACCTCTCCAAGAAGGCCATGGAGGAGAACATCGTCACGCTGCTCGGCGGCCGTATGGCGGAGCTGCTGGTCCTCGATGACATCTCCACCGGCGCCTCCAACGACCTGGAGCGGGCCACCCAGATCGCCCGGTCGATGGTCACCCGCTACGGCTTCAGTGAAAAGCTCGGCCCGGTGGTCTACGGCCAGGATCAGGATGAGGTGTTCCTCGGCATGGACATCAACCGCTCCCGGAACTACTCCGAGGAGGTGGCAGCCGAGATCGATGAGGAGATCCGCCGCATCATCGAGGAGGCCTATGCCAGAGCCCGGGAGATCCTCTCGGCCCATCGGGACCAGCTGGACAAGGTCGCCGGCTATCTGATGGAGCACGAGAAGGTGGGCGAGTTCGGCTTCAAGGCCCTGATGGAGGGCCGGGATGTGGATCCCGAGCTGGACCGCCACGGCATCTACTCCAAGGCCGTTTCCGATGCCGAGGAGGCCGCCAAGGCTGCCGCTCCGGCCCCAGCTCCGGAGGCGCCCGCTCCCGAAAAGGCGCCGGAACCGCCGGTGTCTGCGGACGGCCCCGAGGCGTAAGGGTCTACACTTCGAGCTTTGATCGTCTCCAAAGCCTGCGGCCCTCCGGCTGCGGGCTTTGTTTTGCCGGATGTGAGAACAAATGAGCGTGATTTGACAAACCCCGCCGGTGTCTGGTTTAATAGAATGCGTATGGCCCGGCTGTGACCGGGTAGATTGACAGAGAAAGGGCGAGCTGATGGCAGCAAAGAGTAATTACGGCAACGAGAGCATCTCCGCACTCAAAGGAGCGGACCGGGTCCGCCGGCGGCCGGGGGTCATCTTCGGCTCGGATGGCCTTGAGGGCTGCGAGCAGGCGGTGTTTGAGATCCTCTCCAACGCCATCGACGAGGCCCGGGAGGGCTACGGCAAGCGCATCACCGTCACCCGCTACCGGGACTGGTCGGTGCAGGTGGAGGACCAGGGCCGCGGTATCCCGGTGGACTACAACCCCAACGAAAAGCGCTACAACTGGGAGCTGCTGTTCTGCGAGATGTACGCCGGCGGCAAGTACAACACCGACAGCGCCGACAGCTATGAGTACGCCCTCGGTCTAAATGGCCTCGGCCTCTGCTCCACACAGTACGCCTCGGCCTATATGGATGTATCCATCTGCCGGGACGGCTTCGAATACGAGCTCCACTTCAAAAAGGGCGAACCCGCCGGCGAGATGAAAAAGACTCCGACCAAGCGCCGGGACACCGGCAGCGTCATCCGCTGGCTGCCCGACCTGGAGGTCTTTACCGACATCGCCATTCCGATCGACTACTACCGGGATACCCTCAAGCGGCAGGCGGTGGTCAATCCCGGCGTCCAGCTTCTGCTGCGCAGCGAGCGGGAGGACGGCGGCTTTGACGAGGAGAGCTTCTACTACGAGCACGGCATCGAGGACTATGTCACCGAGCTGCTGGACGGGGAGGAGCCCCTCACCCCGGTGCAGCACTGGGAGGCCGAGCGGGTGGGCCGGGACCGGGAGGACAAGCCGGACTACAAGGTCAAGCTCGGGGTGGCCCTGTGCTTCTCCAACAAGAAGAGCCTGACCGAGTACTACCACAACTCCTCCTATCTGGAGCACGGCGGCAGCCCCGAGCGGGCGGTAAAGGCCGCCACCGTCTATCAGATCGACAGTTACCTCAAGCAGTCGGGCAAGTACCTCAAAAACGAGAGCAAGATCACCTATCAGGATGTGGCCGACTGCCTGGTGCTGGTGTCCTCCTCCTTCTCCACCCAGACCTCCTACGAAAACCAGACCAAAAAGGCCATCACCAACAAATTCATCTACGAGGCGATGAACGACTTCCTGCGCCGCCAGCTGGAGATCTACTTCATCGAGAACCCGGACGATGCC
>CAJFQR010000133.1 GCA_904419105.1 Candidatus Avimicrobium faecavium
TATGGCTCCAATGCTGATGGAAGCCAGTGTAAGCAGCCGTCCCCCCTGTCCGTGGAACAGCAGATAGTAGCTCCCCCAGGCGCTTATCCCGCACAGGCCGCCGGCGACAAGCGGCTTGCCGAAGGTCTCCCGGAAGGAGAGCTCCACGCCGGTCTCCCGGCAGATCGCACGCAGGCTCATCGCAACGATGAACAGGTAGCAGGCCAGCGACCCGATGGGCGCAGCGGCAATCCCCACCTGCGGCACCCGCAGCAGCACAAAGTTGAGGGCGAACTTGATCCCGGCGCCGATGGCCATCAGCTTCACCGGCAGGTCCATCCGCCCGATACCCTGGAGCATGCTGTTGATCGGGGAGGACAGCGACACGAAGATCACCGTGATCCCCATGATGGACAGCAGCGGCGCCGCTACGGCGATCTCCAGCTGCCGTCCGCCGTAGAACAGCTCCAGAATCGGCCTGCTGAGCAGGCTGATGCCCAGCCCCGCCGGAATGGCCAGGATGGCGACGATGCGCAGCACCATCGTCACATTGCGGCAGGTCCGCTCCCGGTCCCGCACCCGCCAGGCGGCGGCCACATTGGGCAGGGCGCTGATGCCAAAGACGGCAGTCACCGCCGGCACGATGCCGAAGATGGTCAGCGCCAGCCCGGTGTAGGACCCGTAGAGAAAGTTCGGCAGCTCCGCCAGGGCGATACCGCTCTCCAGCACTGCGGCAAACCGCCCGGCAAAGTAGTCCGGCGCGGCAGCCACCGCCGCCCCAAGCCGGTTCATCACGGTAAACAGGTCCACCAGAGAGCCCATGCTCACCGTCAGCGATCCCAGACACACCGGCACCGCCGTTTTGCACAGCTCCGCCGTCAGGCTGCAGTAGGACCTCTTCCCCGCCCCTGCCTCTGCCTCCCGGATCCGGGAATCCGGCCCGAGGAAGGTGTGCCGGGCCATCAGGAACAGCATCGATGCTACGGTGGAAAGGCTCACTCCCCAGATGGCCGCGGCGGCGGTGAGCTGAGCCAGCACCGTCTCCACGGTGTCGGCGGTGACGGCGATGCCGAACACCGTGCCGGTCTCCGCCAGACTCTGCTGCCCGAGGGCATGGACCGCCCCGGCCAGAGCGATGCCGCACACCAGCTTGACCAGCGCCTCAAACACCTGGGAGAGAGCGGTGGGTACCATGTTGCGCTGCCCCTCATAGTATCCCCGGTAGACCGAGATCATACAGCAGCAGAAGATGGCAGGTGCAATGGACAGCACCGCCGCCACCGCCCCGGGATTGCCGGCCAGCTCGGCAAACTGCCGCCCAAACAGGAAGATGGCCCCGCTGCCCAGCAGCCCGGTGCAGCACATGATGCCCAGCGCCGCCCGAAAAGTGCGCCGGGCATCGGCATAGCGGCCGGTGGCGATCGCCTCGGACACCATCTTGGAGACCGCCACCGGGATCCCGGCGATGGCCAGCGCCCGCACCGGGTTGAAGAGGTCGTAAGCGGTCATAAAGTAGCCCATGCCGGTGCCGCCGATGATATTGGCCAGCGGTACCTTGAAGAAGGCCCCGATAAGCTTGACGATAAAGGCGGACGCCGCCAGCACCAGCGCCCCCTGCAGGACGTTCTGGCCCCCGTTGCTCCCCTGTTTCAGTGTCCTCACCTCCTGTCGCTTTACTCTATGGCCGAACGCCCCGGTTCATTCCGTCGAAAAACGGCCCGCCGGGGGTACGGCAGGCCGTTTCGTTTTTTGGAAAACAGTCCTCACTTCTCCTCGCCGGAGACGCTCTCCTCCGGCAGTGCAACATAGGTTTCGTCATCGGCGCTGTCCGCCGGGGCAGCGGCCGGCTCGGCATCCATCTTGGCGCCGCACTTCGGGCAGAAGGCTGCATCGGCCGGGACGCTCTCCGCACAGTGAGGGCAGATCTTTTCGCCGGTGGCGGCGCTGATCTCGGCAGTCAGCCCCTGAATATCCTCCAGCAGCCCGTCAATCTCGGTCAAGCAGGCGTCGATCAGCAGCGCGTTGTCGGCGCCCGTGCGCTTTTCCTCATAGGTCAGGCGGCCCAGCTGGCCGTAAGCCTTGTCCAGATCCCCGTTCAGGCTCGCCAGCCGCAGCTTGAGCTTACCCACCTCATAGACCTCGCCGGCCTTCTCCGAGGCGGCGTTGGCCACATTCTTTGCGTTGTAGAGTACCTTATCCATGAATCCCATAAACTTGCACCTCTTTCTCGCAGCCGCCGCTGGGACGGCATTTTTCTACCTGTATTATATGCCCTTCCATCGAAAAAAACAACCGCTTTCCGGCAAGACTGCCACCTCCGGTGACCGCCGCCAACCGAAAGCCATCATTATTTTTACCAATTATAGCAGAAAATTTTAACAAAAATATGGCAAAACAGAGAACTTTTCTAAATTCTATCCAATCGCACCACTTTTGTTGCATTTTTTTGCAACAAAAGGCCCGATTTGGCCGGTAG
>CAJFQR010000134.1 GCA_904419105.1 Candidatus Avimicrobium faecavium
GGATGCGGATGTAGTCCGCCGTCGGGATCTGCTCTTCCAGGGCGTCCCGCTGGTCACGGGCCGCTTCCCATCGGTTGTAGTAGTTGTTATACCAATTATACTCTTCGGTGCCGACATCCTCAGCATATTTTTCATACTGCTTCCACTTTTCCTTGTAGAACTCGATGTCGTCGTTCAGGTCCTCCAGGTCCTCCTTGAGGTCCCAGTAGTCGGTCTCGATCTCATTGAGGTTGAGCCGCGCAGTCTCATAGTTGATGGTGGCCCGCTTGTAGTTGTCGATAGCCTCGGAGTTGTCAAACTCCACCAGCAGGTCGCCGGCGGATACGCTGTCCCCGACCTCCACATGGACCTTGGCCACCTCGGTGTTCTCGGTGACCGGATAGCGGTCGCTGCCGTTGCTGGCCACATTTGCCGAGAAGGACACGGTGGACTGAACTGCTCCGGTTGCGGCGGCGGTTCCGGTCAGTGTCGGCTTATAGGTCATTGCTCCGTAGACGCAGCTGGCCAGCGGCACCAGAATCAGCGCCGCAACGATGATGAGCGCAATCTTCTTCTTGCTCATCTTCTTTTTCGGCTTGGCAGGGGTCTCCGGAACCTCCGGAGACTGTACCGGGAGTTTTTCTGTTGTCTCTTCCATAGATTGTTTACGCCCCTATACATAAAAGTGTCGAGATCACGCGGCAGAAGACGCTGCATCTCCGCCGTGGAAAACGCGTGATGTACGCTTTTGCCAGGGCGCCAGGGCCCCCAAATGAATCGCTCCGACCGCAAAACAGCGCCGGTCCGGCGCGATCCCCTTACGCCTGTACAAAAAGCAGTTGGCTGTACCGGAAACTGGTACTGGCCAATGTAAAACAAGTATACCCTTCTCCCTCTGTAAAGTCAAAGGATAAATTGTGAAGAGAAACAGACAAATTGTGAACGGTCCTTGAAATCCTTTCGGATGCTGCGGGAACCTCTTGGATTCGTTTGCCATTTACCGATGGCTATGGTATACTGGTTCTGGTAATCCGTCCGGGCTGCCCTGGATTTTTTTGGAGGAATATCGTATGGAGATTCGTCACTTTATCGAAAAGGACAGAGAGGCCTTTCTCTCCTTCTGCAAGGATTTTTACTCGGGCGGAGCGGTGCTTCACCCGGTAGACAGTGAAAACTTCGCCCGAACCTTTGAGGCCTGCCTCGCCGGCAGCCCTTTCACTGAGGGCTTCCTGATGGAGGTGGACGGGGTTCCCGCCGGGTATCTGCTGGTTTCCCACACCTGGTCCAACGAGGTCGGCGGTATGGTCGCTCTGCTCGAGGAGCTCTATTTTGCTCCCCAGTTCCGGGGCCGGGGCCTCGGCGGGCAGATGCTTGACTGGTTTGCCGACCGCTACAAGGACTCAAAGCGCTACCGCCTTGAGGTCAATCGGGAGAATACCGGCGCCATTCGCCTCTATGAGCGCAAGGGATTCCGTTTTCTGGAATATCTGCAGATGGTGGAAGAGCACTGACAGGCCGGGAAAATTTTTTCAGTTCCGGTGCAGTAGATGCCGGAAAATGCGACACCATTCTGGTGGATAGTCTGCATCCGCCGCACCGGCGGAAAAAGGGGGACGCGTTTGGATACCATCATCACCATCAAGGACCTGCGCAAGGTCTACAAGCTCGGCCGGGAAAAGGTGGTTGCCCTCGACGGCATCAACCTGGAGATCGGCAAGGGCCAGGTCTGCTGCATCCTGGGCACCTCCGGCAGCGGCAAGAGCACACTGCTCAACCAGCTCGCCGGTCTGGAAAAGCCCACCAGCGGCTCGGTGTACATCGGCAAAAACAATATCTCCAAGTTCAGTGAGGACCGGCTCGCCGCCTTCCGCCAGCGGAACATCGGCTTCATCTTCCAGTCCTACAACCTGATGGCCTCGAATACGGCACTGGAGAATGTGGCCATGCCGCTGATGTTCCGCGGCGTCTCCAAGTCCAAGCGGGAAAAGCTCGCCGCCCATATGCTCAGGGAGGTCGGCCTGGAGAAGCGGATGCACCACCGCCCGAACCAGATGTCCGGCGGCCAGCAGCAGCGGGTCGGCATCGCCCGGGCCTTTGTCGGCAACCCTAAGATCATCTTCGCCGACGAGCCCACCGGCAACCTGGACACCAAGACCACCATCGAGGTCATGGCGATGATGGTGCGGATGTGCCGGGAAAATCACCAGACCATGATCCTGGTCACCCACGACTCCTACCTGGCCCAGTACGCCGACCGCATCGTCACCTTGATCGACGGTAAGATCGTCAGCGATGTGGAGAACCTCTCCATCGTCGACCGTATGTCCAATGAGGAGATCACCGAGTACTTCCTTTCGGAGAACGCCAACCTCGCCGAGACCACCGTCCACGAGAGTGAGGAGGACTTTG
>CAJFQR010000135.1 GCA_904419105.1 Candidatus Avimicrobium faecavium
CGGGCGGGAGAGTTCAGCGATGGCGTCGGCGTAGCCGGTGAGGGCGGAAAACGGGGAGAACTGGGCTGCCCGGGCGGCCCGGGCCATCCGGGGATGCCGCCGGGAGGTGGGATGCGGCAGGTGGAGCAGGTCCCGGTAGTCATCGCTCATGCCTGATGCCCTCCGATCCTCTCGTTCTGGGCCCGGGCGGTGGCTCCCTCCTCCAGGTCCCGCCCCTTGAAGACGGCGTTTTTGCCGTAGCGATGCTGCAGGAGGAGCAGCGCCTGCTGGAGTTTCCGCTCCCGGGCCCGGGCGGCGGCCTTTTTTCCCCGGCGTTCGGCCTCGGCGGCGTAGTCGGTAAAGAGGTCCAGCTGCTCCGGGACCTCGGCAGCTGCGGCGGTCTCCTCCGGCTGCAGGTGGCCCGCGGCGAGGGTCAGCCGGCGCACCAGCAGCCCCTGGCCGGCGATCCGGTCAAACAGGGCGGCAGCCGCCTCCACCAGCTCCTCGGAGGAGGAGGTGAAGCCGTCCAGATTCACCGTGCCATGGCTGTGCCCCGGCACCTTGCGGCCATACCGATCGACGGTGACCCGGCCGGTGTAACCCCGCATCCGCCAAGGATCCCGAAGGTTTTCCACATCATAGCCCACCGTCAGCGTGAGTTGGTCGGTGACCAGGCGCTTTGCCACCAGATCGAGGGCCAGGGCGTCCGCCATCTCCCGGAGCACCAGCCGGGCCTTTTCGGGCTCATAGGGGCACTGGAGCACCTGCCCGGAGACGGCGCTCCGGCTCGCCGGCCGGTAGGCGTGGATATCGGCAAGGGTGCAGGGCTCCCAGCCCCAGGCGTGGTCGATGAGCAGCTCGGCGTTGACGCCGAACAGCCGGTAGAGGAGCTCCTCGTTGTAAAACTCCCCGGGCTGTCCGACGGAGCAGCGGGCGATGTCCCCCATCGTGCAGAGGCCGTGGGCCTCGAGCCTGGCGGCGGTACCCCGTCCCACCCGCCAGAAGTCGGTGAGGGGGCGGTGGCTCCAGAGCCGGCGGCGGTAGCTCTCCTCGTCCAGCTCGGCGATGCGCACGCCGTACTCGTCCGCCGGGACATGCTTGGCGCCGATATCCATCGCCACCTTGGCCAGGTAGAGGTTGGTGCCCACACCGGCGGCAGCGGTGAGCCCCAGTGTGGCCTGGATATCCCGTATGATGGTGCCGGCCAGCTCCCGGCCGGTCATCCGGTAGGTGTCCAGGTAGGCGGTGGCGTCGAGGAACACCTCATCAATGGAGTAGACATGGATATCCTCCGGGGCAATGTACTTGAGGTAGATCTGGTAGACCCTGGCGCTCCATTCGATGTAGAGGGCCATCCGGGGCGGCGCCACCAGATACTCCAGCGCAAGCGATGGGTCCTGCCGCAGCTCCGGGTCCTGCCAGGACGCCCCGGCGAACCGACGCCCCGGCGCCTGCTGCCGGCGCCGGGCATTGACCTCCCGCACCCGCTGGATCACCTCGAACAGGCGGGCCCGGCCGGCGATGCCATAGCCCTTCAGCGATGGGGTCACCGCCAGGCAGATGGTCTTTTCGCTGCGGGTGGCATCCGCCACCACCAGGTTGGCGGTGAGCGGGTCCAGTCCCCGGGTCACACATTCCACCGAGGCGTAAAAACTCTTGAGATCGCAGCAGATGTAGCATTTTTCCCGCATCGGGCTCCCTCCTCCACTCAAAATCGAACATACGGTCGTACTCTGTCTGTATTATAGCACGAATGTCCGTTCTTTTTCAAGTGGTTTTTTGCTGGAAATTCAAACCGCGGTACCGGCTGCACTGACACCGCACAAAGCGGCCTGCCCGCAAGCCTGAAAAAGCTGTATGGAAGCGCGCCTGAATAAGCTCCGGTATGCCGGACTGTGCGGCTTTCCAGAAGGAGAGGGCGCTTGTGGGGGAACGAAGCATTGCCCGGGCAAAGCTTTGGCAAGCTAACGAGTTTACCTTTGACAAACTTGGCAAATACCACGCATAGAGCGAAGCGCCGCCAGGCACGAGCGGAACAGAAACCCCGCCGCAGCGGGCGGCATTTGGCGCGGCCAAATGCCTTGGCGCCAAAAGAAAAAGGCACCTTTCGGTGCCCTTTTCATCTGGTTATGGCGGTCACTTTAGATCAGCCCGGTCGCGTGTGCAAATTTAGGAAAAAGGAAAAAGCCCGGAGCGCGAGTGGCTCCAGGCCCTTGCCTGGTGGCAGGGGTGGTCAGTTTAGATCGCAAACACCCGCAAAAGGGTGGTAGCGACAGTGAGCCGTCGCGAGGGCGTTTACAACCGAGCAGGCGAGCCGAGCGTGCCCTTTTGCGGAAAAGGAGGAGCAAGGGAGCGGGCGGATGGCTTCTTTTTCGCCAAAGGCAAAAAAGAAGCCGGAGCAAAG
>CAJFQR010000136.1 GCA_904419105.1 Candidatus Avimicrobium faecavium
GCGAACCTCCCGCATGACCTCCTTGACGTCGGACTCTTTGACCTTGCCGCGGCCTTTTAACTTTTTGAATACCTCGGAGAGACGCCCCGAAAGTCCTTCAAAAGCCATAAACACCTTCCTTTGCCGGTTTGCACTGTGATGGGTCAGTCGTTGAGACGGGAGGCCAGGTCGATGATGGCCCCGACCCGCTTTTCCACCTCACTGGAGCCGGAAAACCGGTCGTTAAGGATGGAGATCTCCTGAGCGTTGCGGATGATCTCGTCCAGACCCGCCTGGATCTCGACGAACCGCGTGGCCAGACCGAGCTTTTCCTCGTACTCCCGCAGCTGAGCCTCCGCCCGCTTGATCGAATCCCGCACCCCCTGCCGGGTGATGTGGCAGTGGTCGGCGATCTCCGCCAGCGAGAGGTCATCGTTGTAGTAAAACTCGGTAACCTCCCGCTGCTTGTCGGTGAGCATCTGGCCGTAGAAATCCAAAAGATAGGAGATGCTCAGATCCTTTGCCATAGCCATACCTCCTGTAAAGGTCCTCCGCTTCCCAGTCTCGCAGAGTTTATTATACCCGACCGACGATGGATTGTCAAGGGATTTTCCTTTACATTTTCGGAAAATATGCAAAAAAGTGCCCGCAGGACGGGCACTTTTCTCCCCTCTCAGGCGAAGAGCAGCAGGCTCACCGCCATCACCGCCATACCGGCGATGACCCCGAGCATGGCCTGATGGTGTTCGCCGTATTCTTCTGCGGAGGGAAGCAGCTCATCGAGGGAAATATACACCATCACCCCGGCAATGGCCCCGAAGAGGATCCCCATCAGCGTATCGCTCATAAATGGGCGCAGCAGCAGGTAGCCGATAAGCGCCCCCAGCGGCTCGGACAGGCCGGAGAGCAGCGAATACCCCAGCGCCTTTTTCCGGCTGCCGGTGGCGTAGAACAGCGGCACCGCCACCGCGACCCCTTCGGGGATGTTGTGGATGGCGATGGCCATCGTGATCGGCAGCGCCAGGCCCTCCCCCTGAAGCGCCGAGACAAAGGTGGCCATCCCCTCCGGGAAGTTGTGGATCGAGATGGCCAGTGCGGTGATCAGCCCCATGCGCATCATCTTTCCGCTGTCCGCAGCCAGACGGTCGCTATCGCCGTCCAGATAGGTCATCTCGTGGGGGTTCTCATACTCGGGGACCAGCCGGTCGATGAGGGCGATGAGCAGCATCCCCCCGAAAAAACTCACCACCGCCGCCGGATAGCCGGAGGCGCCCAGCGAGCCGGTGAGGATCTCCTTCGATTGGGCAAAGAGTTCCACCATCGAGACATAGAGCATCACTCCGGCGGAAAAGCCCAGGCTGATGCAGAGAAAGCGGGCATTCGGCCTCCGGGAAAAATAGGTGATCAGCCCGCCGATGCCCGTGCTCAGCCCGGCAAGAAGCGTCATCCCAACGGCTGCTGCCACATTGTCCATCGTCACCATCTCCTCTTTTCGGTCTTCTAAAATTATTATTTTAGCATTGGTTCAACCGATTAGTTACAACTAACTTCATCGTTTTCAATAGAATACCACATCAGTATACTTTTGTCAATAAAAATTAAGTCTTCATTTACTCAACAACGATGCAGTCTATGCGTTTGCCGCACGGCAGGTGACAGCACGGGAAGCGGGATTTTCCGGGCGTTTTTATAGAATGTGCAAAATCTTCACATTTTTCCGCTATACTATCATTAGAACGCAAAAAGGAGGGACCGTTGATGAGATCTCTGGAAGAACAGCGGCGCTTCTTCGCCTCCGGGGCGACGCTGCCGCTGGAGGTGCGCCTGCGATGGCTGAAGGCCCTCGGGCGGGAGATCCGCGCCCGGCAGGAGGAGATCGCCGCTGCCCTGCGTGCCGACCTCGGGAAGAGCCAGGCGGAGAGCTATATGACCGAGACCGGCCAGTGCCTGGCGGAGCTGCGGGAGGCTGTGCGCCAGCTGCCCCGCTGGGCCGCCGCCACCCGGGTCCCGACGCCGTTTGCAGCCTTTCCCGGGAAAAGCCGGATCCTGCGGGAACCCCTCGGGGTCTGCCTGGTGATCGCCCCGTGGAACTATCCCTTCCTGCTGGCGATAACGCCGGTGATCAGCGCCATCGCCGCCGGCAACTGCGTCACCCTTAAACCGTCGGAATACGCGCCGGCCACCGCCAAACTGATCCGGAAGCTGTGCGCCGCCTGCCTGCCGGAGGAGGTCTGCCGGGTGGTGACCGGAGAAGCTGCGGT
>CAJFQR010000137.1 GCA_904419105.1 Candidatus Avimicrobium faecavium
TGGTCATCACCGATGAACAGCACCGCTTTGGGGTCAACCAGCGCATCGCACTCGGTCACAAGGGGGAAAGCCCTCACACTCTGGTCATGTCGGCAACACCGATCCCCCGCACGCTGGCCCTGATGATCTACGGTGATCTGGACATCTCAGTGATCGACACGCTGCCGACAGGCCGCCAACCGGTCAAGACTTACGCCATCGACAGCACCAAACGCCAGCGGGCCTACGGTTATATCAAGCAGCATCTGGACAAGGGGTATCAGGGATATATCATCTGCCCGTTGGTGGAACCCGGCGAGGTGGACACCGGTCTGACCCCTGCCACCGAGTACGCCGAACAGCTGCAGGCACACGACTTCAAAGACTACCGGGTCGGCTTGCTGCACGGAAAAATGAAGGCTGCCGACAAGGATGAAGTTATGCGCCGCTTTCAGGCCGGAGAGATCGACTTGTTAGTGGCCACCACTGTGGTGGAAGTCGGGGTCGATGTGCCGAACGCCGTCATAATGCTCATCGAAAACGCCGAACGGTTCGGCCTCAGTCAGCTGCACCAGCTCCGGGGGCGGGTCGGCCGGGGAAATGTGGCCTCCACCTGTATTTTGATCTCCGACTCCCAGAGCCCGGACGCCCGGGTGCGGCTGCGCACCATGTGCCGTACCAATTCCGGCTTTGAGGTAGCAGAGCAGGATCTGAAGCTCCGGGGGCCCGGTGACTTCTTCGGGCAGCGGCAGCATGGTTTGCCTAAGTTCGCGCTGGCAGACCTCGCCACCGATGTGGAAGTGTTGGCAAACGCCCGTGAGGCCGCCGATGGACTGCTCCAGAGCGACCCAACCCTTTCCTCCCCGGAACACCGTGCGCTCCGCCAGGAGGTGAACCGGATGCTGGACGAGATTGGTGACCGGCCAAACTAAGCGAACACCGTTCCGCTGCAAAACAGCGGAACGAACGGATAAACACAGCGAAAGGAGTTTTTTCTATGGCAAAACTGCTCTATCAGGGACATGGCAGCTACCGCATCACCGCAGACGACGGCAGGGTACTCTACCTGGATCCTTACGCCGGTGAGGGCTACGATCTGCCTGCGGATATCGTTCTCGTCACCCATGAGCACTACGACCACAACAAGCTGGAACTGCTGACGATGAAGCCGGATACCGTCGTTCTTCGGGCGGCGGATATGCTCATCGATGGGATCTACCGGACGGTCGATCTGGCCGGCATCCGGGTCGAGGCGGTACCGGCTTACAACAAGAACCATCCAAAGGACGAGTGCGTAGGCTACCTCATTTCGGTAGATGGCGTGATGGTATACGCCTCCGGTGATACCTCCACTACCGACTATATGGACACCCTCTCCGCCCGAAAGCTGGACTATGCCCTTCTTCCCACCGATGGTGTCTACAATATGGATATCCCAGAGGCAATGGACTGTGCCCGACGCATTGGCGCACGCCATACCATCCCGATTCATATGAAACCAGGAGCGCTGTATGATGATGAAAAGGCTAAAACCTTTACAGTACCGTCTGCCCTGTTGATCCGTCCTGGCGAAGAAATCCTGCTATAATTCACGCTTGTCCACAGACAATTTTGGCAAATTAAACAAAGCGCAAGTGTACAATTCAGTGAAATTGCACTTGCGTTTTTTGCTGTCCGGAGTATAATGATACTGTTTTTTATTTTTATCTGTGGAGGCAAAAAGTATGTCTGAGCAAACGATTTCGGCCCGCCCTGCCGAGCCGATGTTTTCCAGAGATGCACTGGTGCGGCTGATTATCCCGCTGGTGATCGAACAGCTGCTGCTGATGACCGTAGGTATGGCAGATACCGTCATGGTAACCACCTGCGGTGAGGCAGTGGTATCCGGTGTATCGCTGGTGGATAACATCAATACGCTGATTATCCAGATCTTCACCGCGTTGTCCACCGGCGGCGCCGTCGTGGTAGCCCAGTACCTGGGCCGCGGGGAACAGCAGGGTGCACGTTTGGCCGCCAAGCAGCTGCTCTATACGATGACCGGCATCTCAACCGTACTGATGCTTCTGGCACTGGTGCTGCGGCAGCACATCCTCTCGCTGGTTTTCGGCCAGGTAGAGCCTGCAGTCATGGAGAGTGCGCTGGAATACTTTCTGATCACCGCCGCGGCCTATCCGTTCATGGGCATCTATAATGCCGGTGCGGCACTGTTCCGCGCAATGGGCAACAGCAAAGTGTCGAT
>CAJFQR010000138.1 GCA_904419105.1 Candidatus Avimicrobium faecavium
AAAGGGCGAAGACATCAAGATGCTGGATGTGCACGACCGCACCACCCTCTGCGATTACTTCGTCATTGCCTCGGCCGGCAACTCCCAGCTGGTGCGTGCCATCGCCGAGGATGTTGAGGAAAAGCTCAGCGATCTCGGCTATGATGTCCGCCGGCGGGAGGGTTACGACACCGCCGACTGGGTGCTGCTGGACTACGGCAGCGTGCTGGTACACCTGTTCCGCGCCGAGCAGCGCGACTTCTATTCTCTGGAGCGACTATGGCGGGACGCTCCGGAAGTTGATATTTCTGATGTGATCCGGCCCAACTGACGGCCGGCCAGGAAGGAAGAGAGAATATGAAGTACGATTTTGCCGCAGTTGAAAAGAAATGGCAGGACATCTGGGAGAAGGAGAACACCTTCGCCGCAGCGAACGACTACTCCAAGCCCAAGTTCTACGCGCTGGTGGAGTTCCCCTACCCGTCGGGCCAGGGGCTCCATGTAGGCCATCCCCGGTCCTACACCGCGCTGGACATCATCGCCCGCAAGCGCCGGATGGAGGGCTACAATGTCCTCTACCCGATGGGCTGGGACGCCTTCGGCCTGCCCACCGAAAACTACGCCATCAAAAACCACATCCACCCCGAGATCGTCACCCATGACAACATCGCCCACTTCAAGCAGCAGCTCAAAAGCCTGGGCCTGTCCTTCGACTGGACCCGGGAGATCAACACCACCGACCCCGACTACTACAAGTGGACCCAGTGGATCTTCCTGCAGCTGTTCAAGCACGGCCTCGCCTACAAAAAGGAGATGTCGGTCAACTGGTGCACCTCCTGCAAGTGCGTCCTCGCCAATGAGGAGGTCGTCGGCGGCGTCTGCGAGCGCTGCGGCGGCGAGGTGGTCCACAAGGTCAAGAACCAGTGGATGCTCGGCATCACCAAATATGCCCAGCGCCTGATCGACGATCTGGACACCGTCGACTACATCGACCGGGTCAAGACCAGCCAGATCAACTGGATCGGCCGTTCCACCGGCGCGGAGATCAACTTCGACACCACCGCCGGCGATGTGCTCACCGTCTACTCCACCCGCCCGGACACCCTCTACGGCGCCACCTATATGGTCATCGCCCCGGAGCACCCCTACATCGAGAAGTGGGCCGGGCGCATTGCCAACCTGGATGCGGTGCGCGCTTACCAGGAGGAGGCCGCCCGCAAGAGCGAGTTCGAGCGCAGCGAGATGAGCGACAGCAAGGAGAAGACCGGCGTCTGCATCGACGGCGTCCGGGGCATCAACCCGGCCACCGGTAAGGAGATCCCGATCTTCATCTCCGACTATGTGCTGATGACCTACGGCACCGGTGCCATCATGGCGGTGCCCGGCCACGATGACCGCGACTGGGCCTTCGCCAAAAAGTTCGGCCTGCCCATCGTCGAGGTCGTCTCCGGCGGCAATGTGGAGGAGGCCGCCTACACCGACTGCGACACCGGCACCATGGTCAACAGCGGCATGCTGGACGGCCTCTCGGTGGAGGACGCCAAGAAGAAGATCACCGCCTGGCTCACCGAGACCGGCCGCGGCCATGAAAAGGTCAACTACAAGCTCCGGGACTGGGTCTTCTCCCGCCAGCGCTACTGGGGCGAGCCGATCCCGATCATTCACTGTCCCCACTGCGGGATGGTCCCGGTGCCGGAGGACCAGCTCCCGCTGCGGCTGCCCGAGGTGGAGAGCTACGAGCCCACCGACACCGGCGAGAGCCCGCTGGCCAAGATGGAGGACTGGGTGAACACCACCTGCCCGATCTGCGGCGCCCCCGCCAAGCGCGAGACCGACACCATGCCCCAGTGGGCCGGATCCAGCTGGTACTTCCTGCGCTACTGCGATCCCCACAACGACAAGGAGCTGGCCTCCAAGGAGGCGCTGGACTACTGGCTGCCGGTGGACTGGTACAACGGCGGCATGGAGCATACCACGCTGCACCTGCTGTACAGCCGCTTCTGGCACAAGTTCCTCTATGATATCGGCGTCGTCTCCACCCCGGAGCCCTATAAAAAGCGCACCAGCCACGGCATGATCCTCGGCGAGAACGGCGAGAAGATGAGCAAGTCCCGCGGCAATGTGGTCAACCCGGACGACATCGTCAAGCAGT
>CAJFQR010000139.1:0-876 GCA_904419105.1 Candidatus Avimicrobium faecavium
AAATCCGGGCGGTTGTAAAGCGGGTTTTGGGGGAATATGACATTTTTGCTGCAAAGCGCCGTTCTGCCGGCGTGCAGGATTGGGAAGCGGCACCGGCATCCGCGGCCATCCGCAGGCGGCCGCCCCGCCGGTTTCCCCTTGTATCCGCAGGGGGACTGTGCTATAATAAAGTCAAAATATAAAAAATGTCTTTATTCAAGAGGTGATGATGTGCCGCGAGTCGCGTATTCCGAGGCGGACAGGGAGCGCATCCGGTCCCAGCTCATCGAGGTGGGGCTGGAACTGATGGCCCGGCAGGGTATCCAGCACACGACGGTGGAGCAGGTGTACAAACGGGTCGGCATCTCCCGGAGCTTCTTCTATACCTTTTTCCCGACGAAGGAGGACCTGATCGTCGAGACGCTCTACCTGCAGCAGCCGCGGATCATCCGGTATGTGCAGGCCCTGATGGCCGACCCGGACCTGAGCTGGCGCGAAGCGGTGCGGCGCTTCCTCCACAGCTGCTGCTACGGCGAGAAAAACGGGATCGCCGTGTTGACGATCGAGGAGCAGCAGCTCATCTTCAAGCGCCTGTCCCAGGAGAGCTATCGGATGTTCCGGCAGAAGCAGCGCCGCCTCTTCGGCGAGATCCTCGAGAACTTTGGCATCCGGGCCAGCGTGGAACGGGTCAACCTGTTCACAAACCTGAGCCTGACGGCGATGGTCGTGCGCCGGGCAATCCCCGACACCCTCCCGCTGTTCGTCCCGGAGGCCGCCGACGAGACGGTCGCGTTCCAGCTGGACGCCATCGTCGGCACACTGGAAGCGTGGCGGAAGCCTCCGCTGTCCTGACGGAACAGCCAATCCGTCCGAATACTTTGTTTCGATACGGGATTC
>CAJFQR010000139.1:891-2716 GCA_904419105.1 Candidatus Avimicrobium faecavium
AAATTTCTGTATTTGATTTTATTTTGGGTCAAAAGACCCACCACACACAAAGGAGGACGATACGATGCGGCCATTTGATCTGTTTCTGGCCAAATACCCACCCGGCGGCGGCCTGCGAAAGCCTGCCGCCGAGACGCTGGACCGCTTCCGGGACAGGCTCCCTGCGGAGCTTCTGGCCCTCTGGCGGGAACACGGCTTTGGAAATTACGGCGACGGCCTGATCAAGGTCATCGACCCGGCGGCCGATCCTGCCGTGATGCCGGGGAAGGCGCTTCCCGCGGCTTCATATAAAAGAAATCTGTAGGAGGAAACTATCATGGGACTTTTTGACAAGCTGTTTCAGGGACCGAAGATCGACATGGAGAAGAGCGACGCCAACGCAAAGAAGATGCGGCTGCTCTTCGACCAGGTCGTCGAGGACGGCGACCGGTACCGGCTGCTCTTCGGCTACACCGAAGATGTGAGCCGCTTCAACTACGGGTTCGTCCACGGGAGCAGGACGAAGATCGGGAACCTGATCGTCGGCTGGGACGAGGCCGACCCGACCATCGTGGTCGTCCCCACCGTCCCCGACCTGTCCGGCTGCGGGGAGCCGACCTACTACCGCCGCTCGGAGATCCTGAAGGCCTACCGCAACAAGTACCCCACCGACGCCTTTATCATCTACCCGGACCGGAGCGGCTACATCGGCATCAACGCCTACGACTGGCTGGACGATGAAAAGCTCTATGTCTATGTCTCCCAGGAGGAGGAGCTGGCCGCCTTCACCGACTTCTTCATGAACCGCTTTGCGAAAAAATAAGGGACCGAGGACAAGGAGGAATGGGACTATGGTCGATCTGGATGAGATCCGAAACCGGGCGCTGCGTGCCAGGGAACAGGCGGCCGCCTCGCTGCAGGAGATGACCGAAAAAAGCGAAGAACTGGCCGAAAAACTCGAGAGGCAGGACCCGGAGCCGGACGCCGCCGCTGCGGCCGAAGAACAGGCCGCCGAGAACGACCGGCGCCAGGTGGAGATCCTGGGCCAGGTGCTGGGGCCGGACGGCCTGGCGCAGATGGCCGCAAGCGAAGAGCTGATGCAGCAGCTTGTCAGCGAAAGGGCTGCCGAAGCCGCAGGAATGACGGCGGACCTGCTGATGGAGCAGCTGTTCGGCGAGGATATGGGCATCCTCGCCGCGGCGCTGGAGACGCTGCAGATGGATGAGGAGGACGAGGAGGAGGAGCTCCCCCTCGATCCGGAGCAGGAGGAGCGTCTGTGCGAAACACTGGATGAGACAATGGCGCGGATCGAGGCCCTTCCCGAGCCGGAACCGGTCCCCTACCGGAAGGACGACCCGAACTGGGAGCGCTTTGGCATCCTGCTGTCCGGCATCATCTCCACCCTGAACGACCACAACCTGCGCGGCATGGATGTGGAGGAGCATACCCCCGTTATGGAGCAGCAGATCGCCTCGCTGGTGCGCCGGTCCTGGGGCGTGAACGGCCGCGGCGAACTGCTGGACACGATCCGCTACCTGGTTCAGGAGGGGTATACCCTGCGGTATCAATGCTATGCCGAGGCCGCCGCGCCGGAGGAGCTGTTCGACGAGACGATGGACGAGGAGGACCGGGAATCCGCCCGGCGGGGATGGCGCTTTGTCCAGCGGTACAGGGACCGGTACGACCCCGGGTTCCTGGCCGGCTGGGACCTCGGCCGGGCGGCGATGCTGACCCGCTGGGGCTGCTATCTGGGCTGGATCACCGGGGAGGAGGCCGCCGGCATCCTCTGGGACCTCTCCCGGAGGGCCGCGGAGGAGCTGCACAGCTGGCGGGAGTTTGCCCAGTC
>CAJFQR010000140.1 GCA_904419105.1 Candidatus Avimicrobium faecavium
CATTTTCATTCCGGGGAAAAAAGCGGTCCCCCGGCATGGCGGCCGGGGGACCTCAGTTAGGAGAAAAAGAAACGATCACGAGCCTGATCCGGGACGGATAAATAGAAGTTGGAGAGAATCCGTTCCGGACCTTCGACGGCGGCTGCGTCGCTTCCCCATATGATGAACCGAAGACACTTGCTCACTGTTTTCGGCCGATATGGGCGCTATTTGCTTTTCCGCGGGGAAGAAGGGCCTTCCCCTCTTCCCCACGGAAAAACAGGCATAGCCTGTTTTTCTCTCCGGTGTGGGAATCCGGAGATGTGAAAGGTTTGAGCATTTCTGCTCGTCGGGAGGTAAGCGAAGCTTACCGACCGGTATCGGGGCGATGTTTCGCAAAGCGAAACTCAGCTCCTTTTCACTACGATGTTTTGAGCTCTGCTCAAAACTCGCAGGGAGGTAAGCGAAGCTTACCGACCGGTATCCGGGATCGGCTTGCTGCCATCGTCGGTGGTATCGTCCTCGGTGTCGGTGACGGTCTTCTCGGTCAGCTCAACATCGGAGATGACATAGCTGGACAGGGTACGGGTGGTCAGAACCCAGGCCTCGTAGTCCTCGTCGTACTCGGCGTCAACCTTCTTCGCGCCGTCCTCGGTGACCTCATAGATGAAGGTATCCGGCTCGGCGTAAACCATCAGGGTGCCGTTCTTGCTGAAGGACGGGGTGCCCTCGAAGTTTACGAAGGTCAGGTTGGCGTAGTCGTACATGGCACCGAATTCCTTGTTGAAGGAAGTGTTCCAGGCCAGGTTCAGCTTGCCCTGACCGCTGATGTCAACGGTGAAGGTAGCTACATCCTCAAACTCGATGTCGATCTCGCCCTCTTCCTTATCGAAGGAGACGATACCGGTCTCGCCGGAAATCAGCTCGCCACCATCCCAAGGTCTGGCGGAAGTGCCGGTCAGGGTATTGTCCGCATAGTAGCTGAGCTCCAGATCAAAGGTGAACGGAGACTTCTTGGCAGCAGACTTGCTGCGGCCAACGCGGATCTCGCCGGCGAGGTCCTCAACCTTATTTGTGTCGTTCTCAGGCAGGGTGATCAGGACGCACTTGATCTGTCTGTCACCATACTTGTCCATCCACCAGGGCAGCTGCTTCTGAACCTTCTCGAAGTTCACCCAGCCGGTGGTAACTTCGGCAGGCTCGCCAACGCTCCACACATCATCGATGTAGACCTTGCCGTCGTAGCTGGAGGTATAGGCAAAGACACTATCCTTCTCGCCGCGGTCGATCTCGCCGTCGTCGTCCTTGTCATCCCAGACGAACATGGGGATCGCAATGGTGTCGCCGCCCTCGGGCTCCACATCGGTGACATAGTCAACACGGTTATCCGAGCCAACTACATACCAGGCGCTGTCCCAGTTGGATACATAGATGTTCTGGGTGTCCGCGAAGGCGACTGTGGTCATGCCGGCAGCCATTACAGCAGCCATGGCAAGAGCAAACAGCTTCTTCATTTGATTTGTCCTCCTCACGAAGAGTTTATTACCAATCCGCAAATGGCCGCACTTGGCGGCCATATACGGGTTGTTTTGGTTTTTTGATATGACATTGGCCATATCAATTTTGTCCAACTGAAAGTGATGAAACACTATCGGATCAGACCGCGATGTTTTGCGTCAGCAAAACTCGCAGGGAGGTAAATCGTTACACGATTTACCGACCAGTATCAGGCGATGTTTCGCGTCAGCGAAACTCGTTAGGATAGCGGACGGTTTACCGGCCGGTATCCGGGTTATCCTTACCACCGTTGTTGGAACCGGTCTCCGAACCGGTGCTGGAAGAAGTGGTATCCTCTACCAGGTCAAGCTCCTTGTCCGAGATGGCATAGCCGACCAGCTTACGGGTACGGATCTCCCAGGCCTCTTCATCCTCGTTGTACTCAGCGTTGGCAACTTCCTTCAGGGTCTTGCCATCCTCGGAGATCTCATAGATGAAGCTGTCGGGATCTGCGGTGATGTACAGAGTACCGGTACGGTTGGTGCTGGGCTGAGCAGTCCAGGTGATGAAGTCGATGTTGGCCTCCGGGTAGTCGGCCGCGATCTCACGGTTGTAGTCAAAGGTGAAGGCGAAGTTCAGAGCGGACTGGCCACGGGCATCAAACTCGTACCAGATGTCCTCTTCACTGCCGAAATAGAGGGTAACATCCTCGGCATCCTTGGCAAACTTGACAACAGCGCGGCTGTCCGGCTTGAAGGTGTACTCATCCTCAACCACATCGGCATCGCTGTAATCGTCTACACGGTTGGAGAAGGTGAAGTCCAGATCGTAGGCGTTCTCATCGTAAGCCTTGGACTTGGTGGTACCAACATAGATGGAACCGGCCAGATCCAGATATTCTGCCGGCGTCATG
>CAJFQR010000141.1 GCA_904419105.1 Candidatus Avimicrobium faecavium
CTCCATGAAGGACGATGATCCCATCATGTCGGCATACAGCTATGCCAAACGGGAAAGTGTCAAAGAAGGCTTTGTGCCAGTGCTCATCAAGGCGGATGATGAGACTCTGTGGGAGTGCCTCATCATGAATTCTGACCCGGACAGCGATGGTGAGGACGACTATGCTTTCGACCCGGACAAGGTAGCCGACTACCGGAAGAAGATGCTCTCTGCCCCCGTCAAAGACGGAAAGACCGTCCTGGGGGAGCTGATCGGCCAGCGCAAGGAAGAAGCCGAGGAGGACGATCTGGACTGGGAGGAGGAGATCCTGGGCGAGCTGGAGGGCGGAGACGAGAATGACCGCATCTCCAGCTACTGGGATGATGATACGGAGATGACCTATCCCCTCATCCTGGCCAAGATCCCGGTGAAGAACCCCTGGGAGATCTTCGCATACCTGCCCTTCGGAAACTGGAACGACTGCCCCGACACACCGGACCTGATGGCCGTGACAAAATACTGGTTTGAGCAGTACGGCACGGTACCCGCCGCCATGAGCCACGATGAGCTGGAGTTCCTGCTCCCGGCCCCTGTCCCCAAGGATAAGGCCATGGAGGTAGCGGTGGAACTGTATGGCTTCTGCCCCGATGTGATCGACCAGGGGCCGGAGGACGCCACCGTGGGCGCACTGGCCGATGTGCTGCGGCAGTCCACTGTCTGGTACTTCTGGTGGGACTGAAGGGAGGGAGTGTGTGGATGAGCACGCGACCAATCGCGGAGGCTTTTTCCGAGTCCGTCGGCTAAGGTTTGGCTGTGTGACCGGGCGTTTTGACGGCGTACGCGGATGACAGCTCTGAAATTTTGCCTGAACCTCGATCGGTCGCGGGCTTGACAGCACAACTGCATACAAAAAACAGTGTCCGCATCCTTTTCGGAGGCGGACACTGTTTTTATGAATCGTTTTGCTTTATGATTCTGTGATGCTGTCCACAGGTCTGTCACCGGGAACGACGGTAATACCGGATCCAGCCGAGGAAGAAAGGGTGATCGCTTCGGCAGTTCCGTCATCTCCGATTTGAACGGTAACCTCGTCATTTAGTGATACATCTTCAATGGAAGAGGAAGTTTGTGGAACGTTCTCAATGTCCTGGATTGCATCTCCGTCGGAGACGGCATTATCGTCGGCTTCGCTGTCAAAATTGCCGCTATCTTCCGGCGCAGAGTTGGTCTGCGTCTGGCCGCCGTCACCTGTTGCGGCAGCTTCTGTGCCGTTCAGTTCAATTTGAACAGCAGATGCTTCCTCATAAGAAGGGTCCAGATCCCGTTCGGAGAAAAGCTCCGTTTCCGAAGAAATAGAGGAAACTGCATCGACTGCAGATAAGCCGTCGGAAAGGTCCTGAATGGTATCCTCCTGGCTTTGGCAGCCGCCGAGCGTCACAAACATCAGGGCAGTGCTGCTTAAAATACACAGGATCCGTTTCATGGTTCCACCTCCTTCACAATTCCGTGTTCATACTCTCCTGCAGGGAGACAGAGATCTCCAGATTTCCATTCCGGCAGCGCATCAGATCGATCATCTCTTTCTCTTTGACGGCATCCAGCAGCCGGATCTGGTAGGTCAGACGAAACAGGCTGCCCATGCTGGTGGTTTTGACATGGACCAACTGCGCACTGGAGGTATAGCCATCAAAAATATCGTCAAAGACACCGGTATAATCCAGATCCTCCGGTATGATGCCGGATAGAACCTTATAGGCCGCGGCGTTGCGGTCTTCTCCCAGCGCCGACCAGTTGTAAAGGCAGAAGGCTGCGCACAGAATCAGCGTAAAGAGGACCGCGTATCCCAGATATCCCATGCCGGTGATGAGTCCGGTCCCCATTGCAAGAAACAGCATACAGATTTCACGGGAAGTGCCCGGAATCGAGCGGAATCGTACCAGGCTGAAAGTGCCTGCCACGGCGACGCCGGTGCCGACATTTCCGTTGACCATCAGGATGATCACGCAGACTACGGCCGGGAGAAGCGCCAGTGTCACCACAAAGCTTTTGGTATAGCGGGTGTGGAACATAAAGGCGAAGGACATTACCAGTCCCAGTACCAGCGCACAGCCCAGGCACAGTAAAAAATCTGTGATATGGAGGTCTGTGGCCAGGCCGGAACCAAGTGACATCTGAAAAAGTGCTTCAAGCATACGATCAGTCCTCCCTTTGTCGACTGGGCCGGATCAGAGTTTGATACGCCGTTCCGTATTTGGAAAAGGATGTCCGGTAGAGGTGCTCTCGGGAGAGCGTATGTGTCATCCACAGCGGCAGTCCGCCGGTGCACTTGATTTCCATCAGTGTGATGTCCGGCGGTAGCAGCGGTTCTCCATACGCTTTGGCCAGGAGACTGAGCTCTTCCTGCCGGCAGAGAATGGTATCGTCGAAGGTGATGCGCAGATCCCCCTTCCGGGCAAAGTAAGCCTCCCGATTGTAGCAGAGATAGGCTGTCGGGTAAAGAGAGGGGTAATGGTGCAGGCAGTAGTCAATCTCCCGGGCGATCTGGCTGGTTGCGCTGTAGCCGCCGTTGACCAGCCAATCCATGGCTTTCTTTTCAGCCATTGCAACTCGCCGTTTGAAGACCAGTTTTTGGTATTTCTTTTTTAGCTCAACAAATACTGTGATTTCCGGCGCGACAGGGCCGTAGCTTCGGATGCGTAGTTTTTCTTTGTATATGGGAGAATCGATGGAGCGGCGAATCAACCGGTAATCTGCTGTATCAAAATACAGGTTGCAGATGGTTGTTTTGCCATGGGGATCGGGCCTCATATACGGCTCCATTGCTCGAAGCACGGCTTGCCGCTGTTCGCGGGTCAGCAGATATTTGAGCTCATACCGCTGAAACACCGTCTCATAAGCCATAAAAATACCTCCTGTATGTGGAATAAGTCCAGTATACAGGAGGAAGATTGAAGTTTTATTGAAGCTCAATGCCGGCGTCCATGCCCCTGCAGTGGAAACCGGACCAGAAAACTCACCTGGCCATCGGCACAGCGGACCTGAATCGTACCGTGGTGGCTGTCGGCAATGGCTTTTGCTATGGCAAGGCCAAGGCCATAGTGATGGCTGTCGCTGCGTGCCTCATCTCCACGGTAAAAACGGTCAAAAACGTGTTTTTGCTGTTCCGGCGGGATCTCAGGGCCGATGTTGGTTACTGCAAGAAGGGCGTGTCCTCTTTCCTGCAGCAGGCGGATCGTCACCGCCTCACCGGCAGGGCTGTGGCGGATCGTATTGTCAACAAGAATGGAAACAAGTTGTTTGAGCTGTATATCGTTTCCAACCAGGCACACGGCATCGTCCAGACAGGTCTCCAACCGGACACCATGCTCAAAGGCCACTGTCTCAAAGGGGAGCACCTCCCCAAGCACCAGATGGCTCAGGTCGATCTCCGCCATTACAGGCGAGACAGCTTCGGTGCGGGCAAGATCCAGAAGCTGGGCAATGAGACCGGCCATCCGAGCGTTTTCATATCGAATGTTAGCAAGCCAGGGATCGTCCTCAAGCTCCCGGGAAAGCAGTTCGATATTGGCTCCGATCACTGCCACCGGCGTTTTAAGTTCGTGGCTGGCGTCAGAAATAAACTGTTTTTGGCGCCGGTAGCTTTCCTCCAACGGAGAGACGATACGTCCTGCCAAATACCACGCGAGCAGGAACAGCGGCACCAGCGCCACGCCTCCAAACACCAGTGTATTCATATCCCACACCGCGTATAGCCTTGATCTCCGCTTTTGAGCCGACAAAGCTCAACTTCTTTCTGGCAAAGGACATATAGACTTCTACATTGTTGTATTCCGCCTCATTGTCATATCCCCAGATCTTGGCGGCCAGTTGTTCTCTGGTGAGGATGCGGCCCTGATTGGCAATCAGATATTCCAGAATCCGCAGTTCTTTTTCACTCAGACGCACACTGTTTTGTTCACACCACAGTGTGGAGGAATCCTTGTGCAGCCGGATATCCGCAAATCGCAGCTCCCCATCCGGGATCTGATAGCTGCGCCGTACCAGCGCCCGCAGTCTGGCCAGCAGTTCCGGCGTCAAAAAAGGCTTGGTCAAATAGTCGTCAGCTCCGAAATCCAGCCCGGCTACCTTATCGCTCAGTTCACTTTTGGCTGTCAGCATCAGGCTCGGCGTGCGGATACCCTCCCGGCGTGCTGCCGCCGCAATATCGATCCGTTTTTTCCCGGCAGCATTACATCCAGAACCGCCAGGTCATAAACTCCCGTTTCGAGAGCCAGCAGCCCTTCCAGTCCATCGGCAAAATGATTTACATCATATTGCTCCTGATGCAAGATTTCGCACAGGGCCTGTGCCAGGCGTATCTCGTCTTCTACCAACAGCAGACGCATGGGCAACCCCTCCATTCTTTCTTTATCTTACAGAAAAAGATTGAAGAAGGATTGAATTTCTGAATCGTAGAAACGCTCTTTCGATATGAAGCTCGAACCTGGAGGGTTTCTGTCCTCCGTCACTGCTGTCTGTACAGAGAGCTGCGGTGTTTGTGAGTGCTGCTGTGCTTACGGTAGGTGTCCGGAGGCAAAGGTATTTTTCCCGATCGTTGCGAAGAGCTATAGAGTACGCTTTTAGTCGAATTATACTTAAAAACCATCTTTTATTCAAAAAAATATGGTATAATATCGGGGAAGATGTTCTGCGCTGAGGAGGCGGTTTTGTGAAGATTGATGTAAGGCCTTATCAAGCCGGGGAGGAGCGCTATGTCGCCGAACTCCATGAGCGCCTTTATTATAAAGAAGAGTACGGCTGGGGCCCGGCTTTTATTGACTACGCAACTGACATTGCGTTGCGCTTTCCTGAGCGAAAGGCGAGCGACCGTGAAGAGCTGTTCATCGCCGAACGAGATGGCCGCCTGGCAGGGTGTATCATGCTTTGTCAGACTGAAGATCCGGCTGTGGGTCAGCTGCGGCTTTTCGCGGTGGAAAAAACGAACGGCGTGGCGGAGTGGGCACGGCTTTGCTGAATGCATTGATGAAAAAGGCACAAAGCGCCGGTTACCGTAAGCTGATTCTCTGGACAGCAAGTCCGCTTACAGCCGCGATCCACAGCTATGAAAAGTTGGGTTTCCGGGTGGTGGAGTCGGTCGAAAACCGAACCTGGAGCGTTGACGGTATCCCGCTTGATGAGATCAAGATGGAGCTTACCCTACATAACAGCGTTATATGAAAACAGGGAAAGGAGAAGAGAAATGGGACTTGATATCTATGCCGGAACACTGACCCGATACTATGCGCATAACTGGAAGAGCGCTGTTCAGCAGTGGGCAGAGGCCAACGGCTATACGTTCCAGCGAGTCACACCGGAAGGAGAACAGGTGGAGGAAGAAGCTGAACTGGATCCTGCCGAGATCCAGGATATTGTGGAGAATTGGCGCGATCAAGTGATCGCGGGCATCTCTCAGCCGGACCGGGAGCCCTATCTGCCTTGGCCGGAGGACAACGAGCGCCCCTATTACACCGATAAGCCCGATTGGGATGCCTACGGTGCTATGCTGCTCATGGCCGCCTGCTGCACCTATGAGGAACCGGTGCCCAAAACTGTGGAAAAGGGATGGGATTTCTGGTCGCATTCGTTGATCGCCCGGCTTGCAGAAGATCCGGAGTATGTCTGGTCGCTTCATCGCGGGGCGGTCTGGTGGCTGCCGATCTCGGATGGGTTCCTTTTCCAGGGGCCGCTTCCCAATGGGAATCCGGCGGTCATCGGCACACTGGGTGCTTTGCGGATCGAGTTAGAACACCTCAATGAGATGGCCTGGCAGGCTGATGAGGCTACTATCCTCGGTTGGAGCGAGACTGAAGGCTATCCGGTGGACGGGAAAATCGATCCCGGCAGTCTGATCAGTCGGGCGGACATCGATGAGCACACCCAATTTGATACCGATTCACTGGCCAAGTTTGCATTTTCAATGTTCTGGCAGGCACTGTGCTTTGCTGAGAAACAGCAGGTTCCCATTCTTTTGGATTATTGACGATATACCGCTGTACGGCGGAAAAAGGAGATCTTTTTATGAGTGATGAAAGAGAACCAATGCAGCCGGGTATCGATGCCATTGATGCAGCGATGCAGGCACTCTATCCGGATCAACCGGGGCACTATTATGGCACGGTTGTTCCCTATATGTTGGGCGGAGGGGATCCATTGGATCTGCTGGGAGCCTGGGAAAGTGAGCGCGGCCAGCCCCATTGGCACTATGTTACCTATGGCTTCAGCGAATTGTATGAAAAAGAGACGGACGACCCCGCTGTGAGCGGCTATGGCTTTGAACTCACCTTTCGCCTAAAGCGTGGTGAGGAGGAACAGCCGCCGGTCTGGCCAATGAACCTGCTGCAAAACCTGGCTCGGTATGTGTTCACCAGCGGCAATGTCTTTGGCCCTGGCCATCATATGAATGCCAACGGCCCTATCGCATTGGAGACGGATACCCAGCTCACTGCCCTGGGGTTTTGCACCGACCCGGAGCTGGGCGAACTGGATACTCCTAACGGCCGCTTGACCTTTCTTCAGGTTGTAGGGCTTACCGCAGATGAGATGGAGGGGATGATCTGCTGGGACGGGGAGAAGTTTTTAACCGAACTGGAACGCCATCTACCGCTTTGTATTACCGATCTGGACCGGAATTCTCAGATGTCGAACACGGAGTTTCGGACAGCCTGGCTGCAGGGAGTGGAGAGGGATGGCTCCTCTACCGGGTCATTCTACATCAATATGCTGGAGATCGACGTCTCAAGTGAACTGCCGCTGCTTCGGTTGGGAGCCGGCCGGGGCGAGATTCTGAGTACGGTTCTGCGGGCCCGGGTCGGGAAGGGGCGCGGTCTTTTCCTGTTTGGAAAAGACCAGGCGGTGCTATTTACACCGGGTGTACAGACAGGTGCATTGATGCAGGACGATGTCTTTACGGTGACAATGACTTCACAGGCTGTGGAGGAGCTCTGCCAGGTGGTTTCCGCTCATGTCGGCGTTTATCCGCTTAAATCTGTACCGCTGCTGGTGGAACTTCTCCCCACGGTGATCACCGACGCAAAGGGCAACACGACGCAGACCTTGAAATGAGTGTTACACAAAAAAGCCCCTGCACAGGGGCTTTTTTCACAGTGCCTCATATTCGACGACTGCCTGGTGGAGCTGAGAAAAGACAAGGGCGGTATACTCAGCACTCCAGCAAAAATTGGCACGGATCTCCTCCAGCTTTTTCTCTTTGATAAGTTCTTCTGCCATTTGCCGCAGATCGTCCGGCAGGAGAGCGAGAAAGTCTCGGAAACAAACACTGTTTTCCAGTTGGCAACATCGCCCGGCGATCCGACTTTCCCGGGGTTTCTGTTTCATTCCGACTGGGGCGTCCAGAGAGAGCTCACGGTACCACTGGCGGTAGTGGGCGTCCTTTTCCGCCTGGATGGCCATCTGTGCTTGGTTGTAGGCAAGCTGCCAACCTGGGCCACCCGGAAGGAAACTGCCTCGATCTTGCCGGTAGACGGAGAGGATCGCTGTCCAGGCGATATGGCGGTATTCCACATCTTGTGAAGATACACCGCAAATCTGGCAGATCCGCCCTACCACTGTTTCGATGACCCTGTACTCTCTTGCGGAAAATCGAAGAGTCTTCATGTGTGTCTCCTCCGTCTGGTTTTTGTGGGTTTTAGGGTAGGCGAGGGGAGCACAAGCTCTTCGCAAATGCCCAGCCAAGCGTGTTGCTCCTCACGGTACTCGATCCGATAGTTCACCGGCAGTGAAAAGCCGAGGCGAACCAATTCCGCCTGCAAGCTACGGTGTTTTGCGATACAGGTTTTCTCCGTGAAGTGCACATTTCCATTTTCCGCCTCCAGAAGTAGGAGCATTGTGCCGTCCTGACTCAATTTGCCCAGAAAATCGCGTCGAGTGCCGACACATTTTTTCATAGCGGGGTTCATGACCAATTCACCGTGATCCGTCATCCTCAGTTTCGGCACCGTATGTTCGCTTAGCTGCGGCGGAAAATCGTGAAAAAGGGAGAGGTCCAGTTGATTTTCATTCATATCAGCATCCTCCTTCATGTTTCGGTCTTTTTCTTCGGACCCGTTTACCGATAGGATATCACAAATTTTGACAAAATCCTATTGCCGATCTGCCTGAACTTTTCTTCGCTTTCTGGCAAATGTTGATTGAAATTGTGTATATCAGTAATTTGAAAAATAAGATATACTAAAATTTTACCCAATTTTAAAACAACTCTGTTTTCTCACTGACAAATATACATTTGTAGATTTACAGAGAAGTAGACATCGCTGTATATCCATCTTTGGTGATGATGAAATAATCGATAGTCTTCCTAAAAAGGATATGAATTTTGACGCTTGATCTTGAAAGAAGATCCGATGAAGTGATCGAAAAAACGATAAACAAAAAGGATGTATCGATTTGCAGCAGAGTGCCCAGTTTTTTGCTCAAAACATCGCCGGATTTTTTAGTCCCATCGATGACGATCTGTGTTATACTTGACAGTCGGAAAAACGATTTTAGCACAGAAATGAGGTGGTCAGCTTTGCAGAAAGACCAGACTTATACAGCAAAGCTGTTGAATCGTGCACGCACTTATCGCTATTGGTTGGTATTGGAGGGCGTCGGTGTCGGCATCGTGGCCGGGATCGTGACGGTGCTCTTCCGCATCGCTCTGGAGAAGGCGGATGCCTTTCGCGGAGAGATTGCCGCAGCAGTGACAGAAGATCCAACGCTTCTTGCCGGCTGGTTTACAGCGCTCATCGCAGCCGCCGCCGTGGTAACGCTGCTGCTGCGATGGGAACCATTCATCGGCGGCTCCGGTATCCCGCAGGTGGAAGGGGAGATGCAGGGAGCTCTCAGTCAGACCTGGTGGAGGGTACTTCTCGCTAAATTTATCGGCGGTATCCTCTCCATCGGAGCGGGCCTTTCCCTTGGCCGGGAAGGTCCCTCAATTCAGCTCGGAGCGATGGCAGGGAAGGGACTTTCCAAATTTACAAAAAGGAGCCGTACTGAGGAGTAAATGCTCCTCACCTGCGGAGCCAGTGCCGGGCTGGCAGCGGCATTCAATGCGCCGTTTGCCGGTGTTCTTTTCTCTCTCGAAGAGCTTCATAAGGATTTTTCCACCGATGTCCTGCTCTCAACGATGGCTGCTTCCATTACCGGTGATTTCATCTCCCGTATGGTATACGGCCTCGGTCCGGTGTTTGACTTTTCCAGTGTGGCGCCGCTTGCCCTTGGACAGTACTGGATGGTACTGCTGCTTGGAGTTGCGCTGGGATTGGTCGGCGCCTTCTACAATTTCTGTATTGGTAAAGTACAGGACCTTTACAGCTATATCCCCGGACAGTTTTTGCGCACATTGCTGCCGTTTTTGCTGGCTGGCATCCTGATGACAGTTTATCCGGCGGTGCTTGGTGGAGGCCACTCGCTGGTAGAGCTTGTTTCGGAAGATCAGCTTATTCAGAGCCTCGTTTTTCTCTTTGTGATGAAATTTATCTTCTCAATACTCAGCTTTGGTTCCGGTGTGCCCGGCGGGATCTTTCTCCCACTGCTGGTGCTTGGTGCAGTAGTCGGCAGCATCTGTAGCCAGGCTTTCCAGTTGGTTGGATTTGAGGCGCTGCCCCAGACTTTTGTCATTCTTGGAATGGCTGGTCTCTTTGCAGCGATCGTACGGGCGCCGGTTACAGGTATCATTCTTATCAGTGAGATGAGCGGCAGTTTCAGCCATTTGCTCAGTCTCTCTCTGGTGGCCCTGACCGCCTATATCACGGCCGATTTGCTTCATTCCAAACCGGTTTATGATATTCTGCTCGGGCGCTTGCTCCGCCGCCAGGGAATCTGCATGGAAGAAGCAAGGGAAAAGGTTCTTATTGAGGTTCCTGTCAGCCACAGTGCCGCCATCTGTGGAACTCCGCTGCGTGAGCTCAACTGGCTGGGTGAGGCATTGATTGTCGCCATACGCCGGCACGATCAGGAACTGATTCCCCACGGAGATACCGTGCTTCAAGCCGGCGATGTGCTGGTGCTTCTCTGCGATGAAGCAAAGAGCCATCCGCTTTATGAGGCTATAGCGGTTCACTGCAAGACATAAATAAACGCCATTTGCCAGTTTGAACGGAACCAGTAAAAGCAGATAATAGGCATAATGCCCCTGATGCAGGATATGAAAGTACCGCATCAGGGGATAATATTTTGTTTGACAAATGCCTGTCAGATAGATGCCGATATGTCTTTGGGAAATATTACATCATATTTCAGTAAGGTCTTGCGCCGCCGGGCGGCGATGGTGTATAATAAATTTAAGATTTCGCCGATTTTTATACGGAAGGACGGAGTCGTTTCATGCCTGATGA
>CAJFQR010000142.1 GCA_904419105.1 Candidatus Avimicrobium faecavium
TGAAGCAGCGTCTAGATGCTCTGTTAGTGGAACAGGGATTGGCACAGAGCCGGGAGAGAGCCAAGGCCCTGATTATGGCTGGCACTGTCTATGTCGATGGGCAAAAAGCGGATAAAGCTGGAACGATGCTCAAAGGCGGTGAGCAGATCGAGATCCGTGGAAATACCATTCCCTATGTGAGCCGGGGCGGCTTAAAACTTGAGAAGGCGATGGCCTCCTTTGGGCTGTCGATGGACGGAAAGATCTGTTGCGATTTTGGAGCTTCCACAGGTGGATTTACCGATTGTATGCTGCAAAACGGGGCGGTAAAGGTTTATGCCGTTGATGTTGGGTATGGGGAACTGGCCTGGTCATTGCGCAGCAATCCAAGAGTTATTAATCTGGAACGCACTAATATTCGCTATCTTACTGATGAGCAGATCCCCGAACAGGTCGATTTCATCTCGGTAGATGTATCCTTCATCTCGCTCACGCTGATTCTGCCTGTGGTTTACCGGTTTCTCAAGGAAGGCGCCAGCTCCGTCTGTCTGGTTAAACCGCAGTTTGAAGCCGGTCGGGAAAAGGTCGGAAAAAACGGTATTATCAAGGACCCTGCAGTGCACCTGGAAGTGCTTCGCAAGGTTTACAACTTTGCCAGAGAGCTTGGTTTTTCCGTGGAAGGGCTTGACTTTTCCCCAATCAAGGGAGCCAAAGGAAATATTGAATATCTGATACACCTGAAAAAGAGCGAAGAGGATTCTGTCATTGACGATGCATTTTTGGTGAAGATCGTTGGACGTTCCCATGAGGACCTGGACCGGTAAAGGAGGCCTGAGGCCATGCGCTGCTATCTGATCGTCAATTTGACAAAGGAAAACGCCTCATCCTGCGCCAGGGATGCCATTGCTTTGCTGTGCCAGGCCGGTGCCCAAGTGATCCTGACTCCTGAGACGGCGGTAGCACTGGGGGAACAAGAACCTTTGCGGCTTCCAGATAAAGAGGCAATGGAAGCATGTGACATTGCAATCAGTATTGGGGGGGATGGTACATTATTGCATGCCGCCATCGACGCGCTTATGTTTGACAAGCCGGTTATCGGTATCAATTCAGGACGTCTGGGCTATCTGACTCAGATTGAGCGTCCACTTGAGAATTCGCTGTCTAAACTGGCGGCTGGGCAGTTCAGCATCCAACCCCGCACTGTTCTGGAAGCGGAGATTTTGCAGAAAGACGGCAGCAGACAGCATCTTTTCGCCATCAACGATATTGTAATTGCTCGAAATACTGTGGCGAATATGATTGATATTGAAGTGGAACGCGGAAGGATCTCCTTTGCTTCTTACCGGGCAGATGGACTGATTATCGCTACCCCAACGGGTTCTACCGCCTATTCGATGTCCGCCGGGGGCGCCATTGTGGATCCAAACATGGAATGTCTGATCATGACACCAATTTGTCCCCATTCACTTGCGGACCGCAGCGTCGTTTTGACAGCGCGGGAACCGCTTCATGTGCGCTTGGTCACCCGCAACACAATGCCGGATGCCGGAGTTTCGGTGGATGGCGCTGCACCTTTGCCAATGGTTGACGGCACAGAGCTGTACATATACGCTTCCGCAAAACGATCGCTGTTCGTTCAGCTGGATGATGTCAGTTTTTATAAAACTCTCGGCCAAAAGCTGATTGGAAAATGAAATTTCGGAGAAAGGTTTGATGGTTATGAAACCGGAGCGACACAGGAAAATCTTGGAACTCATTTCAGACAATGCGATCACCACCCAGGAAGATCTGATGCAGCGTCTCTCGGAAGCGGGCTTCTCCGTAACTCAGGCGACCGTTTCCAGAGATATCAAGGAGCTGCGGCTGGTCAAAGTCCAGTCCTCCGATGGGCGGTATGTCTATGCCAAGCCGAACCAAGGCCAGGAGGAGGGGGACATCGAGAGTTTTCGAGCTCTTCTCATCCAGTCGCTGCTGCATATTGATTACGCCAACAATATGGTCGTGGTTCAGTGCAAAACCGGTATGGCCAATGCGGTCTGCCGTCTGATGGAGCAGCTTCACTGGAAAGGCATTGTGGGCACATTGTCCGGCGATGACACCATCTTTGTCCTGATGCGGGATGAGCCGCAGGCGGCGGAATTTGTCCGGCAGCTTCAAAAGCTGGGCCGGGCGTAAAAGGAGGGATAGGCGTGCTGTCACAGCTCTACATCAAAAATGTCGCTGTTATCAAGGAGGCGAGCATTGATTTTGCACCGGGGCTCAATATCTTTACTGGTGAGACCGGTGCCGGTAAAACCATCCTGATCAATGCCATCAATGCCGTTCTCGGCGAGCGAACAAGTCGGGATATCATCCGTACCGGAGAGGATTCGGCTGTGATTACCGCTGTTTTTGACGAGCTTCCGCAGCAGGTCCAGCTGCGGCTCTGCGACCTTGGTTACGACCTCGACCCGGAGGACAGTCTTCTGGTCTCCCGGACGCTGCACAGCGATGGCAAGACCCAGTGCAAACTCAACGGCCAGCCGGCTACTGTCTCGATGCTCAAGAGCATTGCATCAATGCTGATCAATATCCACGGTCAGCACGACAGTCAGCAGCTGCTCGCAGCGGAAAAGCATCTGGGATATATCGATGCCTATGGTGGACTGGGTGAGGAGCTGGCCGCTTATCGGGTGGAGTTCGAGGCTCTCAAAGCCATCTATGAGCGCATCAATGAGCTGAGTACCGATGAAGCGGAAAAAGCCCATAAGACCGATCTGCTTACCTATCAAATCGGAGAGATCTCCGCAGCGGAACTGACCCCGGGTGAGGAGGAGGAGCTTATGGCTCAGCGGACGGTGGCCCGCAATTCTGAACGGATTACCCAGTCACTTGCGGCAGCGCTGACGCTGATCCAGGGGGACGAGAGCGGGGAGATCCCAGGCGCAGCCGAACTTCTGGAACAGATTGCCGAACAGCTGTCCGATGTCGGCCGCTATCTGCCGGACTATGAATCGCTTGCCACGACGATCCGCAGCCATCAGTACGATCTGGAGGAGAGTGCTTCGTCCATTCAGGATTCACTGGAAGAGATGGAGTATGACCCGGCCAGGCTGGAGAGCATTGAGGAGCGGCTCTCAGTCATCCAGCAGCTCAAGAGAAAATACGGTTCGGACATTCCTGCTATTTTGGAATTTTTGGAGCGCGCCAAACAGGAGCTGGATGACATCATCTTCTCTGAGGAGAAACTTACTGCCCTCGAGCAGCAGCGAAGTGAACAGTTTTCCCGTTGTCACGCCTTGGCCCAGGAGCTCTCCCGCAAGCGTCATTCTGCCGCAGAGGCTTTTATCAAAAAGATCGAAGAAGAACTGCGCTTTTTGGATATGGCATCGGTACGGTTTATGCCACGTTTTAGGGAGAAGGCACTCTCTTCCACCGGTATGGATGAATTTGAGCTGATGGTGAGCACCAATGTCGGCGAAGAACCAAAGCCTCTCGCCAAAATCGCCTCCGGCGGTGAGCTCTCCCGTATTATGCTCGCAATGAAAAACGTCCTTGCGGATAAGGACCAGGTCGGAACGATGATCTTTGATGAGATTGATACCGGCGTCAGCGGTCGTGCTGCCCAGAAGATCGGCCGCAAACTCCATGAGGTGTCCAGAGGCCGTCAGGTCATCTGTGTAACCCATCTCGCACAGGTTGCCGCCTTTGCCGATCACCACCTTCTCATCAGCAAGAATGTCCTGGAGGGCAAAACCTATACAACGGTCAAACCGCTGACTGCTTCCGATCGGGTCAAGGAGCTCGCCCGCATCATGGGGGGGGATGTGGTTACATCAGCCACCCTCAATGCAGCCGAGGAACTTCTGGAAAAATCAAAATGAGCGCTTGACAAACTTTTTTTGATGGGCTATAATTCAGACAATGGCTTTGACGGGAACAGATAGCCGGTCCAGTCAGTCTGCAGAGAGCCTTTGGTTGGTGAAAAAAGGCGGGGGCAGACCGGTGAGTACCTCCCTGAGCTGCAGTCTGAACAGGTTTTAGCAGTTAGTAGGATGTGCCGCAGGAGCAGCGTTATTGGCTCAGGATGCATGACATCCGCTGAGGCCGCCAATGGGCGGCGAACAGAGGTGGTACCGCGCTTGATATGCGCCCTCTATCCCATATTGGGGATAGAGGGCGTTTTTGATTTCAAAGGAGGAGAACGCAACAATGGGAATCTATGAAGAACTCCAGGCTCGAGGCCTGATCGCTCAGGTCACCGATGAGCCTGAGATCCGCGAGTTGATCAACAACGGGGGTGCCCGGTTCTATATCGGTTTTGATCCCACCGCTGACTCGCTGCATGTAGGCCATTTTATGGCCCTCTGCCTGATGAAGCGCCTGCAGCTGGCAGGAAACAGGCCCATCGTCCTTGTCGGCGGCGGCACTGGCATGGTCGGTGACCCCTCCGGCCGTACCGATATGCGCAAGATGATGACTCCCGAGACCATCCAGCACAACTGTGATTGCTTTAAGAAGCAGATGGAGCGCTTTATCGAATTCGGTGAGGATAAGGCCATCATGGTCAACAACGCCGATTGGCTGATGGATCTTAAATATGTAGAGCTTCTGCGTGAGGTCGGTGTCTACTTCTCGGTCAATAATATGCTTCGCGCAGAATGCTACAAACAGCGTATGGAGCAGGGCCTTAGCTTCTTTGAATTCAACTACATGATCATGCAGGCCTATGACTTCTACCATCTGCATCAGACCCTCGGCTGCAACATGCAGTTTGGCGGCAACGACCAGTGGAGCAATATGCTTGCGGGTACCGAACTGATTCGGAAAAAGACCGGTGACGATGCCTATGCAATGACCATCACCCTTCTGCTCAACAGCGAGGGAAAGAAGATGGGCAAGACCGCCAGCGGCGCCGTCTGGCTTGATCCGAATAAGACCAGCCCCTATGAGTTCTTCCAGTACTGGCGCAATGTGGACGATCAGGATGTGATGAAGTGCATGCGCCTGCTCACCTTCAGGTCTCTCGAGGAAATTGAAGAGATGGAACACTGGGATGCCAGCCGGATCAACGAGAAGAAGGAGATCCTCGCCTACGAGCTCACCGAGATGGTCCACGGCAAGGAAGAGGCAAATAAGGCCCTGGACGCTGCCCGCGCGCTGTTTGGCGCCGGTGCTGACAGCGCCAACATTCCTGCTTTCGAGGTGCCAGCTTCGATGCTTGCGGAAGATGGCAGCGCCTCTGTTATCGATCTGCTGGTAGCTGCCGGTATCTGCCCCTCCAAGTCGGAAGCACGCCGCGCAATTCAGCAAGGAGGCGTCACCGTCGGCGAAGAAAAGGTCGAGGACCTTGCCGCTGCTCTGTCTCACGCCCAGATGGAGGAAGGTGTTCTGCTGCGCCGCGGAAAGAAGACTTTCAAGCGCATTATCCTTGCAAAGTAATCAAAGCTTTGCTCTTTTTACGAGACAGCAAAAAAGCCCGTGCAATGCACGGGCTTTTTGCGGGTATGGACACAATAATAAGGGAAAAATCAAAGATAGCCGTTTTCCGCCAGCAGTTCTGCCATCAGGATTGCACCGCCGGCAGCACCACGGATGGTATTGTGTGACAGGCAGACAAATTTGTAGTCATACTGGCTGTCCTCCCGCAGGCGGCCGATGGAGACACCCATACCGCCTTCCAGATCCCGGTGGAGCCGGGTCTGCGGCATATTGTCCTCTTCAAAGTAGGTGAGGAACTGCTTCGGGGCAGATGGGAGTCCAAGGCGCTGCGGTTCGCCGGAAAATTCCTTCCACCGCTGGAGGATCTCCTCTTTGGAGGGCTTATGCTCAAACCGTACAAAGACTGCTGCCATGTGACCGTCCGATACGGGAACGCGGATACACTGGGTAGTGATGGAGGGGGAGGAGGCCAGCTTGATCTCGCCGTTCTCAATATGTCCCCAGATCTTCATAGGCTCCCGCTCGCTCTTCTCCTCCTCGCCGCTGATAAAGGGAATGACATTATCTACCATCTCCGGCCAGGTCTCAAAGGTCTTACCGGCGCCTGAGATCGCCTGATAGGTACAGGCCAAGACCTCTTTAACTCCAAAGTCCCGGAGCGGCTGAAGTGCGGGTACATAGCTCTGCAGCGAGCAGTTGGATTTGACCGCGATGAAGCCGCGCTTAGTCCCCAGACGCGTGCGCTGTGCTTCAATGATCTGAATGTGCTCGGGATTGAGCTCAGGTATGATCATCGGAACATCGGGGGTAAAGCGATGGGCAGAGTTGTTGGAGATCACCGGACACTCGGCACGGGCGTATCGCTCCTCAAGCGCACGGATCTCATCCTTCTTCATATCGACCGCACAGAAGACAAAGTCCAGGCCGTCTGCCATCTCTTCGACCTTTGAGGCATCGATCATGACAAGATCGGCTACATTCGCCGGTATGGGGCTGGGCATAGACCAGCGTCCGTCAAGCGCCTCAACATAGGTCTTACCGGCCGAGCGGGGAGAAGCCGCCGCCTTGACGACCTCAAACCATGGGTGATTTTCCAGCAGCGAGACAAACCGCTGGCCGACCATACCTGTGGCGCCTACCACGCCGACTTTGTACTTTTTCATCAAAATCGAACCTCCCTTGGCAAAACAGGCAAGAATTTATTGAAAAACCATGCTGCCTGTTCTATAATAAAATAGATTCCGTAGTGAAGAATATGCTGAACTGTCCTTTTAAGAAAAACAGTTGTGTTTGAAAAACATCATATCACCAGTTTTGCCGCTTGTCAATGTTTTTTCCATTATTCTTTTTGCACAGTGCGATTTGAGCTCATTTGTCTACATTTCACATACAACCATTATTTCTCTAATTGTTACCAAAAGGAGCGAAAAAAATGAAAAAATCCGATTTCTGGTTTGATCTGCCGGAAGACCTTATCGCCCAGACGCCGATCGAGCCACGGGACGCCTCTCGGGTCATGTTGATGGACCGGGAGACCGGTGTTACCGGCGAGTGTGTTTTCCATGATATCATCGACTATTTGAATCCCGGTGATCTGCTGGTGGTCAATAACTCCCGGGTGCTGCCTGCCCGGCTGCTCGGTTATCGGGAGGGCACCGGTGGGCACATGGAGTTTCTGCTGCTTAAGCAGGTCGGGAGGGACACCTGGGAGGTTATGGTCCATCCGGGCAAAAAAGCCAGAGAAGGGATCGTTTTCTCCTTTGGGGACGGCCGCCTGCGGGAACGGACGCTAGCGCAT
>CAJFQR010000143.1 GCA_904419105.1 Candidatus Avimicrobium faecavium
CTGCTATGAGTACTTTTTATGAAAATAACCCGGAACTGCGGGAGTACTTTGAATCGCTTCCCATTTCGGTCAAAAACCGGATATTAGAGGCCCGTATCCCAATCTATACGGTGGAGCAACTGCAAAAGGCGGCGGACGCCATGCAGGCGGTTAACCATGAAAACCAGTATTATTAATAAAGATTCGCCTGGAATTGGATTTTGCTCCAAACCAGGCGAATTTTTCCTTAAGGGTTGAAAAAAAAACAGTTTTTATAGTATAATAATGCATATCGAAAAATTGGAGAGATGAAATTGAAAAGATTTTTGTTGCGGTAAAAAGTTTCCACCTCAATCGTTGACTTTTCCGCTTTAGAGTGATACAATACCTGCATACCGAAGGGGAAGCAATGTGTTTCCCGCAGATGGGCGCAGATGAAAAATAGGAGGAGCTAATATGGACTTCAAAGCTATGGCACAGGCTGTACAGCCGGAGGTTGTGGCGTTCCGCCGGGACCTTCACGAACATCCGGAAGCAAGTTTTCAGGAATTCCGAACGACGGACCAGATTGCCAAGGAGATGGATAAACTGGGGATTCCGTATCGTCGTTTTGACCCCACCGGTCTGATCGCCGAGATTAATGGGGGAAAGCCGGGAAAAACTATTGCTCTGCGCGCAGACATCGACGCACTCAGTATCACGGAAAAGACGGGCCTTCCTTTTGCCTCGAAGAATGAAGGCTTTATGCATGCCTGTGGTCACGATACCCATGCGGCGATGCTGGTAGGCGCTGCCAAGGTGCTGATGCAGGTCAAGGATCAGCTGTGCGGAACTGTCAAACTTCTGTTCCAGCCGGCAGAGGAGGTCGGCCGCGGCGCCAAGGCAGTGATCGCACAGCACGGTATGGATGGGGTAGACTTTGCCTTCGGTATCCACATCGGATCTCAGATGGAAGTGGGCACCATCTCTATGATGGCCGGCGCCAGCGCTGCGGCGACCGATCGGTTTGTAGTCAAGGTCATCGGCAAGGCCAGCCATGGCGCCCGTCCGGAACAGGGTGTGGACGCTACTGTAGCCGCTTCGGCTATTGTAATGAATCTGCAGCCAGTGGTCAGCCGTGAGGTGGCTGCCACTACGCCGCTGGTGGTCACTGTAGGCAGTCTGCACTCCGGCTCTCGGTTCAACATTGTCTCCGGAGAAGCCGTCCTGGAAGGCACCATTCGAAGTTATGATGTTGAGCTCCATCATCAGCTTCCCGCCATTATCGAGCGGGTGGTCAAAGGCACCGCTGAAGCTTATCGCTGCGAAGCGGAGGTGCAGTACGATATGCTCACGGAAGTCCTTGTCAACGATCCTGATGCCATCGACCTGGTTCGCAAAGCTGCAGCCAAGGTGGCGGATGATCCGTCGATGGTTGAAGAAGGACGTCCTGGAATGGGCGGTGAGGATTTCTCGGAATACACCGTTCTAACCAAGGCAGCTTTTGCCCGGTTGGGCGCCGGCGGAGAGTATCCCAACCACAGTGACTATGTTGTCTTTGATGAGGACGCCTTCCCCACCGGCGTAGCACTTCACTGCCAGGTAGCCTGGGACTTCCTTAACGGGGATAATAACTGAGAAACCAACCCTTTTGCACACGGGACGCTGTGCCCTGAATGCAAAAGGGTTTTCTCATATTCTTTCTTCGGAAGACTTTCCGATTTCAGGAATTTCTACCATGTGTTTTTAGCTGGTGCTGCCCTGGTGCTTACAGGAAAACAGATGCGGAAGAATATCCGGCGCCGTTATGGATTCGAATCAGGCAGGGAGATTAACCGGACATTTTTGGACGATCGCTCTCCGCATCAAAAACAGAATGGTATACCCGAAATCGGAGAAAGATAATTTTTTGACAAATTTCCGTAAAGGCCTTGTAATTGCGTCTGTGATGTGGGATAATACAAGGAATAGAAACGGAACGGACATATTTGACCGGAAAAAGGTCACCGCCGGCCCAAATGGCGATATGGATGAAGCAGATCCCTCTTTCGGCGGGCCGCGATGAAACAGATCTGCTCCGGCAGATTGACCGATCTCCTTTCTATGTCATATGGCTGTTCCCAGCCGACCGGGCAACAAACAGGGGAGGGAAGTGTCTGCTACCGGTTTGAGCGTGGGGATAAGACCAGAAGCCGTCCGGCTTTTGGAGTGTACATCTTTGTATACACTATATAAAGAGGAAAAGGAGACACCCTATGGAAATACAACTGCAGGAATTGATCGATCAGATCAAAAAAGACGGTGTGGCAGAGGCGGAAAAAGAGGCCTCAGCTATCCTGCAAAGCGCAAAATCAGAGGCCGAAACCATTCTCTCGGATGCTCAGGCCCAGGCAGATCGGATTCTGTCCCAGGCTAAACTGGAAAATGAGCGCCTGGTGAAGTCCAGTGAGGATGCGATCCGGCAGGCAGGCCGCAACCTGCTCATCTCCTTCCGCGAGAGTGTTATTCGGGAGCTCTCTGCTGTCACAAAGGAGAATGTGGATTCCGTCTATTCTTCGGATGCCTTTTCTCAACTGATTCTGCGTGCTGTGGAAGGCTGGGCTGCCCACCCGGAGGCCGGTGAACTCACGGTGATTCTGAACAACGAAGATCTGGCCCGGCTGGAAGATGTTCTGTTGGCAGAACTGAAAGCCCGTATGCTGAACGGCGTCACCTTAAAAGCAAGCGACCAGTTTGACGGAGGGTTCCGCATCGAAAAAAAGGATGAGGGGATCTATTACGATTTTTCCGCTGAGTCCGTTGTGGAGATGCTTACCAACTATCTCAACCCGAAAGTCGCTGCGCTGATGAAAGAGGCGGAGTAAATATGTCTCTGTACTATTTGACGGCGCAGCTGCCGTCCTTGGATACGGTCGGCGCGGGTTCACCACTTCCTATTACGGAAGAGCGCTTTGTGGAACTGTGCCATCGTTTTTTGGGGAAAAAGGCCCGGCAGTGTCTGGATAGCCTGACACTGTCCCCGCCCCGGGAAATTGAGCGTTCAGGCTCGTCCCTGGTTAACGCATGGAACAGGGGAGAACGCGATCTGCGCCTGGCTCTCGGCGTGATGCGTGCTCGTCGGATGAAAAAGGCCTTTGAGCCTGGAGATGTTGCGCTGTCCGAAGAGATCCTCAAGACGGCGCAGACTGCGGCAGAGATGACAAATCCTATGGAGGCAGAAAGATATCTGTTTCAGTATCGGCTTCACTTTCTGGAGTCGCTTCGTCCTGTGGATATTTTTGCCGAGGATTACATCTTCTATTACGGCCTGAAGCTGAAGCTGGTTCTCCACGCGAACCGCTTTGACACTGCAGCCGGCAAGCTTGCATATCGAAATATTTACAACTCCATTCTCAATGGAGATCGGTTGGAGGTCCTGTCATGACCGAACAAAACAAAGGAAAAGTTGTAGGGATCAATGGAAACCTGGTATCCGTCGAGTTCGACGGGACCGTTTCCATGAATGAGATCTGCTACGTAAAAGTGGACGACGCCACGCTGAAAAGCGAGGTGATCCGTATCCGCGGAAAGATTGCCCAGGTGCAGGTCTATGAGATGACAGACGGCATCCAATACGGTGACGAGGTCATCTTTACCGGAGAGATGCTGTCCGCCATGCTCGGGCCTGGTCTGCTCGGGCAGGTCTTCGATGGCCTTCAGAATCCCCTGCCGGCTCTGGCTGAGCAGGCCGGATGGTTCCTCAAAAGAGGAATTTATCTGGAGGCCCTGGACACCGAGAAAAAATGGGCGTTTACTCCCACTGCCCAGCCCGGCGCTGTTTTGCGTGCCGGTGAGGCGATCGGTTCCGTGCCGGAAGGAGGATTTGTCCATAAAATCTTCGTTCCCTTCGACCTGCTGGGTACTTATACGCTGAAATCCATCGTCGCTCCCGGTGAATATAACATTACCGAAACCATTGCTGTGCTCAGTGACGAACGCGGCCGGGAGATTCCCGTCTCCATGTCCTTCCGCTGGCCGGTCAAGCGAGCGGTCAAGTGCTATCGGGAGCGGCTGGCTCCGGTGGAAAATATGGAGACCAAGGTACGCCTGGTGGACTCTTTCTTCCCGGTGGCAAAAGGCGGCACATACTGTACGCCCGGACCGTTTGGCGCTGGTAAAACAGTATTGCAGCACACCATATCCCGCTATGCGGATGTCGATATTGTTATTATCGCAGCTTGCGGTGAGCGCGCCGGTGAGGTGGTCGAAACTCTTACGGAATTCCCGAAGCTGGTGGATCCCCGGACCGGTCGCTCGTTGATGGAGCGTACCATTATCATCTGCAATACCTCTTCGATGCCGGTTGCCTCCCGAGAAGCTTCCATCTACACATCGGTGACGCTGGCGGAATATTACCGTCAGATGGGGCTCAATGTCCTGCTGTTGGCCGATTCCACCTCCCGTTGGGCGCAGGCGCTCCGCGAGATGTCTGGCCGTCTGGAGGAGATCCCCGGTGAGGAGGCGTTCCCCGCCTATTTGGAGTCCTATATTGCTGCGTTCTATGAGCGTGCCGGTTATGTTCTTTTGCCGGATGGCAGTACCGGCTCTGTAACCATCGGTGGCTCGGTATCCCCGGCCGGCGGCAACTTTGAGGAACCGGTGACTCAGGCAACCCTGAAGGTCGTAGGTGCCTTCCATGGCCTCTCTCGTGAGCGTTCCGATGCCAGAAAGTACCCGGCTATCGACCCGATGATCTCCTGGTCCAAGTACCCGGGTGTCATTCCGCAGGCTAAATCGGATTTCTGCAAAGAGATCATTATCCATGGAAATGAGATCGGTGCGATGATGAAGGTTGTAGGCCAGGAAGGTACCAGTCTGGACGATTATATCACCTATCTCAAGGCGGATATGCTGGATGCTGTATATCTGCAGCAGAATTCGTTCGATCCGATTGATGCCAACTGCAGCTCCGATCGTCAGCGCTATGTGATCGATAAACTGATTGCCGTTCTGGGCAGCGACTACGCTCTTCAGGAGCAGGATGAGGCACGCAGCTTCTTCCAGCGGATGCGTCAGC
>CAJFQR010000144.1 GCA_904419105.1 Candidatus Avimicrobium faecavium
GCCCGCCAAATCCCGATAAATCGCCGGGAAGGGTGGAACCGGGTTTTGCCACAGGGACAACATCGCCGGCTTTTACATTTTTGGCGCCGGTGCAGATAGTCAGCGGTTCCCCTTCTCCGACATCCACCGCGCAGACCACCAGATGGTCTGCATTTGGATGGGGTTCGACTGACAGCAGCTTACCGACGACGACATTGCGGATCGCAGCGGATTCCACCGTGTAGCCTTCCACCTTCGAACCGCTCATTGTCATCTCATCGGAGAACTGCTTGGGGGTAACATCGATGTCCACATAATCGGACAGCCATTTCATTGAAAGATCCATGGTTTCACACTCCTAATACTGCTCAAAACTGCTCGAGGAACCGTACATCGTTGTCATACAGCAGGCGCAGATCGTCGATGTTGTACCGGCGCATCGCCACGCGCTCCAAGCCCATGCCCAAAGCGAAACCGCTGTACACCTCCGGATCGATGCCGCAGCCGGCGAGAACCTTCGGATGGACCATGCCGCAGCCGAGCAGCTCGATCCAGCCCTCACCCTTGCACAGCCGGCAGCCTTCGCCGTGGCAGTGGAAGCACTGAACATCCATCTCGGCGCTGGGCTCAGTGAAGGGGAAGTGATGCGGACGGAAGCGGACAACGGTATCCTCGCCGTACAACCGCTTGGCGAAGATCTCCAGCGTGCCCTTGAGATCCGCCATGGTCACGCCCTTATCAATGACCATTCCTTCGATCTGATGGAACATCGGGGAGTGGGTGGCATCTACCGCATCCGAGCGGTAGACACGGCCGGGTGCAATGATACGGATCGGAGGCTTGCGGGTCTCCATCGTGCGGACCTGCATCGGCGAGGTCTGGGAGCGCAGCAGCACATTGTCGCTGATGTAGAAAGTATCCTGGGTATCCCGGGCGGGGTGGCCCTTCGGGATATTCAGCGCTTCAAAGTTGTAGTAATCCAGCTCGATTTCCGGGCCGGTGACCACATCAAAGCCCATTCCAAGGAAGATCTCTTTGATCTCGTCGAGAACAATGCTCAGCGGATGCTGATGCCCGATGGGATTCTTTTTACCGGGCAGAGTGATGTCCAGGCGCTCTTTGGCGAGCTTTTCGTCCAGAGCCTTCTCCCGCAGATGGGAACCGGCATGGGCGATTTCCTCCTCGATTTCACTGCGTACCTGGTTAGCCAGTTGGCCAATGACTGGGCGATCCTCAGCCGAGAGAGAACCCATCTGCTTGAGAATGGCGGTGAGTTCCCCTTTTTTCCCCAGGTACTTGACCCGAACTTCCTCAAGTGCCTTGAGGTCACCGGCCTGTTCCAGGTCCGCCTTTGCAGCGGCGAGGATCTTCATCAGTGCTTCTTTCACAATTTTCACCTCTCTGTAAATATGGGAAAGGCGGTTTTGCCGGTCTTTCGGGAAAAAGAAAAGTCTTCGTCCCGAAATAGGGACGAAGACTACAAACCGCAAACTCCGTGGTACCACCCAGCTTCCTGCGTAGGTGCAGGCACTCTTAGAGGACAAACATCCTCCTCGGTCGGTAACGGGACCGCCCGCAGCCGCCTACTTTTGGTTCAGCGGTGCGCTCATGAGTGAACTTCGGCAAAACGGCGGGGCGCTGCTCTCAGCCCAGGCAGTGCTCTCTGCGATCCCACTGTGTTTTGCGTACTCTCTCAGTCTCAGCGTTTGATAAAGTATGAAACTTTGGTTTTTATGATAGCACAATGTTTTTTTCTTTTCAAGTGGTTTTGGAGATTTTGCCGGGAATCTAATGAGCAATAAGATGCTACAGATCCTCTATTCTTTCAAAGTACATTTGAAAAACGGCCGCTGCTATGGTAATATGATAGATAGTTTATTGGGGGAGGGAGACCGATGAGCGGATCAGTAGGTGCAGATCTGGTGGAGGTGGACCGGATCCGCCGTGCAATGGAAAATCCGCGCTTTCTCCGGGAATTTTTCACCGAAGGAGAACGGGAATATTTTTCTAAGAAGAAACACCCGGAGCAGTCGGTGGCCGGCGTATGGGCCGCTAAAGAGGCCTTCAGCAAGGCACTAGGCACCGGTTTCCGGGAGTTCGGGCTTCGGGAGGTAGAGGTCCTTCGGACGCCGCTGGGGCAGCCGCAGATCCATCTGCATGGACGGGCAGCGAAGCGCTATTCTGGTTTGCAGATCACAGTAAGCATCAGTCACACAGCCTTCCAGGCGATGGCCGTGGTATATCTGTCCTGTGAAGAGAAAGACAAGGGGGAGAAAACATGTACGCGCTGAGTTCCGCACAGATGAAAGCGCTGGAGGACCGTTGCGCCGCTGAGGGCATCAGCGCGTCCATTTTGATGGAGAACGCCGGTCGGGCTGCCGCCTATGCTATTAACGGAACAATACCGGTAAAGGACAAGCACTGTGTGGTGTTTTGCGGCAGCGGCAACAACGGTGGCGACGGATTTATCGTCGCCACAGAATTGAAAAAGCTTGGTGCCAATGTGCAGGTGATTCTCTGCTTTGATCTGCCGAAGAGCCGAGCTGCCAGAGAGGCCTATGAAAAAGCCTATGCTGCGAAGATCCCGATGGTGGACCTCGCAGTGAGCCCTTATGGGGCAGAGCTGGCAATGGTGGGCGTGGATATCGTTGTCGATGCAATCTTTGGAACCGGATTTCATGGAGAACTGCCCAAAGCGGGAAAGGCGGCGGCCAAGCTCATCAACAGTGCGATTGCGGCGGTGTTTTCCCTTGATCTGCCCAGCGGAATGGAGACCGACCGATTTCAATCGGATCCGGACTGTGTCCGGGCGGATTTTACAGTGGTATTTGACAGCCTTAAACCGTCACACATTATGCCTCTGACGGCCAAGCTCTGTGGCAATATCTGTGTAGTAGACATTGGAATTCCTCCCGAATTCAAAAAGGACACTGTCTATCGCTATGCCCTTGTCAACGATGCGTTAGCTGCCAGTTTTCTTCCGGTACGGGCAGTGGACAGCAATAAGCACGATCACGGCTATCTGCTGATCATAGCAGGAAGCCGGGATTACATCGGGGCAGCGGTGCTTGCGTCAATGGGGGCAAAACGCAGCGGTGTTGGTTATGTCTGTGTCGCTTCGGTGGAAGAGGTCTGCCGAACAGTGGCGCTGCAGAGTCCGGAGTGTGTTTTTTTGCAGTTGGATTCCAATGAAAACGGCCGTATCGATCTGCTTGCTTACGGCCGCCTGCAAAAGACCATGGCTCGGGCTACGGCCATCGTCATCGGCCCCGGATTGGGGCTGGATGAGGATACAAAAACACTGGTCGCTACGGTTCTGAAAGAGGCACAGTGCCCGGTTCTGGTTGATGCGGATGGTATAAATGCCCTGGCAGAGAATATAAATATTCTGGATAGTGTGACCGTCCCGGTGGTGCTGACACCGCATATCGGAGAGATGGCCAGGCTGCTCCAGGTGGACAGTCAGAGCATTTTGAGCGACCGCTATGACTTGGTGGGAAACTTTGCCAAACGATATGGCGTTACAGTGGTCTGCAAAGGCTACAGGACTTTTACCGCCCCTGGAGCAATGGGAGCTTATATGAATACCACTGGCAATGCAGGCCTGGCAAAAGCCGGGAGCGGTGACCTGCTCTCCGGTATCATTGGAGCTCTGCTCGCTCAAGGTGTTCCGCCAGTAAAAGCGGCAGCCGCCGGTGTCTTTTACCACGGAAAGGCGGCCGATCTCTGTCAAGCGGAGCTCGGCCAGATGTATATGCAGCCGGCGGATGTGGCACACTATCTCTCAAAAGCTTATCCGAAACTTTAGAGAGAACAGGGTGTTGTCTGATGAAAAAACTCGTCGCAGCGATGCTGTCCCTTTTTTTATTGACCGGATGCGGTCTCGCCGAGAGGGACCGCGCAAAGGTGCAGGAGAGCGTTTCCTCCGATTTTACCACAACGGCGGAGCTCAACTACCATGGAGTGGATGCGACCATGACCATTTTGGGGCAGGGGGCAGAAAAGCGGTACACCCTCGCCTTCACACAGCCGGCCTCTTTGGCGGGGATGGAGATGGAATTCACAAAGGAAAAAGCAACTTTGCGCTACAAGGATCTTTCC
>CAJFQR010000145.1 GCA_904419105.1 Candidatus Avimicrobium faecavium
TGGACCATCAAAAAGGGAACCAAGGCTCCGCAGGCCGCTGGCAAGATCCACTCGGACTTTGAACGCGGCTTCATCCGGGCAGAGGTGGTCTCTTTCGAGAACCTGATGGCCTGCGGCAGCATGGCCGCCGCCAAAGAAAAGGGACTGGTAGGCAGTGAAGGCAAGGATTACGTGATGAAGGACGGAGACATTGTGCTGTTCCGCTTCAATGTTTAATCCGGCTTCCATGGATTTAGGTTCATGCAAAGCAGTATACCTGCCTTGCTTTACGCCGTCTGCAAATTGTAAAACAAGCGTTTTCTACGAAAGTGCTTGTTTCTGGTCAATGAATTTTGGCATTTTGCTTGCAATCCGTCGCCAGATGCAGTAAACTGATAGACAGGATAGTCTCTTTCCCAGAGGCGCAGAAAAAAGGGAGGTTTTTTCTTCTATGAGCACCATCACCATTTCCGAGGATACGATCCTCGATCATGTCACGACCGGAGATCTTGTCATCACCTCCGGTGCGACGGTAAAACTAATCGGCACACTGTACGGCAATGTCGATGTCGGCAAAGGCTGCCATTTCCAGCTCAACGGCATTATGAAGGGCGATCTGACTGTCAGCGGCGGCTCCACTGCCGAGATCCGCGGCAGTCTGTTTGCCGATCAGATCCTGGATTCTGGCACACTGGTGATCTACGGCAATGTGACCTCAAATGTGGGCCCCTATCACGCCAAGATGGAAAAGGGATCCTTCATGAACATGATGGTATATTGAGTTTTCTAAATACGGCAGCACAGCCCGGAGGCTTTTCTCCGGGCTGTGCTGTCGAAAGACTGTATGCGGGCGCGCTTCCATTGGCTCCGCTATAAAGCAAAACCTTATACCATGTAAAAAGGACCGTCCGGGAGGACGGTCCTTTTTTGCAAAGTCAGATCTCAAGTGTTCCGTTATTTTCTTTGATCTTGCGTTCACCGAGCTCCCGGATCATATCCAGTGCCCACTCCCAGGCCTGACGGGCCTTGGTCTCGGTGTAGCTGGTAAGCAGTTCCGCAGCCTCAGCTGGGTGATCCTTAATCAGAAGGTCGTAGCAGGCAAGCAGCTGGGGCTGCTCCGCCTCCCAGGCCTTTTCGAGCTTATCCGCCGACCGGTGAACACGCTCGTGGGTGCCGGCATAGTCGAACTCGGTGATATAGTGGAGGATCTTGAACGCCCAGATAGCTTTGTTCGGGTCGATGCGCATTTCCTCTGCCGGAACAGCAAAATGGGTCCGCTGGGCAGTGGTGGGAGCCTGCCATTCATATCCACGCGGCACCCGGGTAGCGCCAAAGTACCACGGCACAAACGGAGTGATGCACGCTTTGGGTACCGTGCGCCAGATAACGGTAAGCGCCGGCACAGGACCGAATTCGATCACCGAGCTCTCGGCGGTCATCGCGTTGCAAATGGGATTCGGCAGCGGATGGTAGTGGGGCGAATCATGCCCGGCAGCACAGGGATCGTCCGGGGTACCGTCGTAGTGGTAACGCAGCAACGCCTTGAGATCGGCCGCTGTGTAGGTCTTATCCGCCTTTACGCAGAAGGGGCGCCACTCCTCCGGCTGATAGCCAAGCAGGAAGGGCCAGGCATTACGGGTGCGCATCGCATTGTCCTCACGGTCGTACTCCCCGTCATCCTGGAGTTTTTGATAAGCCCGTGCGAAATCAAAGTCGCTGAAGTCCCCCTCGTTTGCGGGAACATACCAGCCGTTGCGACGGGCAAAGTCCACCAGATCCGCAGAGAAATAGAAGTTCTTATGTTCGGTATCGGAAAAATCAATCTGATGGATGGTGAAATTATTCGGAATAAAGTAGACTGCATCCTCCGGGATACGGCGGGCCACATAGTTGTGACCAACAGGTACCTGGAAAGCCCAGGCCTCATCCTTATCGACAAAGTGGTAGGAGCGGCAGGCGGCGTATCCATACTCCTCCACCAGCTTGGCAGCCAGCTCCACCGCCTCCCGGGCAGACTTGGCGCGCTCCGCAATCAGGCGGCGCAGCGCATAGGCCAGACCTCCCCGCTGCTCCTCTGTCTCCGAGATCTTGCAGGGATTGCAGTTGTTGCTGACCACCGCAAGGCCCCACTCGTTGACGAAACAGTCGGCGAATGAGATCCCCTCCTCCCCGCGGAACTCCGACCACTGATAAGCGTAGGTCTCCTCCACCTCCGGAACAACAGCAGAGCCATCCGGGAAGGACAGGGTCTCGCCGGCCTTGTGCCGGATCCGGGGGACCTTATGCACCTCTACCAGACAGTCGTAGTCATCTTCGCTGTGGGCAAGCAGATACCGGCCGGTGGCAGACACTGCCTTACCGATGATGATGGTGCTGCACCCGCCTACATCCGGGCGGAGCTGAAACGCACAGGACTCCTTCATAAAACAGTTCTCCTTTCCGTCGACTCCAGAGTGTTCGACGATCAATTTGAAATTTTGAAAACCTGAAGTTTCATTTTATGTTTATCATACAGGATTTTCAAAGGAAAATCAACCGTCTTTGCAGGATTTTACAAAAAAGAATGGCAATCTCTTTTTCAGAAAAAAGAGGCCTCCCACGAAAGCCGCGGGAGGCCATGTGACAGGACCGGTCAACGATCAAAGAATCGAGAGAGGAACTCCTTGGTACGAGGGTTTTGTGGATGCTCAAAGATATCGGCCGAGGTGCCCTCTTCGCAGATGACTCCATCTGCCATAAAGACCACATGGGTGGAGACATCCCGGGCAAAAGCCATCTCGTGGGTGATGACGATCATCGTCAGGCCCTCGGCGGCAAGCTGCCGCATAACCGCCAGCACCTCCCCGACCATCTGGGGATCCAGTGCCGAAGTGGGCTCATCAAAGAGGAGGGCTTCCGGCTCCATCGCCAGTGCACGGGCAATGGCCACCCGCTGCTTCATACCGCCGGAGAGCTGTCTGGGTTTGGCGTTGATGTAAGGCGCCATTCCCACCTTTTCCAGAAAGTGCATCGCCTTTTCCCGAGCATCCTCTTTCGAGCGGCCAAGGACCTTCACCGGGCCGATGGTGCAATTTTCGAGCACAGTCATGTTGTTGAAGAGGTTAAAACTCTGGAACACCATCCCCACCTTGGCCCGGTAGGCGCAGGCATCGGTGCCATGGGCAGAGATCGGCATCCCGTGGAAGAAGATCTCACCGGAGGTCGGCCGCTCAAGCAAGTTGATACAGCGAAGCAATGTACTCTTGCCCGAGCCGGAGGCCCCGATGATACTGGTGACATCCCCTTCCCGTACGGTGAAGTTCATATCCCGCAGGACGGTGTGACTGCCAAAGTCCTTTTGCAGATGGCGTACCTCAATAATCGGTTCAGACATCACGCTCAGCTCCTCTCTGTGCCTCGGTTGCGGTGGTTCGGGCACGGTAATCGGCATTTTGCTCCGGCGGATCGCCGTGGTAGGAGATCATCCCTTCCCCCAGCAGCACATCGTTCATCGCCAAGTCATAGCTTTCAGGGCCGGCCATCCGCTTCTCGATGAACCGCAGCACACGGGAGCAGGCAAAGGTGAGTACAAAATAGATCACCATCGCAATGGAGTAGGCCGGGAAGAACGCATAGGTGGCACCGGAGATGCTGCGCACATTGTAGAACAGCTCGGCAACACTGATGATGGACAGCACGCAGGTGTCCTTGATGTTGATAATCAGGTTGTTGCCGATCTGGGGCATGATGTTGCGCAGTGCCTGGGGCAGAATCACATGGAGCATGGTCTGGGTGTGGTTCATTCCGATGGCCATGGCGCCCTCGGTCTGACCAGGATCGATGGACAGGATGCCGCCGCGAACCGTCTCCGCCATATAGGCACCGGTATTGATCGAGACGATAAAGATCGCCGCAAACCAGGTGCCCATGTGGATATCAAAGAGCATAGCCGCGCCATAGTAGATGAACGCCGCCTGCACCATCATCGGGGTACCGCGAAAAATTTCCACGTAGGCACTGAGCACCGCCT
>CAJFQR010000146.1 GCA_904419105.1 Candidatus Avimicrobium faecavium
GAAGGAGCGAACGGCATTCCTCTGGGACATAGGGTTCGATAGCCGCCTCTTTTCGCCAGGAGCGCAGCAGGGAGGCGCTGGCAAAACTCCCCTCTGGTACAGCCCCATCGTGGAGTGTGCTCATCCGCCGAATCGCCAGCGGCTTGATCGAACTGCCCAGCCGTCGGATAGCACGGATATACTCGAGGCCAAGGATATCGTTGGCACCCTGCATCACTTCCTCCCCCTGCGGCCAGACGGCTGTCATCGCCCGGGCGGCAGCAGCTGCATAGGTGCGGCCCCCGTCCAACTCCTCCCGGAAACGAAGTCGGTATGCCTCAGTTTCGAGGCTTGCGGCCGTTTTCTCCAGCAAAGCCGTACTGCCGCATTCACTGCCAAAGCTCAGCATATCGGCGCCGAGAGCAGCGGCCATCGTCACCCCGCCTTCGGCAAATCTCTGGGCAGGCGCACAGGTATAGGGAAGCGGCAGCTCCAGTACCAGATCGGCACCGGAAGTCAGCGCCATTTCTGCCCGTCTGTGCTTTTCCAGAAAGGCCGGTTCTCCCCGCTGCACAAAGTTTCCACTCATCACAACAGCGATATGGGTTGCCCCTGCCGCCCGGGTTTGGGCAATGTGGTAGGCGTGGCCGTTGTGGAATGGATTGTATTCAGCGATTATAACAGCGATTTTCACGGTTTTTTCCTTTCTCCGACAAAACGCTTGAATTTTTATTTACAGTGTTATAATATAGAATAGTGAAATATAGTGTCAAGCTATTTCCCGAAAAACACAAAAAGTAGGAGGAATACCCCAATGAAGGTTTTGGTAATCAATGCCGGAAGCTCTTCGCTGAAGTACCAGCTCATTGATATGTCCAATGAGAGCGTACTGGCCAAGGGCCTGTGCGAGCGCATCGGCGTGGACGGCCGCATCGAGCACAAGAGGGCGGACGGCGTCAAGGTCGAGAAGGAGCTTCCCTTCCCCACCCACAAGGAGGCCTTCCTGGCCGTTATCGACGCACTGACTACCGGTGAGGGCAAGGTCATCGACAGCATGAAGGAGATCGACGCTGTTGGCCATCGCGTGCTCCACGGCAGCGAGGTCTACAAAGTCTCCACCCTTGTCACCGATAAGGTCATCGAGGATATCTTCTCCTTCCGTGACCTCGGCCCTCTGCACAACCCGCCTCAGGCCACTGCTATGAAGGCCTGTCAGGAGGTATTCGGCAAGGATGTTCCGATGGTAGCCGTATTCGATACCTCCTTCCATCAGACCATGCCGGAGAAGGCCTATATGTTCGCCCTCCCCTATGAGTACTACGAGAAGTACAGCATCCGCCGCTATGGCTTCCATGGCACCAGCCACAGATTTATCTCCGGCCGCTACACCGAACTCACCGGCCGCAAGGACCGTCTGATCGTGTGCCATCTGGGCAACGGCAGCTCCATTACCGCCATCAAGGACGGCAAGTGCCAGGACACCTCCATGGGCTTCACTCCACTGGACGGCTTCATCATGGGCACCCGTTGCGGCGGCATTGACCCCTCTATCGTCACCTATCTGATGAACAAGGAGGGCCTGACCCCCGATGAAATGTCTGACATTATGAACAAGAAGTCCGGCTTCCTGGGTGTGTCCGGTGTCTCCAGTGACTGCCGCGATCTGATCGCCGCTGCCGGCGAGGGCAACAAGCGCGCTCAGCTGGCTCTGGATATGCTGGTCTACCAGATCACCAAGTTCATCGGTTCCTATGCTGCTGCTCTCGGCGGCGTTGATGCCATTGCTTTCACCGGCGGTATCGGCGAGAACGACGGCAACCTTCGCAAGCGTGTTTGCGAAAATCTGGCCTTCCTCGGCGTCAAGTTCGACGAGGAGAAGAACGCTCAGCGTGGCGAGATGAAGATCTCCGCTGACGATTCCAAGGTTGAGGTCTGGGTTATCCCCACCAACGAGGAGCTCCTCATTGCCCGGGATACTGTTGAGATCGTCACCAAGGCCGCTGCTAAGTAAGCGAAAAAATTCAACAAAAAGAGGGGAATTTCTTCCCCTCTTTTTTTGTACCCTATTATCTATCCAGATAGAGCAGAATTTCTCGGTACGCTTCAGCAAGTTGTTCCAGTGAGACGGCGCAATTAGCTGGGCTGGTGGAAGGCAGCCGGTAGGCATTTAGGCCAGTTAGCGGCGCCTGGTATTTTTGATACAGCCGGTAGGCCGCAGCGCCTGTGGTAAATACAGCCCGAATCGGAGCTGCCGAGAAAATGCAGGCCAGATTGTTCGGTTTCGGTTGACGGATCGAGGCATCGGAGGCCCCTTCGATCTCACAAGCGGCCAGCACATCCCAGAGGGCAATGTGCCGGCGGTGGAGTAAGGCAATCTTTTCGGTGATGGAAGACGGTTCAGATTCTCCAAGAACCAAAGCCAGCACCTTCCAGAATCGATTGCGCGGATGTCCATAATAAAAACCGACTTCCCGGGATTTGGGAGAAGGCATCGTGCCAAGAATGAGCACCCGGCTGTCCGAATCGAAGACCGGTTCAATAGTGTGAACAATATGTTCTGACATAGCATTTCCTCCGAACATATAAAAGGAAAAGCCAGCAGTGTTTCACTGCTGGCTTTTTGTGGAGGCGCCAACCGGATTTGAACCGGTGGTGAAGGTTTTGCAGACCTCTGCCTTACCTCTTGGCTATGGCGCCAATGCCAAATAAGAAAATGGAGCGGGTTACGAGGCTCGAACTCGCTACCTCCACCTTGGCAAGGTGGCGCTCTACCAGATGAGCTAAACCCGCTTCTATGGTGCCTTCGACCGGAACTACCAGATGAGCTAAACCCGCTTCTATGGTGCCTTCGACCGGAATCGAACCAGTGACACGGGGATTTTCAGTCCCCTGCTCTACCAACTGAGCTACAAAGGCAAAAATTTGGCGACCCGGATGGGGTTCGAACCCACGACCTCTAGCGTGACAGGCTAGCGTTCTAACCAACTGAACTACCGGGCCATATTTCTTTTTTGGTGGGGGCATCAGGGATCGAACCCGAGACCCTCTGCTTGTAAGGCAGATGCTCTCCCAGCTGAGCTATACCCCCATCGTTTCTGCCGCCTTGTCTGGTCCTCTTGGCGACATTGACTATTATATCAGCTCCTCCCTCTCTTGTCAACACTATTTTCCATTTTTTCTGTCTTTCTTTTCAGGGGTGTAGACTCGACCGTCCGGAGCAAACTAACCATAAGCAAAAAAAGGAGTGGAAGTACAGTGTCAAATCACAAAAAGAATCCTGGCCTGAAGCCCGCAATCCTCTCACAGGGAAACCATACCCATACCGATGGGCATGCCAAACAGCTCCATGGTGACTATGCCTACCAGGCAATCACCGACCCGGATAACAAAGATAAAAATGGGATCCCAGAGATCCCTCTGGAACAGGTGATCGAGGCAAAACGGTTTGTGGAAGAAAATGAAAAATGAAAAACGGGGCAGGAAAACTGCCCCGTTTTTTCATTCTGCATTCTGATTGACCGGGTCAAAACGACTGCTCTGGGCCCGAAGTTTCTCAATAGCTTTGGCAGCCCACTCCCTTTTGCGGAAGCGAAGTAGGCAGATCAAACCGCGGAAATTAAGGTCCAGGCACATCGCCACCCAGATACCGGTGAGCCCCCAATCCCATAAAACGGTAAGAAGGAAGGACAGAGGGATACGGATGCCCCACATACAGGCAGCCGACATATAGAAAGCCCACTTTGAATCTCCTGCCCCACGGAAGGCTCCGGAGGAAACCGTGGAGGTAGCAAGCATCGGTTGAGCAAAGGCCTCAATCATCAGCACACTGGCCCCAAGAGCGACGACAGCCGCATCACTGGAGAAAATACTCAGAAGCTGCTGTGGAAGCAGAAGCAGAAGTGCACCGCCAAACAGAGAAATTGCAATAGCAACTTTAATGCAGGTCTTTCCGTACAGATCTGCTTTATCCATATCTCCGGCTCCGATGGACTGTCCCACCAAAGTTGTCGCTGCATAGGCGATTCCCTCACCCGGAAGATAGGAAATGCTCTCCGCCGTATTGGCAAGATGGTGGGCTGCAAGCGGAAGCGTACCCAGCCCTGTGACGATGCGGGTGGAGACCACCTGCCCGCTGGCAACAATGGCCCGTTCGAAGGCAACCGGCGTGCCGATACCGATCATCCGCAGGATGACATTCTTCTGTGGATGCAGGCAGCTGTGCAGCGGGACTTTCAGCGGATTTTCCCGGATCATCACTGCGCTGAACATAAACAGCCCAACAAACGCATTGGAGACTGCCGTACCAAAAGCCGCTCCTGAAACACCCCATCCGGCTCCCCAGATTGTGATTACATTTCCAAACAGATCCACAGGACGGGTCTCATAGATAAAGAAGAAGTTGAGGACACAATTGATCAGATTGCCCATAATGTTTAACACCATCGGTGTGCGCATATCGCCCAAACATCGCATCGTCGGCGAAAAGACCATTGCCAGAACCGAAAAAGGCACTCCCATCAGATAGATGCGTACATAATCCTGAGCCAAGGGAATCACATCAGGCGCCCCGCCCATCCAGACAGGCAGAAACGGCGCCAAGAACTGGAGCAGAATTCCTGCGATAATTCCCACAGAAAAACACATCTGCTGCAAACCGGAGGGAATCCCCAGGCGCAGCGCCTGCTTAAACAGGGCACGGTCAAACTCCAGATGACGGAAATTGATTCTTATGATGGTGTATTTCTTCTGTATATAAAAGAGACCAAACAGCCATGAGCACATCTGGGCAATAATTGTCGCAAGGGCAACACCGAAAACGCCCATGCGGATACCGGCGGTAAAGGCCAGGTCCAGCACAACATTGATCATGGTGGCAATGGCCAGGAAGATCAGCGATGTACGGCTGTCTCCAAGCCCCTGCAAAATACCTGCATT
>CAJFQR010000147.1 GCA_904419105.1 Candidatus Avimicrobium faecavium
CATTGCCATTGCCAAAAAGATCGGCTTTGCCTCGCCGGAGTTCGCCCTTGCGCTGTCCTTTGCCTGTGTGGTGATGTATGATGCAATGGGGGTGAGGCGTGCCGCCGGTGAGCAGGCGAAAGTGCTCAACCGGATGGTTCTTGATATGAACGATGCAGACAGCCTGTTTGCCGTGCTCACCGGGAAGGTGAACCAGGATGAAGAGGACGATGAGCCAGAACTCGAACCTTCTGATCTGGAAGTCCATGAACAGCCGGAGACAAAGGAACTTAACGAATTTCTGGGGCATACGCCGCTGGAAGTGCTTGGCGGCGCACTTTTGGGGATTCTGATTGGTATGATTATCCCTATATTCTAAATTTTGGGAGAATTCTATGTATCTTGAAAAGGTTCATTCGCCGGAGGATTTGAAAAATCTCACGGTTTCGCAGATGGAAGTGCTCGCAGGAGAGATCCGCGGACGGATCCTGTCAACGGTTTCTCGAACCGGCGGCCATCTGGCATCCAGTCTGGGAACCGTGGAGCTGACCCTTGCGCTCCACAGTGTCTTTCACTGCCCCGAGGACAAACTTGTCTGGGATGTGGGGCATCAGGCCTATACACATAAGATCATCACCGGTCGCAACGATCGATTTGATACTCTACGGCAGGAGGGCGGAATATCCGGTTTTCCGAAACAGAAGGAAAGCCCTTATGACTGCTATATTGCCGGACATTCGGGTGTATCGATTTCTGCGGCTCTGGGCATGGCTGAAGCGATGCGCCTGCGTGGTGAAGAAGGCTTCGCCATTGCGGTTATCGGTGATGGCTCCTTTGGAAGCGGTATTGCCTATGAGGGAATGAACAATGCCGGGCGCAGCGGAGAAAAAATCATTATTGTCCTTAATGATAACGATATGTCCATTTCCAGAAATGTAGGAAATGTGGCCAACTATCTCGCAAAAATGCGCACTTCCAAACAGTATTTTGAGCTGAAGGACAATGCTAAGAGCTTGTTAGGGGAGATTCCTCTCGTTGGCCGACCGGTGCGCAGCGCCTTGTCCCGATCCAAAAAGGCTCTGCGGCAGATGCTGTATCACACTAACTTGTTTGAAGATTTTGGCCTGAAGTACTTTGGCCCGGTAGATGGACATGACCTGGAAAGCCTTCGAGATGTTTTTGAACGGGCAAAGGAGTACGCGCAGCCCTGCATTGTCCACGTACACACAGTCAAAGGAATGGGCTACCGTCCAGCCCGCGAAGATCCTAGCCGGTTTCATGGGGTCGGTCCCTTTGATCTTCGCACGGGCGAATCTCTGGAAAGGGCAAAGCCGAGTTTTTCTTCGGAGTTTGGAAAGGCACTTTGTGAAATGGCCCAGACCCGGCCGAAGTTAGCAGTGATTACCGCAGCGATGGCCGATGGCACCGGCTTGGAGGAGTTCCGGCGTCGATATGCCCAAACCGGCCGCTTCTTTGATGTTGGCATTGCAGAAGAACACGCCGTGAGCTTTTCCTGCGGCATGAGCACCCTTGGCATAACGCCGGTATTTGCTGTCTACTCCACTTTTTTGCAGCGCACTTTCGATCAACTGATCCACGATGCTGCCATTGAGCCGAAACACATCGTTTTGGGAATTGATCGTGCAGGTGTGGTTGGCGCAGACGGCGAGACCCATCAGGGCCTTTTTGATGTGGCGATGCTTTCCTCTGTCCCAGGGACCACTATTTGGTCGCCGGCAACCTTCGAGCAGCTGCGTACTGATTTGATTTCCGCTGTCGATCATACTTCCGGAATCGCTGCTGTACGCTATCCAAAAGGCGGAGAGCCGGTTTTAGCCGGTAAAATGCTGTCTGGTTTTACAGGGGACTTTTTCTATTCACCATCAGAAGGAGCCAGTACCCTTCTGATTTCCTATGGCCGTCTGTCAGAGGAGCTGCTGCAAGCGCAAATAACTCTGCGGGAACAGAGTGCTGCTGTTGCAGTACTCATTCTCAACCGTATTCATCCACTGCCGGAAGAAATCTTCCGTATAATAGCTGGTTTTGACCGGATCCTTTTTTATGAAGAGGGAATCCGCACAGGGGGCATCGGGGAACAGTGTGGCTCTCGGCTTTTGGAGGAAGGATTTCATGGTAGGTACCGGATCTTTGCTGTGGA
>CAJFQR010000148.1 GCA_904419105.1 Candidatus Avimicrobium faecavium
ACTGGGCATACCGCCGGCGCCAACCATCCGCTCCGCCTGAAAAATACCGTTTTTGAGATAGAACAGAACAGTCTTGATCACCTGGGCAGAAAACCATGCAATGACCCCGACATCGATATAATAATTGCTCACAATCAGCTTTAGCGTTTCCATTCCGAACCGTTCCCATCTTATTTTTTTCGATTGCAGAGTTCAATTGTCATCTCGTAGAGAGGATCATCCTGCTCCACACCCAACTGGGTAAGAGCGTCCAATGCCGTCTGTGTCAGCCGCTCATTGAGATGTTGAGCTTTCTCCAGGCCGAGCACTGTTGCGAATGTTGTCTTTTGATTGGACTGGTCGCTGCCGACTGATTTGCCCAGCTCTATTTCATCGCCGATGATGTCGAGAATATCATCCCGAATCTGAAATGCCAGACCAATTGCGTCCGCATAGATATCTGCCTGTGCCATTATGTCTTCACTGGCCCCTACCGAGATGCATCCAAGCCGTACTGCGCATTTGATCAAAGCCCCGGTTTTCATCAGGCACATTCCGGTGAGTTCATCTACCGACTGCGCGGAGCCCTCAATGTCAATTGCCTGTCCACCTACCATACCGCGTGGCCCTGCTGCGGCCGCAAGCTGCCGAAGCCCTTCGAGGACAGCTTCCTGCGGGATCGATGTGTTGCGTGCCATTGTCTCGAAAGCCAATGTCAGCAGTCCGTCCCCCGCCAAAAGGGCAACTGCCTCGCCAAAAGCTTTGTGACAAGACGGCTTGCCGCGGCGCATATCATCATCATCCATACAGGGCAGGTCATCGTGAATGAGCGAATAGGCGTGCACCATCTCGATGGCCGCGGCGAACTCCATTGCATCGTTGGCAGCACCGCCGAGAACCCGATTGAAGTTGAGCACCAATAAAGCACGGACCCGCTTTCCCCCGCCAAGCACGGCATAGCGCATCGCCTCCAGGACATGGTCATCGTTGCAGCGCTGCCGGCTGACATACCGGTCCAGCGCCTTTTCCACCATCTCAATGTACATCTTCTGCAGAGAGTTCATTGCCATCATCGTCCTTTACAAGGTCTGCGGGAAAGAGGGTCTCAATCTTGAGCTGAGCGGCCTCAAGCTGTTCATTACACTGCCGGATCAGCTCTGCACCCTCCGTATAGAGTTTAAGGGATTCATCCAGTGTAGTTCCATCGGAGAGCTGTGAAGTGATCTCTTCCAGACGTCGGATAGCTTCTTCAAATTTCAGTTTCTTTTTCATCAACTGTTACCACCTTAGAAACAACGGTACCATCGGCAAGCCAGGTCCTTATCGTTTCCCCCGGAGAAACGGCCTGGACTGAGCGCAGTGGAGCATCTCCTGTACCGGTCGTGATTGTATATCCTCTTGCCAATACCTGTAAAGGACTGAGTGAATCGAGCTGAGCGGATAAATATGCAGTACGGATTCGACGAATTTTAAGATCGCGGGCTGCCTGCTCTTTCATTAAGTGTACCAAATTCCCCAGCCTTTGTCTATTGGAATCGTACAGCTTTCCCGGGGATCGCAAAACCTCTCTGGATGAAATGGATTGCAGCCGTTCGGTATAGTTATCCAGCATATTGCGAGCCATCTGACTCCAATGCTGCTGCAGGCCCGCAAGCGATCGATACAGTTCCCGTTGATCCGGAACGGCTACTTCTGCGGCGGCGGAGGGCGTTGGTGCACGAAGATCCGCCGCGAAGTCACAGAGAGTGGTGTCCACCTCATGTCCAACGGCGGAAATCACCGGCACCGGACAGGCAAAAACAGCGCGGACAACCCGTTCATCATTGAAGGACATTAAGTCCTCCAGGCTTCCGCCGCCCCGACAGAGGATCACCGTGTCGAGCTTGTCCCTGAGACGTTTGACAGCCTCAAAAGCCAGGAGGAGCTCGTCGACCGACCCCTGTCCTTGCACCGCTGCCGGAAGGACAACGAGCTTTACCATCGGACAGCGTCGGGAGATGACATGGATCACATCCTGCAGTGCGGCACCTCCGGCGGAAGTGATA
>CAJFQR010000149.1 GCA_904419105.1 Candidatus Avimicrobium faecavium
GACAGTGGAACGGGCATATCCCGTACAGGCAGAAATCCCGGCACTGTCCAGCAGCTCCGGAAGAGCGCTCCACCGGACGGTAAGCGCCGCAGCCAGTTCCTCCCGGCGCACACAAGGCACAGGTCTTTTCTGTTTTCCGGCGGTGGAGGAAAAACTCCCCGGCGGCGGGGAATACCGTTCGGGGTGAGCCTGGAACTTTTTCTGAAAGGCCAGCGCCTCCTGTCGGGGAATCCGGTACCGCCAGGTACGGCTTCCACGATCCTCACAGGGTACCAGCCCCGCCTGTAGAATCCAGGCCGCCCGGCGCTTGCTGATGTGCAGCAGCCTGTAAAATTCCTCCATCGTGATTTCATCCGGGTCATGCCCGGCTGTCTGGTTCGAACCCATACGGCACCTCCCACAACCAAACTCTCTCGGTTGGTGTGTGATGGTACCATAGGTTCCGATTCTTTACAAGGCCTTTGCGGAAGTCTTTCTCATAAACTTTCGCACCGACTTCACCGGAATCCGGTGGTGCCCGTGTACCGGAATGCTCTCCAGTTCTCCGGCAGCAATGAGCTGATAGATGGTGCTCCGTCCCACACGCAAAAAGGCGGCAGCCTGCGCCGCCGTCAGAGTATCCGGTATTTTTTGCTGTTTCATCTTTCTCCCCCTCTTGACGAATCTTTGTTCTGGTGTTACGATGTAATTGATAAATACCATTTCTTCAATTACTCCCATACATACTAGACCGTGAAAAATCCAAAAACGGTACGCCACCACCATAAGGAGGGAAAAGATTGCGTAAAAATATTCAGGCAGTAATTGAGGAAATGGAGCGCCGGGCACAGCTCGCAATGGAACAGCTTCCGGACGCAGTCCGGGAGGAGATGCAGGAGTTTGACCACCAGCAGGAGCTGAGTGAGCGGCGCTGGAAAAAGCACCGGGATACTCGGCCCCTCTGTGCCGGGGCTGACCACCCGGAAGAGGATTCCGCAGAGCGGGCGGCACTGGAGCCGGGCATCCGGTACCGGTTCGAGTATTCCCCCGAGGAAAAGGAGCGGCTGAAATCCATGAGCCGGGAGGAGCGGCTCCGCCGGCAGGACAGCTGGAACCAGATCAAAGCCAAAACCCAGGTGAAAAGCGATGGCGTCAGCCGGCTGCTCACTGAAATTTTCAGCCAAAGCCCGGAGGATCTGGCACAGCTGATGAGCGACAGCCGCCTTACCCATGCAATCGAAACGCTGACTGGTCTGCAGCGTCAGGTGCTTTTTCTGGAATTTGTAGAGCGGTACACCACCGGAGAGATTGCAGCGATGCTGGGCTCCTCGCCCCGGAATATCCGGGCGCGGCGGCAGACAGCACTGACCAGACTCCGGAAGGCGCTGGAAGCAGACCCTGATCCCCGATATAAAAAGGAGGAAATATAAGATGAACCTGAATGAACAGTATGCCGGAGCCTGTGCGTCCTGGGTGCGGTACAGCCGGTATGAATTCCGGCAGTTCCCGGACGGGGTGCGGGTGATGCCGGCAGCAGACGCTGTCCCTCAGCTCTATAACCCGCTGGAGACCGCCTGGGAGATGCTGGCCGAGGCCATGGAGCTGGGGCGGCAGCGGCGGCAGGACCTGGCTGACATTGATGAAGCCGTGCTGCGCTTTGCGGAGCGGTATGGCCTGCTGGGAATTGCCGCTGACCTCCCTTCTGACCCGGACTTTCTCCGAAGCCGGGAGATTCTCCTGCCGGAAAATGACTTCGGTTTCACACCGGGGACAATCTCCATCGGGGAGTACCTGGACCGGTTCTTTCCGGAGGGTACCCTGCCCCGCCCGGAGGACACCCTGGGAACTGCCGCCGGCCGGGAGGACAGCTACAACCTGGTGTTCTCCCGAGGATACGGGGAACGGCTGAGCTGGATCAAGGACTACTTCGCCGGGCTGGAGCGAGTATATAGCCGTCGGAACAGCGCTAGCTCGTCCCCACTGACCCGGCCCCACCCCCTGCGCTATCAGGTGACCGGCGGCGTCCAGCCAAGGCTCCAGTGGATTTTCTCCTCTCTGAAATCGGTACTGGATCTGGCACTGGCCCAGAGCCTCTGCGCCGAGGAACCGGTGCTGCGGGTCTGCAAAAACTGCGGCAAAATCTACTACAACCCCCACGCCCGCAGCGAGTTCTGCTCCGTCCGGTGCCGCAACCAGTACAACGTCCGGGCCTGGCGCTCCCGCCGGCGGGAGAACGGCTGAGCCAGGGTCTGCCCGCTACCGGTCAAAGACAGCGTTGCCCTCACCCCTTTTCACATACCGCCGCCCCGTGTCCCCGCCCTGGGAAACCCCGGTGACATCACAAAGCCGGGTCTGGCGGTATAACGCACTAGACCTTGCCCCTGGCAAGGCCGTGCGGCCGGGGACACCCCGGCACCCCGGCTACGGATTTAACTGTGCTGAAAACACCTTTAACCGGAATGATAAAAATGTTCTCCGAGAATTGGTCCGGTGGTATAAAAACGCTGGTCGGGAATATCTAATGATAGCTAAGCAGCCACCATTTAAACCCAATTTCAAACCGGATTTCTGGATGCGGTCAAAGTGCGCCTTTACCTGTAATACCTGAACTTATCGGACGACACACCAAGAGGCAGGTGTTCATAGCTTGGATATAGAATTGGATAACAAGGTTAACAATAACCGCAAAATTATATTTTGGTTATAAAAAACCATTGACATTTATTCGTTGGCATGGTAAATTAGAGTCAAAGGAATAAACCGGTTATCAAAAACCATATCGGAGGTGTAGTGAATGTCTTTACCCGCAGAAAAAATTTCTGAGAATCCCAAAATGCTAAAGATGATTCAGCAGGTAAGCTTCGCAATCAACGAAACTCTCAAACCCACTTCTTCTAAAATTGAAACTGATACAATTATCGCTGCATACGCTCTGTATAAAGTTCGTACATCATCCAGCCCTTTTTCTGCTTCCTATCACTCTCTCATAAGTGGGGATCTCGATATAGATCAGACCATTGCAGCAGCGATTCAGAACGCCTTCGATGAGACAGCTTGGGTACATCTCTCCGCACTGCTTCCTCAGTTTTCTGCTGAGGTATTTGCCGGAGTCATTTTCCTCCCTCAAATCGAAGCCTATGACACCACTCCTTCCTCGGTCATCGAGTTGGCCCTTGCCATTCTGAAAATTGCAAAACAGGAAAGTGTCGCGGAAATCGGTTGTGGAACTGCTGCTTTTTTGGTTTCTGCCTTTGACCAAAATCCAAATGCTCAGTATACCGGCTATGAAATTAACGTGGATCGCTATGTTGCAGCCAAGGTACGTGCAGAATTGTTAGGCGAAAATATTCAAATTCTATTGGGTGACGTATTTTCTCTAACAAATGAATCACATGATAAATTTGATAAGGTATTTTCCAATTATCCTTTTGGGTTGCAGCTGCGTAATCTCAGCGGCGGAACAGCGCTTTTGAAAGAATTGGAAGTAAAATACCCTGGTATCTCGAAAGCAACCTCTTCCGACTGGGTATTTAATGACCTGATTTGCAGGTCCATGAAGGATACCGGTAAAGCAATTGGTATCATGACTAACGGAAGCACATGGAACAGCAACGATATGCCCATTCGGAAACACTTTGTAGAAACCGGACTCATCGAGGCAGTTATCTCTATGCCCAAAAAGTTGTTTTCTTACACCAATATTCCCACTTCTTTGGTTGTTTTCAGTCATGGAAACACCGGCGTTCGATTGGTTGATGCAACAAATATCTGTCATCATGGCCGCAGGCAAAATGAATTTAGCCCAGCAGATATACAAACTATTGTCCATGCTCTTTCCAACGACAGTGAGTTCAGCCGATTTATACCACTGGAAGAACTGCAGGAGAACGACTACACGTTAAATCTTGGCCGATATAATGCCAGCCGAGAGAACATTGAAAATGGTGTTCCGTTCGGCGAAATCATAAAGCGCATTACTCGTGGAGCCCCTTGTACAGCGCGCCAGTTAGATGAAATGGTATCCCATCGAGTCACCAATATGCAATACCTCATGCTGGCGAACATCCAGGATGGACTGATCGACGAGAAGCTCCCTTATCTCACTAAAATCGAGCCCAAATACGAAAAGTATTGCCTGAAAAATGATGATCTGATCCTTTCCAAAAATGGATATCCATATAAGGTGGCAGTTGCCTCGGTCAAAGAGGGACAGCAAATTCTTGCAAACGGAAATCTTTATATCATTGAGGTTGACAGGGAGCGGGCCAATCCGTATTACCTGAAAGCGTTTTTTGAAAGTGAACACGGTGTATCCGCATTGAAGAGCATTACTGTCGGTGCTACACTCCCCAGCATTGGTGTAGAAATGCTCAAAAATCTCATCATTCCTCTTCCCTCTCTGGAAGAGCAAGACCGAATTGCGCAGAAATATCAGGCTACACTGGATGAAATCGCTGTGCTGAAGTTAAAATTGGAGAATGCTGTTAATCGTCTGTACCATGTTTTTGATGCAGAAAGCGAGGAATAATCGTGCTGGATCCAAGAGAACTCGCGGAACTGGAGGAATCGTTAAAAAAAGAGCTGGATTCCCGATGGACAGAAATCCTGTCTCTTCTCAACCGCTCCGGCCAACTCGAGCATTTCCTCGACCTGATCGGACTGTCAGATCTTCTCTATCCAAACACCGGGTATAAGCCTTACCCGACAGGGAAGATCGTTGTAATTGGTGGGTCACAGGCAAAAGAAAATGTCTTGCTGGCTATCGGACAATCACTGGGAATCAATAAAGGCCGATTTGAAATGTACCTGGATTATGATGCTGCCAAAACATTCAATTTCAAAAAAATGCAGTACATGCCCATCTACAGTCTGATCCTTGTGGGACCCATGCCGCACAGCGGTATGGAAAAGGGCGATTTTGGCAGCATAATCTCATCCATCGAACAACAAAATGGTTACCCACCCGTTGTACGGCTCGGTTCCGCTGGACTGAAGATCACGAAAAGCAACTTTCGCTCCACACTGGAAGAATTGCTAGCCAGTGGTAAAATTGCCGTTTGACGGTTAAACCTCCGCACTAACACAATAAATAACGTAAACCGACTATAAAGAATTGTGGGGTGGATAGAGGAGCTTAGTAATTACTCAGATTTATGATATAACACAGGCCTAACCCATTGATCTAACGCTCAACAAGCACTGTTTGATATATCCGAATTAATTATAGATACTTAGAGATTATTCGAGTTTTCTGAGCATTGCATTAACCTCAATGTAATGCTGTTTCAAACATTCAAGTATAAATTTAAGTTGCAAAACGACCACTCTTCTACTACAATTATAATTAGTTAGAGATAAAATTATAATTTATATATCAATAATACAGGAGGCACTTGTGTGGAGAGACCTGTCAAAGAAACGCTAACTATTGAGTTTAAAAGCGACAAAAAATGTTATGCCATGGAAAAGCTGTATGAAGATTTGGTTGGCATGGCCAATACCGATGGCGGGTGGTTGTTTTTAGGGATGGAAGATAGTGGAACCGCCACTGGTGTAAACAATCAACATAAGGATTTACAATACATGGAATCAAGTATACAAGACAATACCGTCCCCTCCTTGTTTGTGCATACACATATGGAGGAATGGGATGGGTGCATGGTTTTGGCTATTGAAGTACCCATTTCTCGACAGCTTATGATGACTTCTCAAGGAAAATACCTGCGTCGGAGAATCAAACGAGACGGAACGCCGGAAACAGTTGCATTAAAACCCGATGAAATTCTCCAGCGTCTTTCCTACATTCAAGCACTAGATCCTTCTGCACAGGTGATTGAAGACCTTCCAGCAGAGGTTGCATTAAGTCCCTTGGAAAGAGAGCGTATGCGGAACATGATCCGCATCTATCATGGAGATGCAACATTGCTGGATTTGTCTGACAATGAACTAGACAGAGCCCTTGGTTTTGTGCGCGAGCGAAATAAAGAATGGTTCCCAACTATCACTGGTCTTTTGATGATTGGACACGAAACCTATATTCGACAATATGTTCCCAGTCATGAAGTACTGTTTCAAGTGTTGGATGGAGTAAATGTTCTATCCAATCCTCCTGCGATGCATGCTTCTCTCTTGCAGACATTTGAAAAAGTTGAGCTTTTATTCCAATCCCGTGTTGTAGAACAGGAATTGCAAATCGGTATGTTTCGGGTTCCAATTCCAAACTACGAGGAAGAAGCTTTTCGTGAAGGATTTGTAAATGCATTGGTTCACAGAGACTACTTCCGAGTTGGCGCTGTACAGGTTCAGCTTCAGAAAGCAGCACTGTCTATTTCGAGTCCGGGTGGATTTTTGGAAGGCATTTCACCTGACAATATCCTAACTGTATCCCCAACACCTCGCAATGTTCTTCTTGCAGAGGCAGCCAAACGAATTGGCCTTGCCGAGCGAACCGGCCGAGGAATTGACAAAATTTATACGGTCATGCTTCGAAGTGGTCATGCAATTCCTGATTATTCTGCTTCCACCAATACTTCTGTGGTGCTGCGCCTTAACAGCGCAGAACTAGACGAGAGCTATATCAAAATGATCATTTCTGAAGAAGAACGACTGCAAAAACCAATTCCTGTAGATGCTTTAATTGTTTTATCTGTCCTTAAAACAGAGCGTCGTGCCACCTTAATGCTTCTTAGCACCAAAATCCAGCAATCCATTTCTGGTACCCGTGCTGTTGTGGAATGGCTGACTGAACTGGGCATGGTAGAAGGTATTGGCAACGGTAGTGCTAGACGGTATATGCTCAGCTCGAAGGTATACTCCATCTCCAACAACAAAGCTGGATACACCCGTCAGCGAGGCTGGGATACAATGCAAGAACGCGAACTAATTTTGACACACTTAAACCGATACAACCGAATTACACGGGGAGATGTTGTAGATCTATGTCGATGCACGCCAAATCACGCCTCATGGTTGCTTCGCCAGTTAGTTGAGGACAAAACGATTCAATTGTGCGGTACAGGACGCGGAGCTTTCTATCAAAAGCTATGAGAATCTCTGAGTAGTTAGAGTTTATTAGAGTTTTGATAACGGTTTTTATGCTCCCAAAGATGAATATCGGAGGAAAATAAAATGGCCAAAGGTGCAGCAAAGCCCAAAAAAGAAGTTTCTATGGAGGAAGCGCTGTGGAAATCGGCAGACAAACTGCGTGGCTCTGTGGAACCGGCAGAATATAAACACGTCGTTTTGAGCCTTTTCTTCTTAAAATTTGCAAGTGATAAATTTGAAGCCCAGCGCAAGCTGATTGCGGAAAAATACGGCGAGAAATTTGTGGACAATGTAGCTTTTTACACCAAGGACAATGTATTCTTTCTGCCGGAGATCAGCCGATGGTGCTACATCATGGAAAACGCTAAGCAGGATGATATTGCTCTGAAAATTGACACTGCACTGTATACGATTGAAAAAGCCAATCCCTCTTTGAAGGGTGCTTTGCCGGATAACTACTACTCACGGCTCCACATCGACACAGCAAAGTTGGCGTCTCTGCTGGATGAAATCGACAAAATCAATACCAGTGATGCAGAAAATGATATTATCGGCCGGATTTACGAATATTTTCTGAGCAAATTTGCGCTGGCGGAAGGCAAGGGTAAGGGCGAATTTTACACCCCAAAATGTATTGTTAATCTGATTGCTGAGATGATTGAACCTTATGGCGGTATCCTGTATGACCCTTGCTGCGGCTCCGGCGGTATGTTTGTGCAGTCCATGAAGTTCGTGGAGGCGCATCACGGCAACAAGAAGAAGGTGTCCATCTACGGGCAGGAGTACACCAACACCACCTATAAGCTGTGCAAGATGAATCTGGCCATTCGAGGCATCTCCGCTAATCTGGGCGAAATGGCGGCGAACACCTTCACCAATGACCAGCACAAAGACCTGAAAGCGGACTATATCATGGCAAATCCGCCTTTCAACCAGAAGGAGTGGAGAGCCGCTGATGAACTGATAGACGACCCCCGCTGGAATGGCTATGAAGTGCCTCCCACCAGCAATGCAAACTACGGTTGGATTCTGAATATCGTCTCCAAGCTATCCCAAAACGGCGTGGCAGGTTTCCTGCTGGCCAACGGCGCTTTGTCAGATGATGGCACCGAGCTGAAAATCCGGCGGCAGCTGATCGAAAACAATCTGGTGGAAGCCATCATCATCCTGCCTCGCAACCTGTTCTATACCACCGACATCAGCGTGACCCTCTGGATTTTGAACAAAAACAAAAAGGCTCGTGTGGTGGAGGAAAATGGTGAGGTGAAGCGCTACCGCAACCGGGAGCGTGAGATTTTGTTCATGGATCTGCGGCAGATGGGCAGCCCTTATGAGAAAAAGTATATCGAGCTGACCGAGGAAGACCGGGCCAAGGTGACCGGCGTCTATCACGCATGGCAGCAGGAGGGCTATGAAGAAACCTATCAGAATGTGCCGGAGTTCTGTTA
>CAJFQR010000150.1 GCA_904419105.1 Candidatus Avimicrobium faecavium
GACTGCACATTGAAAATTGAACAATGAAAATGAAGCTGAAATAACTGTGAAGCAAGAAAAGGGTATACGAGAGTATAACTACAATTGTCGAGCAAGTTAGAGAACCAAAGATTCGAAACAAGGTCAAGCTAAAAAGAGCGCAGGGTGAATGCCTTGGCACTGAGAGCCGAAGAAGGACGCGATAAGCTGCGAAAAGCTGCGGGGATCAGCAAGTATGAGACGATCCGCAGATATCCGAATGGAGCAATCCGCTGGACTAAAGCTCCAGCATCATACACTGAATTCATAGGTGTATGAGGGGAACCGCCTGAACTGAAACATCTAAGTAGGGCGAGGAAGAGAAATCAACCGAGATTCCGCCAGTAGTGGCGAGCGAACGCGGAAGAGGCCAAACCAGCAGTAGAAATACGGCTGGGGTTTCGGACTGCAGAAGGTACCGGCAGAGCGAGCCGAAGTGTGTGGGAAAGCACACCGGAGAGCGTGAGAGTCGCGTAGGCGAAGCGAAGCCGGGCCGGCAGGATCCAGAGTACCACGGGACACGAGGAATCCCGTGGGAAGACGGGGGGACCACCCTCCAAGCCTAAATACTACTCAGTGACCGATAGCGTATAGTACTGTGAAGGAACGGTGAAAAGGACCCCGGGAGGGGAGTGAAATAGAACCTGAAACCCTGTGCTTACAAGCACATAGAGCCCGTCAACGGGTGATATGGTACTTTTTGTAGAACGGTCCGGCGAGCGTATGTAAGGAGCAAGGTTAAGCACTTCAGGTGCGAAGCCGAAGGGAAACCAAGTCTGAAAAGGGCGACAAGTTGCTTGCATAGGGCCCGAAACCGGGTGACCTATCCATGTCCAGGCTGAAGTGGGAGTAAAATCCCATGGAGGGCCGAACCGACTCCTGTTGAAATAGTAGCGGATGAGGTGTGGATAGCGGAGAAATTCCAATCGAACTCGGAGATAGCTGGTTCTCCCCGAAATAGCTTTAGGGCTAGCGTTGCGAATGATTACCGGAGGTAAAGCACTGAATGACAGCGGGGCCGAGAGGTTACCAAAGTCTATCAAACTCAGAATGCCGGATAATTGAATCGCAGCAGTCAGACAGTGTGAGATAAGTCTCATTGTCAAAAGGGAAAAAGCCCAGACCCACAGCTAAGGTCCCAAAGGAATGTTAAGTGGAGAAGGATGTGGGATCGCGAAAACAACCAGGATGTTGGCTTAGAAGCAGCCACACATTCAAAGAGTGCGTAATAGCTCACTGGTCGAGTGATCCTGCGCCGAAAATGTAACGGGGCTAAACATGACACCGAAGCTTGGGAACCCGCAAGGGTTGGTAGGGGAGCGTTGTGTACGGGGTGAAACATGAGCGGAAGCGCGTGTGGACTGTACAGAAGTGAGAATGCCGGAATGAGTAGCGCGATTTATGTGAGAATCATAAAGGCCGAAAGCCTAAGGTTTCTGGAGGAAGGTTCGTCCGCTCCAGGTAAGTCGGGAGCTAAGGTGAGGCCGAGAGGCGTAGCCGATGCACACACGGTGGAAATTCCGTGACCGTCGAAGTATTTAAGCAGAGGGACACTGAGGAAGTGAGTGACCCGGGCGATGGTAGCCCCGGGCGAAAGGGACCGAAATTAAGTAGGGAAGCACTCATGGAAACAGGCGAGAAAAGCTCTGTGGATATACAAGATGCCCGTACCGCAAACCGACACAGGTAGGTAGGAAGAGAATTCTAAGGCCAACGGGAGAAGTGTTGTTAAGGAACTCGGCAAGTTGACCCCGTAACTTCGGGAGAAGGGGTGCTCACGAGAGTGAGCCGCAGAGAAAAGGTCCAGGCGACTGTTTAGCAAAAACACAGCTCTATGCTAAATCGGAAGATGAAGTATATGGGGTGACGCCTGCCCGGTGCTGGAAGGTTAAGAGGAGGAGTGAGAGCCCCGAATCGAAGCCCCAGTAAACGGCGGCCGTAACTATAACGGTCCTAAGGTAGCGAAATTCCTTGTCAGGTAAGTTCTGACCCGCACGAATGGCGTAACGAGACGGAAAGACCCCATGGAGCTTTACTGTAGCCTAATATTGGATTTCGGTATTTCATGTACAGGATAGGTGGGAGACGAAGAAACAAGGACGCCAGTACTTGCGGAGTCGCCGTTGGGATACCACTCTTGAAGTGCTGAAATTCTAACCAAGAGCCATGGATCTGGTTCGGGGACATTGTTAGGTGGGCAGTTTGACTGGGGCGGTCGCCTCCAAAAAGGTAACGGAGGCGCTCAAAGGTTGGCTCAGCATGGATGGAAACCATGCAAAAGAGTGTAAACGCAGAAGCCAGCCTAACTGCGAGACAGACACGTCGAGCAGTAACGAAAGTTGGAGTTAGTGATCCGGTGGTATGTGAGTGGAAATGCCATCGCTCAACGGATAAAAGCTACCCTGGGGATAACAGGCTGA
>CAJFQR010000151.1:0-11118 GCA_904419105.1 Candidatus Avimicrobium faecavium
GTTCCGCCAGATGCCCCAGACAAGCGGAGCATCGGCGCTCAGCCAGCGGTTCTGAGGCAGCATGCACAGCAGGATCCGCACCCCGGCCAGCAGGCCCACCAGCGCCGTAAGCCCCTGCCGGCCCCGGATCCGGTACCGCTCCCGCCAGACCGCATAGAGCAGCAGGTAGAAAACAGTCATTGTCACCGAGGTGATCCACTTGCCCAGCCCCAGCGCCGCGGTATAGTTCTCCAATCCGGTAGTGCACAGCGCCACCGCCCGGGGCGCCAGGTGGAAGGCGTCCCCCGCCCCCAGCACCACCGCCATCCAGCCGAACAGCCGATACTGCCGGCGGCCGGCACTGCGGCGCACCATCCGCACTCCAAGGGTGAGCACGGTGGTGAGATAGATAATGTCAAACAGCGTCTCCACGATCGCCTGCATCGGGTTTTCCCCCTTTTGGGACACTCCCCGGCGGGAGTGAACCGTGTTCATTTTTTCTGAAAAAAGCGGCCCCCTCATCGGGGGACCTGATAGACCGTGCGGCGGATGACCTCCAGTACGGGGGCGGGGTCGTAGTCCTGCCGCAGCAAAGCGGACAGCAGCAGTGAGAAGAGCACCCCGGCAAACCCCTCCGCCGTGAGCCCTCCGGAGAGGGCCTCCTCCCGCACCCGGGGATCCCGGCGCAGCACGGCGCACAGCTCTCCCTGGAGGCGTTCCCAGGCCCGCTGCATCTGCCGCCGGCCGTCCGGCCGCTCCCCATCGAGGAAGCCCAGCGCATGCAGTGTGAAAAAGCCGGGGTAGCGCCGGGCCCCATCCTCCAGCTGCCGGTACAGCCAGACGATGCAGGCTTCAGTGTCACAGAAAGCGGCCTCTCCCTGGGGCCAGCAGAGGATCTCCCGCCAGACGCTCTCCACCGCCTCCCGCACCAGCTCTGCCTTGGAACCGAAGTGGTTGTAGATCGACCCCACCGATACCCCGCAGGCGGCAGCCACTGCGCGGATGTTCACCGCCGCAGCTCCCTCCCGGCGGATCAGCTCCCGGCTGGCCCGCAGGATCTCCTCTTTTTCTATCGTGCCCGGCCGCATCGGCTCACCTCCCGTTTTTTTGAATAACGTTCATTATACTTGACGGGGCGGCTGCTGTCAAGACGGAGTTTTCTCTTTACAGCTGGCTCAAAACCCGGTATAATGAGGGAAGATTTGCCCCGGGCACCGGGGGAACGGTTCGATAGGGGGAATACCATTTGTCCATACTCGATCTCATTCTCATCGCCGTCGGCCTCTCGATGGACGCCTGTGCCGTCTCCATCTGCAAGGGGCTGGCCTGCCGGGAACAGAACTGGCGGCACAACCTGCTGGCCGGGCTCTACTTCGGCGGCTTTCAGGGGCTGATGCCGGTGATCGGCTACCTGGTCGGAGTCAACTTCTCATCGGCCATCAGCAGCATCGACCACTGGGTGGCCTTTGTGCTGCTGGCCTTTATCGGCGGCAGCATGATCAAGGAGGCCTTCGGCCCCGAAGAGGCGGTAGATGCCTCCTTCCGCCCGAAGGAGATGCTCACAATGGCGGTGGCCACCAGCATCGACGCGCTGGCCATCGGGGTGAGCTTCGCCTTCCTGCCCGATGTGAACATCGCCGCTGCGGCGGGGCTTATTGCCGGCATCACCTTCGTCCTGTCGGCGGCGGGCATCAGCATCGGCAGCGTGTTCGGCTCCCGCTTCAAATCAAAGGCGGAGATCGCCGGCGGCGTGATCCTGATCGGCATCGGGCTCAAGATTTTGCTTGAACACCTGGGGATCCTGGCCTGACCGGCACACGGACCAAAGAAAAAGCGGGGGCCGCCTGGCTCCCGCTTTTTTATTGTCCCGGCTCAGTCCAGCACGCCGAGGCGCCGGGCCACGATGCCGATGAAGTCCTGCACATTGGTGACCATCGTGGTGGCGGACAGGCTCCCCCGGTCGAGGAGCTTGTTGACGACGAACTCGTCGGCGTCCACTGTATAGAGATACACCGGCCGGATCTGTCCGTCTTCCGTCACCCGGAAGGACGGGGTCATGTTGCCGGTTGCGATGGTGTGCAGCATGGTGGCCAGACAGATGACGGTGGTGGCTTTTTTTACCAGGGCACGCATCGCCGTCTGTCCGGCGTAGACATCGCCGATGACCTCCGGCAGCGGGCCGTCGTCCCGGATCGACCCGGTGAGCACAAAGGGCACCTGCTGCTTGACGATGCTGTACATGATGCCGTCGGTGATGCGGTAGTCCTCGATGAACCGGGGGATCGAGCCGCTGCGGCGCACCTTGTTGATCACATCGAGGTGGTTGTAGTGGCCGCCGGGCTGGGAGACCTGGGTGTAGATGTCCTGCCCCAGCCCGGTATGGAACAGCGCCCCCTCCAGATCGTGAGTGGCCAGGGCGTTGCCGGCCAGCAGGCCGTGGGCATAGCCGTGCTCCACCAGCGCCTGCATCGCCGCCCGGGCCCCGGCATCGAAGGCGAAGGCCGGCCCCATCACCCAGAGAATGTTGCCGTGCTCCCGTTCATACCGCAGCAGCTCGATGAGCCGGTCGTAGTCCCGGGCGTAAGAGGTCTCCCGGCTGCGCCCCTGCCGGAAGACGAACTGGTCCTCTGCCGCCTCTCCCGGGGCGGAAAAGCCGTCGGTATGCAGGTAGATGCCCTCCTCGCCTCGCTCGGTGCGGCCGAGGATCACCCGGTCCCCCCGGCGGAGGCTGCGGTTTTCCACCACATCCAGCCTGCCGTCCTCCCGCCAGACGATACTGGCATCCATACGGCTCTCCTCCGCCAGATACCAGCAGCCGTCCAGCTTGATGTATTCGGGGTACATGGAGGTGCTGTGGTAGCCCTCCGGGGCCACCCCGTCCTGCTCCACCGGGGCCCAGCGGGCGTTTGGCGCGGCGGCCAGCCGCTCTTCGGTAAAGTCCGGCGCGTGATAGGCCGGCAGTGTAAATGCCATCGATCTCTTCCTTTCTGTTGGTCGTCTGCCTCTATTGTACACGGTTTTTGCCGCCGGCGCAAATCCTTTTCCCACGCGCCAAAAAGCCGCCGGGGCCATCTGCCTCCGGCGGCTTTTTATAGAAAGAGCGGGCGGCCGCGGCTGCGCTCACTCGTACCGCAGTGCGTCAATCGGGTCCATCTGGGCGGCCTTGTTGGCCGGATAGTAGCCGAAGAACACCCCGATGCCCATACTGAAGCCCACCGCAATCAGAATGGAGGTGAGGCTGGCCCGGGCAGAAACCCCCATCACCGAGGCCAGCACCGACCCGAAGCCGACCCCCACTGCCACGCCGATGAGCCCGCCCACCAGGCAGAGCACCACCGCCTCGGTGATGAACTGCCAGCGGATGGCGGAGTTGGGCGCGCCCAGGGCCTTGCGGGTGCCGATCTCCCGGGTGCGCTCGGTCACCGAAACGGTCATGATATTCATCAGGCCGATGCCCCCCACCAGCAGACTGATGGCCGCGATGGCCGAGATGCCCAGGCTGATGGTGCTCAGCATGCTGGTCATCTCCTCCACCATGCTGGACAGACTGCTGGCTTCCACTGTCCAGGTGTCGTTGCGGGTGTAGTAGCTGGCGAAGAAGGACCCGGTGGTAGTGACGAAGGAGTTGATATCCACCCCGTCCGCCACCTGCACCGTCAGGCTCTCAAAGCCGTAATCTCCGCCGGTGATGGAAAAGGCGGTCTCCAGCGGGATGTAAATGGTGGTCTGAATGGCGTCGTCATCGATGGTGCCGAAGGTGGAGCTGCTTTCGTCGTCATAGGTGTACACCCCGGCAACATAGAAGGTATAGGGCATCCCGCTGATGGTCAGCGTCACACTGCGGCCCACTGCCTCAGTGTTGGAGCAGCCCATCGTCTGCTCGACAAACTTCTCCGACACGACGCAGATGGCTCTCTCGCCGTCGGTGTCCCGCAGCCAGCGGCCGGTGAGCAGCGGCGTATCCTCCTCCAGGGCATCCAGCACCGCCCGGTTGGCGCCGGTAACAGTGGCGGAGATGGTGGTGCTGGGGTCACCGTACTTATCCAGTGTGGCGGTACCCACCTGCACCGACTTCTGCACCCGGGTGACCTCCTCCGGGAAGGCGGCCATATACTCCTCCACCATCTCATCGGAGAGCAGATCGTCCTCCGAAGGGGTGGAGCTCATAAACAGCCGCAGCGGCACGCCGCCGTCGTTGTCCTCCTCGGTCTTGTGGGTCAGGCTGACGGTGATGTTGGACACGCCCAGCCCGCTCATCGACTCGGTGACAGAACTGGTCATGCTGTTGCCCACCGTCTCGATGGCGATTACCGCCGCGATGCCGATGATGATGCCCAGCATGGTCAGCAGGCTGCGCATCTTGTTGGAGTAGAGATTGCCCAGCGCCAGCGTGATGTTTTCAAAGAACGTCACGGCGGCCGTCCCCTTTTCGTTCGAATATGATGCGCCCGTCCATCAGGGTCAGTACCCGTCCGCACTCCTCGGCGATGTTCTGGTTGTGGGTGATGAGGACGATCGTCTTGTGGTACTGCTCGTTCATCTCATGGAACAGGTCCATCACCACCCGGCTGGTCTGGCTGTCCAGCGCGCCGGTGGGCTCGTCGGCCAGGATGATGGCCGGGTCGTTCACCATCGCCCGGGCAATGGCCACACGCTGCTTCTGCCCGCCGGAGAGCTCATTGGGCTGATGGCGCATCCGCTTGCCCATACCCACCCGCTCAAGCCATTCGGCAGCCCGACGGGTGCGCTCGGCGGACGGTACGCCGGAATAGAGCATCGGCAGTTCCACATTTTTGATGGCGCTCTGCCGCCCGATGAGGTTGTAGGTCTGAAAGACAAACCCGATCTTGAGGTTGCGGATGGCGGCGAGCTTTTTGTCGTCGGCGGTGTGGATGTCGATGCCGTCCAGCGTGTAGGCCCCGGTGGTGGGCTTATCCAGCACGCCGATGATGTTCATCAGCGTGCTCTTGCCCGACCCGCATTCCCCGACGATGGTCACAAACTCCCCTTCCCACACCTGCAGGTCGATGCCGTGTAGGATCTCCAGTTTGTTGGGCTGGCCGATGTAGTAGCTCTTGTGAATATCATGCATATCGATCAGCAGCCGGGGGGGCTGCCGGAGCTTCCGGGGGCTCGGTGCCGTGTGCCTGCACCGCCTGGGCCACCTGTTCCACGATCTGTCTGGTGTCTTTCATATCATCTGCCTCCCGGGCCGCCGGCCGGGGCGCCGCCGCCCATGCCGCCGCCTCCCATACCTCCGCCGCCCATGCCGCCCATGCCGGAGGCAGAGGTGGAGCTGTCCTCCTCATCCGAGGTCTCCAGGCCTTCGGTCAGGTCGGCGCTGGAACGGATTACATCACCCTCCGCCAGCGAATCACCGGTGATCTCGATGTAGTAGTCGTTGGAGGCGCCGGCGGTCACTTCCACCTTTTCGAAGGTCATCTCGGTGCCCTCGCCGCCGGTGCTCCGGTAGACGAAGGTACTGCCGTCCTCCTCGGTGCCCACCGCGTCGATGGGCACCACAAAGGCATCCTCGGTCACATCCTGGATGATCTCCACCTGGGCCTGGATGCCGATGAGCAGACCGCTGTCCTCGGTGTCTACCTGGACCTTGGCTCCAAAGGTACCCTCGCTGTTGGCCACCGGGTCGATCTGAGTCACAGTGCCGGTGATCTCGGTTTCATCGGTGGCGTCGCTGGTGATGATGCAGGGCATCCCGATGGAGATGTCCCGTACTGTGTCGGCGGTGAGGGTAATTTCCACCACCAGGTCGTTTACATCCTGAATAGTGGCCACCACCGACTCGCCGCAGGCAGAGCCCACGGTGGCGTTGAGGGAGGTCACCGTGCCGTCCATTGTGGCGGTGAGGGTACAGTCATCCAGGGTATCCAGCAGGGTGAAGAGGTTATCCGGCGTGCGCTGAGCCTTCTCCAGCTGGGAAGCGGCATCCTCAATCTGCTGCTCATAGCTGGTCAGCGAGGAAGTGTCCTTCTGCTCATCGTAGGAGTCGTCGGCGCTCTCCACCTGGTCTTCGCTGTTCTCCACCTGGTCGGCGGCGGAGCTCACCTGCTCCTCGGCCTGTTCCAAAGCGGACTGGGCCTCCGAGAGCTGGCTCTGGGCCGCCTCGTATTTTTCGATCGCCTCCTGGTAGGTCATACCGCTGCCGGAGGAGGCGGCGCTCTCCTGAGCAACAAGGGCGTTTGCCGCCGTGATGAAGTTATCCACCAGCGTATCGGAGGAGGGTTCCCTCAGGGTGAGACCGCTGTCCGCCGCCGCCAACTGAGCGTTGACACTGGAGATGCTCGGGGCATCGGTCTCGGCAAGGGTACGCCGGTTGCTGCTGCTCACATCTTCATTGATCGAGAGAGCCTCGGACATACCGGCGCCGCTGCCGTAGTCCTCCCAGGCGCTCTCCAGGGCTTCCGCCGCTGCCTTCAGTTCGGCAAGCATTTCCTCCTTTTCCTCGCTGCTGGCAGAAGTATAATCCATATAAGCATCGGTGTAGTTGTCCCCGGCCCGGTCCAGGGCGGAGACGGCGGTGGCCAGGGCGTCCGCCGCGTCATCGTAGCTGTCCACATAGTCGGAGATGCTCTGGATGGCGTCATAGACCGACTGGAGAGCGTTCACCTCGCTCTGGGCGCTGTTCACCAGGGCCTGGGCAGCGGTGCGCAGTGCCTTGGCCTCGGACAGGGCGTCCTCGGCGTCGTCCAGATCCTCCTCCGCATCATCCACATCGTCCGCCAGCCGTTTCAGCTGGTCGTAGTACTGGTCCAGTGCGTTCTCATAGCTCAACTGGGCCCGGTCGTAGCTGGTCTGGGCCGAGGCCACATCGTCCGAATAGCTCAGCTGGGCATCGGCAATCTGTTCCTCCAGATCGGAGGTATCCAGCGTGGCGATCACATCGCCGAGCTTGACCTCATCGCCTACCTCCACATTGACACTGGCCACCATATAAGCCTGGGCCCCTTCGGGCACCGTCACATTGGCGGTACTGGCCGAGGCCACGGTGCCGGTGGCAGTCACCGAGTTCTCCAGGCTGGTCTTTTGCAGGGTGGTGGTGCGGATGTACTGATAGCCGGACGCCGTTTCCGCCGGGCCGTTCAGAACCATCCGCAGCCCGACGGCGCCGGCCAGACAGAGTGCCATAGCCGAGACACAGAGCCTTTTGTGCCGCAGCAACCAGTCCTTCCAGCGCAGCGGCAGCGGGCGGCCTTCCTCCGCCGGAGCCGGAGGGGACGCCGGGGCCTGCAATGCCTTCTGCTTTCTGCCGGCGAGCTTTTCCTTCGCCGCCATGATCTTCTCGATGATCTCATGTTTTGTCACTTTCTTTCTCCGCCTTTCTGATGCAGGGATCCCGGGGACGGGCCCTCTCTCCACCCGCCCCGGTCGATGTAGTGAGTATAAAAACCAAAGATAAACTTTTTGTCAAGTTTTTCGTCCCGGCGGAAAGGTTTGAAGTTTTTTTACAGTTTATCAACAAAACCACTTCGCATCAGCGGTAGGATAACAGTAGTACAGCTGACAAAGGAGGGCTGGAAAGAATATGTTTCAGATCTTGGTTGCGGAGGATGACAAAAGCGCCGGCCGGCTGATCATGGATACGCTGTCGGACGCCGGCTACGAGCCGGTGCTGGCCGCCGACGGCCTGCAGGCCTATGCCATGCTGACCCAGCGCCATGTGGATCTGCTGGTGCTGGACCTGATGCTGCCGGAGCTGGACGGCTTTGCGCTGCTGCACCAGCTGCGGGAGAGCGGATCCACGCTGCCGGTGCTGGTGCTCACCGCCCGGGAAGCCATCGCCGACAAACGCCGGGGCCTGCGGGCCGGCGCCGACGACTATATGGTCAAACCCGCCGATGAGGAGGAGCTGCTGCTGCGCATTGCGGCACTGCTGCGGCGTTCCCGGCAGGCCTGTGAGCACCGCCTGGTGGCAGGCGGCACCACCCTGAACTACAACGACCTGGCGGTGGAATCCCAGGGGGTTCAGGTGGACCTGTCCCGCAAGGAGTTTCTGCTGCTTTACAAGCTGCTCTCCTGCCCGGGCAAGACCTTTACACGCCGCCAGCTGATGGACGAGATCTGGGATATGGATTCCACCAGTGAGGAACACACTGTCACCGTCCACATCAACCGCCTCCGGGAAAAATTCCGGGACAACCGGGATTTTTCCATCGTGACGGTGCATGGGCTGGGATATAAGGCGGCGCGGCTGTGAGGCGGCTGCTGCGCTCCACCCGGGGGCGCTTTGTCACCTGTGTGGCGGCCAGCAATCTGCTGTCTGGGCTGTTCACCGGGTTTTTCTGGGTGCCGCTGACCATGCGGTACCTGCCGCCGGAGCACTTTCTGGCCCGCTGGGGACCGATGCTTCTTTCGATCCTGCTGGCGCTGCCCATCTCCTATTGGATCAGCCGGCTTTCTGCCCGGCCGATTCAGGAGATGCTCGAGGCCACCCAGGCCATCTCCCGTGGGGATTATACGGTGCGGGTCTCGGAAGAGGGCAGCGGCGATCTGGCAGAGCTGCTGCACAGCTTCAATCAGATGACCAACGAGCTTGTCAGCACCGAAATGATGCGCAGCGATTTTATCAGCACCTTTTCCCACAAATGCAAAACCCCATCGCCTCGATTCGGGGCTTTGCCCGACGGCTGCGCCGCGGGAACCTGACCCCCGAACAGCAAAATGAGTACCTGGACATCATTGCAGATGAATCGCTGCGGCTGTCCGAGCTGTCCAGCAGTATCCTGCTCCTCGCAAAATACGAAGCCCAAAGCCTGGTGGCTGACCAGACCGACTACGATCTGGACGAACAGCTCCGGGCCTGTGTGCTGCGCCTGGAGAGCAAATGGACTGACAGGGGGGCTCACCTTCTCGATGCAGCTGCCCCGTCTGCCCTACCGGGGCAACAGTGAGATGCTGGGCCGTGTCTGGATGAATCTGATTGACAACGCGATCAAGTTCAGCCACGACGGCGGCACCATCTTCATCAGCGGCCGCCGGGAGACGGACCGCCTGCTGGTGACGGTTCGGGACGAGGGCATCGGCATCCGCCCGGAAGCACTCGGCCATATCTTCGATAAGTTCTACCAGGGGGAGCCCTCCCACGCCTCCGCCGGGAGCGGCCTGGAGCTGGCGCTGGTCAAGCGCATTCTGGCTCTCTGCGGCGGAGAAATCACCGTCGAAAGCACCCCAGACGCCGGCAGCAGCTTCTGCATTTCGCTGCCGGCAGCGGACTGAGGGAGGCCCTTTCCCCTATAAAAAGAAAACCGGCAGGCGGTTTTGTCCCTGCCGGCTTTCTTTTTGGAAACAGTCGCGGTACGAAAAAAGGAGGGCAGAAGCTGGAGGATCCTGATTTACAATGCCGGCTCACAACAATGCTGCCCAGCCAGTCAGCAAAAAGAGGGGGAAGCCCCTCTTTTTTTGTTTGCCCGTTGAACGGCAGTTTTCTTTCCCGCTTTGAAAATCCCATTTCCGGACAAAGCGCCGAAAATGGTCGAAACAGACCATACAACATTTTGCAAGGAATACCCCGCCGTGCGGGGAGAAAGGACGCACGCCTCTGCTGCCATTGTATGCGTTGGGCTCACCCCCGCTATGCGGGGAAATATTCATCCCCTGGCATTTCGCCCCAGGTTTGTCGGGATCACCCCCGCGTACGCGGGGAGAAGCTGGCTCTGGGTTGTGTTCAGGGTTTTCATACGGGATCACCCCCGCGTACGCGGGGAGAAGCCCCTTCTCCAATCATTACGAGTATACACCGAGGGATCACCCCCGCGTACGCGGGGAGAAGGCGGGAAGGCTTCACGCGGAAAGGACGGGAAGGGGATCACCCCCGCGTACGCGGGGAGAAGTTACTCCTATCGCCTACTTGATTGATGCAGTTAGGATCACCCCCGCGTACGCGGGGAGAAGATACAACCGCTGGATTGGGAGCTGGGGCATAAGGGATCACCCCCGCGTACGCGGGGAGAAGACCAGATCAAGCATCGCGGAGTATGCCTCGGGAGGATCACCCCCGCGTACGCGGGGAGAAGAGGGCGAGCCGGAGCACAAGGCCGAGGACGACAGGATCACCCCCGCGTACGCGGGGAGAAGGGGTCGGCTGCGCTTGGCAAATTCTTCTGCAGGGGATCACCCCCGCGTACGCGGGGAGAAGCAGCGTACATCGATTTCATATATGTCCCGCCATGGATCACCCCCGCGTACGCGGGGAGAAGTTGGAACCCGCTGCCCGAGCTCGTATCGGTTGAGGATCACCCCCGCGTACGCGGGGAGAAGTCACCGAGGTAGACAAGGGGGATCTCAAAGCAGGGATCACCCCCGCGTACGCGGGGAGAAGGGGTCGGCAGACCACTTCGGGGAGACGATCAGGGGATCACCCCCGCGTACGCGGGGAGAAGTCACCGGCAGTGATCTGAACGAACGCCGAGCCGGGATCACCCCCGCGTACGCGGGGAGAAGGGCACCGAACGATCGATCACATACCCGGCAATGGGATCACCCCCGCGTACGCGGGGAGAAGGATACGGAGGAAGCCCGTAGCGAGACTGTGAAGGGATCACCCCCGCGTACGCGGGGAGAAGCCAAAATACTGGCGGGACAGCGGAGCCGGTTTGGGATCACCCCCGCGTACGCGGGGAGAAGCTTACCGGCCTCCGCGCCACCGTCTACCAGTGGGGATCACCCCCGCGTACGCGGGGAGAAGGCATCGGCAGAATCAAGCGTTTCCTCACTCAGGGGATCACCCCCGCGTACGCGGGGAGAAGCCTGGGAGGAAGATATGGGCCTCGCGACTATCGGGATCACCCCCGCGTACGCGGGGAGAAGTGATCGCACCGGATAAGGACATCGACGGCGTTGGGATCACCCCCGCGTACGCGGGGAGAAGCTGACGATAGTGCTGTTGTCGGAGAGGGCAAAGGGATCACCCCCGCGTACGCGGGGAGAAGATACCGATGATGAGGGTACCGATCATCAGTACAGGATCACCCCCGCGTACGCGGGGAGAAGAAGAGCGGATGTGTCGGGTCGAGGAAGTTGATGGGATCACCCCCGCGTACGCGGGGAGAAGGAAATGATCGTGTTTTGCGTCTCCGGCGCCAAGGGATCACCCCCGCGTACGCGGGGAGAAGCAGGAATCAA
>CAJFQR010000151.1:11163-37122 GCA_904419105.1 Candidatus Avimicrobium faecavium
GCCAGAGGATCACCCCCGCGTACGCGGGGAGAAGTTGATGGTGGACGGGGCATTGGGCGGCCATCCGGGATCACCCCCGCGTACGCGGGGAGAAGAACGACTTCGGTCACAACGAGGACACCGGGAAGGGATCACCCCCGCGTACGCGGGGAGAAGTGATGGTGGTCAAAAATGCGGGGTCGAGGATGAGGATCACCCCCGCGTACGCGGGGAGAAGCGTTGCGTAGCCCTTGGGAGCCCCCGGCAAAGAGGATCACCCCCGCGTACGCGGGGAGAAGTTGGGTACGATGGCCACATGATTGCCTCTGATAGGATCACCCCCGCGTACGCGGGGAGAAGCCGGCCAATACCGTCGAGCTGACCAACGCCAGAGGATCACCCCCGCGTACGCGGGGAGAAGCCTCGATGATGCTGTCCAGGGAGAGATTAGCCAGGATCACCCCCGCGTACGCGGGGAGAAGATCATCAAGTGGTATACATTTAACGGCATCAAGGGATCACCCCCGCGTACGCGGGGAGAAGGGCACCGAACGATCGATTACATACCCGGCAATGGGATCACCCCCGCGTACGCGGGGAGAAGAGGTCCCCCTCTCCTGTCTCGGTGACCTCGACGGGATCACCCCCGCGTACGCGGGGAGAAGAGCTACCCGGATAACATCGCCACTGCCGCAATGGGATCACCCCCGCGTACGCGGGGAGAAGCTGGTCACCCTCGTATCCGGCCTCGATGATAAGGGATCACCCCCGCGTACGCGGGGAGAAGGAGAACAGCCAAGAAAACAGGGCGCGAAAAAGAGGATCACCCCCGCGTACGCGGGGAGAAGTTAAGTTCATCTACCCGATGGCGTGCCGTTACGGGATCACCCCCGCGTACGCGGGGAGAAGAAAGCCCAGTACCGGAACCGATACCGCGGGACCGGATCACCCCCGCGTACGCGGGGAGAAGGTGCCGTTGGGCGCAAGCTCCACCGCCGCCCAGGGATCACCCCCGCGTACGCGGGGAGAAGACGAGCCCCTTATCCGCATACCCTCTTACGAGGGGATCACCCCCGCGTACGCGGGGAGAAGCAGAAGATTTTCGTTCTCTCGCTGTTATACGAGGGATCACCCCCGCGTACGCGGGGAGAAGACCCACAGCAACGAGGGCATCCATCTGCTCCTGGGATCACCCCCGCGTACGCGGGGAGAAGAGCTATTGTAACACTATTTACAAAGATACTATGGGATCACCCCCGCGTACGCGGGGAGAAGTTCCGTAAGTGCCGCAACTCTTCGTCCCGCGCAGGATCACCCCCGCGTACGCGGGGAGAAGCAGAGTATTTTCATGGCGTATCGACGCGGCAGGGGATCACCCCCGCGTACGCGGGGAGAAGTCACTCCATCAATAATACCAGTAATTGTGTCTAGGATCACCCCCGCGTACGCGGGGAGAAGCTGTCCACCATCGAGTTATTGATCAAAATCGGAGGATCACCCCCGCGTACGCGGGGAGAAGTATCAGCTCGCCGGACTTTGGCCTGCCCAAGTAGGATCACCCCCGCGTACGCGGGGAGAAGAAAGAGATTCCCATCGTGCTGGACACCGACGAGGGATCACCCCCGCGTACGCGGGGAGAAGTCGATCTGGCAGCTCCCGAACCCGTCCGCTCTGGGATCACCCCCGCGTACGCGGGGAGAAGTTGAGCTGACCCCAGAGCAAGAGGAACGGCTCGGGATCACCCCCGCGTACGCGGGGAGAAGATGGGCGCGCTGCTGGGCGAGCCGCAGATCGTGGGATCACCCCCGCGTACGCGGGGAGAAGAGGGCGATGCGGCCGTCGTTGCCGATGCCGTAGGGATCACCCCCGCGTACGCGGGGAGAAGGCAAGAAGCTGGCCCCGTTTGTTGCACCCCGTGGGATCACCCCCGCGTACGCGGGGAGAAGTCGGGATGAAGAACATCCCGAGCGGGCTGCCGGGGATCACCCCCGCGTACGCGGGGAGAAGTCTCTCCAAGGCCCATTGTACAAGGCTATGTGGGGATCACCCCCGCGTACGCGGGGAGAAGAAGCGGTACGCTGTTCTTTGCCCGATGCGAGGAGGATCACCCCCGCGTACGCGGGGAGAAGTTCTCGTTCGGTGCCCGATTCAGTGACGGCATGGGATCACCCCCGCGTACGCGGGGAGAAGTTTGCGGCGGGAAGCGTAGAAAGGCTGTAGGAGGGATCACCCCCGCGTACGCGGGGAGAAGCTGACGATAGTGCTGTGGTCGGAGAGGGCAAAGGGATCACCCCCGCGTACGCGGGGAGAAGCGAGACTGTGGGCTTTGCCTACCGTACCGGTAAGGATCACCCCCGCGTACGCGGGGAGAAGCGATGAGCCTGTCCGAGGACAAGGCTTTTATTAGGATCACCCCCGCGTACGCGGGGAGAAGCGATCTTCGCCTTCGCGTCCATAGCCAGGACGAGGATCACCCCCGCGTACGCGGGGAGAAGGAAAGACAAATACGGATTTCGTCGGAAGGCTTGGGATCACCCCCGCGTACGCGGGGAGAAGCCGGAGCGATAAACGCGATCGTCGAGAAGGTTAGGATCACCCCCGCGTACGCGGGGAGAAGCGCTTCCCTTCTGCCGCCTGTATGCGGACGCGGGGATCACCCCCGCGTACGCGGGGAGAAGTTCCGGAAGATTGAAAACGGCGGCTTCGATCAGGGATCACCCCCGCGTACGCGGGGAGAAGTTCGCAGCAGGTGGAGACACCGCAGAGGCCGCAGGATCACCCCCGCGTACGCGGGGAGAAGCCTCTGCTTGGTCGGTCATGCGGAAGGGGAGGAGGATCACCCCCGCGTACGCGGGGAGAAGGTGATCCGGCGGCCGCTGACGCCGTACTTGGGGGGATCACCCCCGCGTACGCGGGGAGAAGTGCTGCTCCTCCTTTCTGGTCTTGGGGTGTTGGGGATCACCCCCGCGTACGCGGGGAGAAGGTCCACGGTCAGGCTCTCAGGCGGGGCGAAGCGGGATCACCCCCGCGTACGCGGGGAGAAGACTAAAAAAATCCCATACGGACGGCCTTTTTCGTTTCCGGCTCAGGGCATTTCATTCAGTTTGGCATATAGCTGTACGATCCTCTCACAGTCGTTTTGCGCCCGATGAAGCCCGTCCTGAGGTAAATTGAAATACCTCGCCAGAGTCGCCAGCTTGTAATTGGGCACACCGAACACTTTCCGCCGTGCCACAGCCAGCAGATCCGTGCAGCGATTGGCGGGAAACGGCACATCACACCGCTCACAGGCAACCCGGAGAAATTGCATATCAAAGCCGAGATTAAATCCCATCAGCCGGTCCTTTCCCACGAACTGCACCAGCTTTCGCAGGGCCTCCTGCAGCGGCAGACCCTGTTCCTGCAACTGCTGGTCGGTGATGCCTGTCAACTTGATAATAGTATCCGGCAAGGGCCGGTCACATTGAACAAGGCAGGAAAATGTCTCTGTTTGGGCTCCGTTTTCCACTCGTATGGCAGCGACCTCTATGATTTGGTCCTCTTCCGGTTTCAAGCCCGTTGTCTCCACATCGATGGCAACAAACAGATCCCGGTTTTTGCGGTTCGCCGTGTGGGCCCGCTGGGCAAACTGACGCTTTGCCGCCTTGCTGAAACCCGGTTTCAACTCCTCCTGTGCAGACTGAGAATTTTGCGGCAGCGGCCGGCGCATCAAAGTGATCCCATCAAAGTCCACCGGAGTCCAGCTGGTGTTGTGCACCCGAAAGCTCATGCTCTGTTCATTGTTTGTGGTGTAGACCATGGTTGCCCTGCCATTGTGCAGGTTTTGGCAGACCCGTTCCCAAAGGGCTTCCCGCACACGGCTGCTGACCTGACCGACATAGACGCCGGTGTTGATCTCGCACAGCCATTTGGACAGATCCCCTCTGAGACGGGGCGGGCAATCATTCATCGTAATTACAACGATCCTTCATCCCCTGCCTCTCGGTCAAAATAGCTGATCCCGTTTGCCACGGTACCCAGCTTGTTATCCCAAAGATATACGGCCTCCTCTTGCTCCTGAGGATCCTCCCCATCGGAGAGCAGCCAGCGGATATCATGCACCATGCGCTCCAGGATGTGGTGTTCCACCATGGCATCCCGTACCCGGCGCCGCACGACCGCCGGCAGATCCTCCGGGTTTTCTGCCGCCGCCTGAAACGCGATCGGTATCGTGATCTCCGCCTTATACAGGTCGGCGATATCATAGACGAAAGACCCCTCGTGCCCTACGTGGACAAACCCCAATCCCGGTGCACAGCCCAGTGCAACGATGACCGCATGGGCCAGCCCATACAGACAGGCATTTCCCGCGGACAGCGCCTGGTTGACCGGATCCCCTGAGGCGAAGTCCTCCGGCCGGTACAGGCGGCCATTCCACTCAACGCCGGTCTCTCTGGCTGCCCTGCGGTAGGCGTTTCGGACCCGGCTGCCCTCTCTGCCGCGCAGCTGCTGCATGGTCAGATGGGAGACATCCTCATCCGGGAAACGGAGCTGGTACATCTTTCGCACCACGGCAAGATGCTTTCTGGTATTGCTGACCAGGGCCGCCTGCTTCTGCAGCAGGCCGGAACGGGTGGTCAGCGGGCGGCCGTGCGCATAATAGCGCACACCGTGTTCGCCCACCCAGACAGCACCCACGCCTGTATCCCCCATCAGCTCCATTGCGCGGTGTGTCACACGGGTACCCGGGCCCAAAAGCAGCACCGAAATGGCCGCTGCCGGGATGTGTACGATCCCATTTTCATCCGTCACGGTGATAGCCCCGTCCTGACGGCCCAGTGTACAGTGCTCCAAATAGAGAAAGGTCATTCGGTCCTTGATCTGCGGCAGCGCCTGAAGATCCGGCCGGATGATCCCGGGTATATCCGGCATCGTCCATCACCTCCGATGCATGACCGTCATAAGGCCCAGGCCGTACGCCTTGCCACGGCCCAAGCCATTTATGAGCAGATCCCGAAAGCGTTCCTCGTCCGTGACCTGCAGCACACCCTCGTATGTGACCGAGAGCAGCGAGACCGGACGCCCCCGCCCGCCTCCTTTGGCAAAGCGCAGCCATCGGGACGCCGTGACGGCAAAGCTGTCCTCCGTAAGCCGAAAGCCGTGTTTTTCCGCCCGGTCCAGCAGCCACTTCTCCTGGTATTCCACCGTACTGTGTGCAAAGACCTTGCCGCGGGTCTCCGGCTGACCGGCTCTGGCACAGCTCTTCGTCGGGTTGGCCGTCAGCCGGAACTGCCAGACGCTTCCCGATCGGATCTGCTCCAGCAGCTGTGTATAATCCCGCGTTTCGGCTCTGCCCGGCCGGTCCACCGGCCCGAACTGCTCTGCGATCCCCGTCAGGTCGGGCAGGCCCTCGCTGAGGAGCAGCAGGTACAGTTTGCCGCCCAGCCGGTCCAGCCGCCACAGACGGCGCCGGCGCTCCCCAGGAAAGGCGGACTCCACCGCCCCGTGCAGCTTTTGCGGGGCCGCCAGGGCGCGCATGGTTGAGCGGCGAGCCTCGTCAAGTTCCACTCTGGACAAATACAATGCTGTCACCTCAATTCTGCAAACGGGTCATGGGTGGTCTCCTCCTCGGCAGGCACCGCCGTGGGCAGGGCGACCGGCAGTTCCTGCACCGGACGATAGCCAAACTGCCGGTGGATCGGGCTGAAGGAGAGCGGAAGGTCCCGCCGCGGGACAGCACCGGCCTCCGAGGGGCCGGCATCGGCCACGATGCGGGTCTGGGTTTGCGGCTTGCGCTGCCAGGCGGGCGCCAGGCTCGGCTCCGCCCTCAAGGCGTCCAGCAGGCTTCCCGGGCGGATCCCCAGACAAAGGGGCAGCGTAGGCGGACAGGAGCGCCGCCCTAAAAACAGCGGATACACCGGATGGGACAGCGCCCATTGCAGCTGCTCCAGGAGGGAACGATCCTCGCTTTCCAGGCCGACCAGGAACACGGCGTCCGCCAGATAGTAGCGCCTTGTCACATAGGGAGCCTGTATCTTTTGGCCCTTCTTCCGGGCCTTTTTCACCTCATCCGGCCGCGGATTGTTTGCCGTATGGTAGTCCATCAGCAGAGCTCCCTCCTGATCCACCCGGACACCAAAGTGCAGCCGGTTCAGGGGCTCGAGCGCCCGGGTATCGTCCCGGCGCATCCCTAGTGCCGCCGCCAGCAGGCCGACCACACCGCTCTTGGTCGGTTCCCGGCCGGTCTTTCGTGTTTCAAATTTGGAGTCCGCGCCCCAGGACTGCAGCGGTGCTGCCAGGCGCAGCAACAGTGTGGCCATCACTCCACCCCGTTTCCGCCCAAATGCTGCCGGACCGCGCTTTCCAGGGCATCCAGCGCCGCCTTCATCGGCATGGCCGGGGCCAGTTCTTCCAGTCCCGTCCCGATCGCAAAGGCCTCGGCCGGCTCGTCGGCATAGGACCGATACACCTGCTGTGCATACTCGGCCAGGCGCCGCTTGGACGGCTCCGCAAAGCCCTCCGGCGAGGCCGGCACAGCGCGCTCAAAGGCGCCGCACAGGTTGACCGGCTGGTCCTCCCGGACCGTGATATACACCGCATCCGGAAGCGTCCGGTTGGCAAAGGTGTTCTGTTTGCCAGTGGGCATGGAGCGGATCAGCGCCTCGGCAAAGGTGCGGACCACCCCCGGCACCTGTTCCTCTCCCAGATGCTCCGCCAGCTCCACCGCGTTGACCGTGGCATAGCGGTACAGTGTGGAGGAATTGTACTCCACCGTCCCCAGATGCCCGGCGCCGGCGTTGTCCTCAGGGGCCCGGTCATCGACCGCCGTAAAGTAGTCGTATTCGTTCTGCACCGCATGGGTGGAGATGCTGTGGGCGACCTGGGCGGCCGCATCATAGTTCAGCGAGGGGGCGCTGGCCACCATGCGTCCAAACAGGACCATATCCACAGAGGGGGCCTCCATCAGCGCCTCCCTGTAAGCCTTTTTATCGTCGCTGCCCGCTGCGATCAGGTTTGCCAGAGCCCTAGCCTGGTCTTGGCTCATGAAGAAGAGGGCGTCGGCGTCTCCATCCTCCTTGACCTTATCCAAACCGGCCAGTTTCAGCGCATTTGCCGCAAGTTTTGCGCTGTCCTGCTCCGGCGCCAGGGCGGCGACCTCCTCCGCCACCATCGCAACAATCTTTTTGGTGCGCTCTCCCACCTGTTCCCTGGGCAGCAGTTCGTCGCGGAACATCATACGGATGGCGCGCTTCCACGCCTGGGAGGAGACCCGCGCCCGGGTTGTGCCGCCATATACGGCGGTTTTCGGGCTGCCGGTGTCATCGCGGTTCACGCAGCTGGGCGGCACCGTCTGCAAAACATGAAAATCAATGTACAGCCGTCTGGTATCCATATTGCCTCTCCTTTTATTTCTCATTCGTCGTTTTCTTCTCTTCTAAAGGCATAATAGTCCTGCCCCCAGCGCAGGCTCACGCCCGCCGCCCGCTCCGGAATCTGCAGCCAGTACAGATCCTCCGCCAGCTGCACATAGTCCAGCGGGATCGCCTCGGCGCGCAAAAGCTGGACAAGGCCCCGCAGGTGCTGTGCCCGCTCCGGCATGGAGCTCGCCGTGGCCAGAGCGTTGAACCGCCGGAGGACGCTGCTGCTTTCCGGCGATTCTCCCTCTTTGACAAGGCTGCGGACCGCCTGGCCAAACCGGACGCCCTCCCGGTGCATCGAGTCCCTTGGGAGCGCACGCCCCTGCTGGTGCAGGGCATACAGCGTCAGCGCCTGATAGATCGCCCACTCGCCCGGAGTAGGGCTGCCCGTTCTGCTCTCCAGCGGCTCCGGCAGGTCCTGCAAAAAGACGCCCCACAGCTCCGGCAGCTCCCCGGGCATGCGGCCCACGCCCCGCCGCAGGTTGGCCAGCACCGCCTTCTGCTGGTGCTCCGGAAGACTCTGAAGCCAGTGAAGCCGCCGGGCCACATAGTTTCTGACAAGCTGATTTTTCTGCTCCGCCATTATACCCCTCCTTTTGAATAGATCGTGCGCACCTTGGACAGGAATCGGTTGTATGCCTTCGGCGCCGCATAGTAGACTGCCTGCTCCTCTTTTTTGCCCTTCTTCTCCTCCTTTACGCTGCGGCCGGCAAAGGCGGCCGGCCCTGCTGCATCGACCAGCCGGCGCCCCAGTTCCCTTGCAATCCGCTGTGCCTGGCCCTCCCAGGCATCGAGGCTTTCCTCGATCTCGTCCTCCTCCCAGTCCGGGTCGATGGTGAGCAGCCACCGGCGAAACGGCTGGTCGATCAGAAAGTAAAACTGCTCCCTGACGCTTTGCGCCGCGTCCGAACGGGAGCCCGCCGCGGCGGCAAGCTCCTTTGAAAGATTCCCAACCGCATTGGCAAGCTGCTCGATTCGTTTGATCTCATCGGTGACATAGGCACGCAATTTTCTTCCCAGCTCGTCCAGAAGGGAGATGTGGAAGGACAGTTCATCGCTGAAGGTGTCCGTCACGAAAAAGTCCTTATCGCCATATCCCACCGCCGTGATCCGGAAGCGGACCAGCATTTTGTTGCTCAGGCACTGCTGGCTGGGCCGCTGCAGCAGCCCTACCCAACGCACGATGCCCGGCGTATGGGCCGGAAGCGTCCCGTCCGCATGCCCGTCAAACACGGCGGGAAATTCACGCCAAAACTGGCGGGCCGGGTCGTGCCTTCTGGGCACAAAGACAACGGGGGAATTTTTCGTCTCCTGAACGGGGCGCCACACGGTCATCTGCTCGCAAAACGCCCCTGTTCGATCAAAGAAATCGCCGCCCAACAGGGTATATCCCGTCACGACATCTCCCTCTCGATGCAGCAGCAGCCGCCGGGATTGAAGCGTTAAAAGTTCTGCCGGATTGTCCGGCTGGCTGATCTCCGTCCGTTCTTCGCTGCGCGGAGCGTCCAGTTCCCAGATCGGCCTTTCAGCTCCCCACGCAGATTCACCGTCCCGCAGCAGGGTAAAGTTCAGCAAAAGTGTCTCAAACAGGTTGTTGCCGACGGCTTGGATCAGGCCCAATTTCCCCAGCCAGCCCGCTCCCGGAGACGGCAGCCCCTTTCCCTTGGGTTTTGCCGATGTGTCGTCAAACCCATTCAGGTACAAAAGCCATCTGGCGGCCTGTGCATACGACAGTTCCGTTTTTCCCATTCCCGCATAGGCCGGAAAAAGCCGCAGTTTATTTCCGCTTTCCGACAGTTCGCCGTTCAGTTTCGCGGACGAATACTCGGTGCCGATCTTCGCCTCCGGCACCTGCCAAAACGGGCGGCTCGGGTGGAACAGCCAGAAGCGGTCGTGCCAGGTCTCCAGATACTCCCGGATCGGGCGTTCCGGCAGGTGCCCCAGCTGCCAGAGGCTTTTCCACTGCCGGACGGCGGTGGTCGCATTGGTGATCTCCACGGGGTCTCCCTCGGCGTCCACCCGGCTGAACACAGCGTGTAGCACCGCCAGCATCAGCCGCAGGACCGCTGCATCCTGTGTGGGCAGCTCCCCAGCGAGGTCTGTGTACTCGTGCGCCTGCAGCAGAGCCTGGGTCAGGGATACCTCCTGCACCGTGCAGTCCCTGCACAGCACCCGGATCCAGGGTTCCTCCAACAGGTTAAATTCCATTTCCTTCATCGGTCTCCTCCTTCCAGAAGATCAGACCATCCTCCTGGCTGTACTGCAAAACGGTGCCGGCCAGGCGGGCCGTCAGAGTCTCGTCCAGCAAAAGGACCAGCTCACCCTTTAACATCGGGGCCTGCTGCCACTGCGGCAGGAGCCTCCGGTTCTGCTCCTCCAGTTCCCGGATCACGATATCCGCGCTCCACCGGCGGCTGAAATAGGTGGGCAGCCGCAGCCGCTGGCGGGCGATCTTCAGGCTGTCCTCCCCGCAGGGCGGCTCATCCGCCGCCACCACCCTGCCCGCCTCCTGCCAGGGGAGAAAATGGATCTCTCCATCTTCCCTTTGGAGCATCAGCAGCACATCGATGGAGGGGTCTCCATCCCGGACAGCGGCCCGGGCCATCGCATCGGTCTTGATGTTCTCCTCGTCTATCCAATCGTCCAGTGTTTGTCTATCAAGGCTTTCCGCCGGAGACAGAATCGCATAATTTCCCGCTTTGTTTTGCTTCTTTTCCTGCTCCCGGTCGTATTCGGCCTTTGCCTTTTCGCTCTCTGCATCCAGGGCCAGGCACTCCTGCGTTTCCCATCCGTAGGTATCCTGGACCAGCCGCGGGATATCCCCCGGCAGCCGGATCTCCCCGGGCAGCAGCTCCCGGGTGCGCCACAGCAGCCACTGGCCGTATACGGCAAGGCTGCCCGGGTCAAAGGTGTGATCCGCCCGGTCCAGCACCGCACAGACCGCTTCCCGCAGGGGGCCGGGCCGGTCAGGACGCGAATGGCGGTGCAGCCGGCCGATCCGCTGGAGCAGTAGGTCCATCGGACACAGCTCGGTCACCAGAAAGTCAAAATCTATGTCCAGCGACTGCTCCAGCACCTGTGTACCGACCACGATCAGCCGGTCCCGCTGCGAAGAGGTGGAGCGTTTGCCCAGCCGGCGGAGCAGCTCCTGCTCCCGCGCTGCACGGTCCGGCATCAAAAACTGTGCGTGGAACAGCAAAACCGTGTGCTCCGGCAGGGCACGGCGCAGCATCTCCGCCAGAGCCTGTGCTTTTTTGACCGTATTGACGATGACGCCGGCACAGCCGCCCTGACGCAGACGCTCCCGCAGCAGGTCCGGCAGCGCCTCCTCCTGTACGGAAAGACACCGTACGGTATGCTGTTCCTGCATAAGGGGCACCGTCCGCTGGTGCACCTGCCCGCCGTCGGTCCAGGTGAGCAGCGGGTACCCCCGGCTCTGCTGCCAATCACCCTGTGCAGCGGCGCCGAGATACGCCCGGACCAGTTCGCTGCGCCGTTTGGCGGGCAGCGTGGCAGACAGCAGGATGACCGGGACATGGTAGCAGCCCAGCCAGGCCAGAGCCCGGTCCAGATAGCGGTTCATATACGCATCGTAGGCATGGCATTCGTCCACCACAACGACCTTGCCGGACAGGCCCAGATGCCGCAGCATCACATGCTTTTGCTTCAGAGCGGCCAGCAGCAGCTGATCCACCGTGCCGAGGACAAAATCCGCCAAAAGCGCCTGCTTGCGCCCCTGGAACCAGGGGTGGACCACCACGCCGCCCGCCTGCGCATCCTCCTCGGTGACCGCCTGGCCCGGGATCAGCTGCCGGTACTTTTCGTTCAGTTCGGCCGCGCCGTGGGCCAGCCGGATGGAGTGTTCCACCTCCCGGGACTGCGTCTCCGCCCACCGCTTCAGCCGGTCAAAGAGCCCGTTTGCGGTCGCCTGTGTGGGCAGGCCGAAAAACATCCCGCCTTCGTGAAACCGCTGCGCAAAGACCTCCGCTGCGGCCAGCGCCGCCTCCGTCTTTCCCACGCCCATCTGTGCCTCCAGGATCAGGATACCCGGCGCAGAAGCCGAGGACGCCACTTCGAGCACCGCCCGCTGGATCGCGTTGGGGGCAAAGCCAAAGCGCTCCCGGAACCCCTTCTCGTCCATCTCCGCCCCGGAGGCATCCCACATATCCGGCAGGGACAGCGCCTGCCATGCCCATTCCAGGCGGGCCGGGTAGAGCCGTTCGTATCCCGTCCCCTCCACCGGCACAAGCGGGAAATACCGGCTGTTGCTGGCGATCCAGTCGGCCATCGTCAGCAGGCCGGTGAGCAGCAGCTGCGCGGGAAGGGTCAGCTCCGGCAGCTGGCCGGCATCGTCAAAGCCGCTTTCCGCCAGCGCCTGCCGGTACAATTCCTTCCAGATGGCTTGCCACTGGCCTTTCTGTCCTTTCCCCCAGTAGTTTGACCCGTAGTTCTCCAACTGAGCAGTCACATCATTCTCTCTCTGGGGCTTTCCGTGGTGCGCCCCCGCGATCGATGCGATCCCCGCCGGACAGCCCAGCTCCAGGAGAATGGCCTCACTGGCGCACGCGTGCCGGGTCTCTCGCCCAGATCGATACTCCGCCGGGAAGGGCAGCACCGCGTTGAGCCGCTCATACGCCTCCGGGATCTGCAGCAGGATCTGCTTTTGAAAAAGCGAGGTCGCCTTGCCGATGTCGTGGACCAGGCCGAGAAAATAGGCGACCTGCATCAGGACCTCGTTCTCCAGACCGATCGCATCCCGGATCGACTGGGAGATCCAATTCTGCACCAGCCGGCAAAACACATAGGCCGTATCCCTGGCATGCATCCACAGCGGAAGCCACAGGCCGCTCTCTTCCGGGTCGGATTTGCCCGCCAAAAGCCCCGTCAAATGCCGTACATCCTGCTCCATCCTGCATCACCTCTGCAGCAACAGATCCGATCATCTGTCCTATTGCGTTTTATTATATCACACTATTAATGCAATGCGATACGCTTCTTTGCTCTGGGAAGAGATTCGATGCGATTTTTGGCGAAGATGGACAACGAGTTTCCGGGCCTGTTGTGCAAGATTACGCGAAGTATTTTATACATTTGGGTACCGGTATGAAAGGAGTTCGGGTCTCCTGCCGCAGAAGCAGAAAAAAGCCGGTGGATACGCGATCCATCGGCTTTTCCAAAAGGGAAATGACATTCCGGGCAGAAGAAAAAGTCCGGATGCATAGACATCCGAACTTTCCTTGGTGGAAAGGGTGGTCACTTTAGATGCTGCTTCCGGCGCGAGCACCCTGTCCAGACAAAAAGAAAAGAGTCCGAACGCAAACTGCGTCCAGACTCAGTCTGGTGGTTGCGGGAGCTGGACTTGAACCAACGACCTTCGGGTTATGAGGTGCGGTTTGCATGCGGTGGAGAGACATTCTGGCTGATTTCCGGCCCTGTGGGCTCGGAAAGCCACGCTCTCTGGCCCTGTTTGTTCCACTGGTTCCATGGACTCTGATTCCCGTATGGGTCAGGGTTTGGGTCAGAATCTGTATAAACAATTCTGGCTGACGATAGTAAGCTGGAATGAAGGCTTTCTATCTTGACTTTCAAATAAGTTGCCTCTATGATGAAATTAAAAAACCGAATGCTTCAAGGGAGGAAAAGTCATGAACAAAAGCGATGCGTGTCCAGAAATCCACCAGAGAGCAACCGGCATACTCAAAGCTTTTTATGGAGAAAGTGCTGCATTCCGTGATGGACAGTACGAAGCCATTGAAGCGACTATGACACGAAAAAGAACTTTAGTTGTACAGCGCACCGGCTGGGGAAAGAGTCTGGTATATTTTATATGCACAAAGCTCTTACGGGAAGAGAACCGCGGTGTTACCATGGTTGTCAGTCCGTTGCTCGTTTTAATGAAGAATCAGCTTGAAGCAGCGGACAGGCTTGGGCTTACCTGCGAGATTCTCAACAGTACGGTCAAGGAACGGAGAGAAGAAATCCTAGCTGCGTTGGAACATGATGAGGTTGATCTGCTTCTTGTTACACCGGAAACTTTGTTCAGCGCAGATGTGCAGCAACGGCTTCCCAATATCCGGATTGGCCTTTTTGTAATTGATGAAGCGCATTGTATTTCTGATTGGGGACACGATTTTCGACTTGAATATGGAAACCTCAGAAAAATCGTACGTCAGCTGCCTGAAAATGTTCCGGTATTGGCAACAACCGCTACTGCCAACGACCGTGTAATCGCGGATCTTCAGACCCAGCTCGGAGAAGATGTCTTCGTTTCCAGAGGTCCATTGACCAGAGATTCTCTTTATATTCAGGTGGTAAATCAGCCCAGCAAGACCGAGCGTTATGCCTGGATTCTGGAAACAGTCCCCAAACTTCCCGGAAGCGGAATCATCTATTGCCTGACTCAGCGGGATTGTGATTATCTGGCTGATTTTCTGAAAAACAATGGCATTTCAGCAGAAGCATACTATTCCCGGGATGGCATGGATGGAGAAGAACTCAACCGGGATATAGAAGAACGGTTCAGCCAGAATAAACTCAAGGTGATTGTTGCTACTATCAAACTTGGAATGGGATATGATAAAGATGATATTTCTTTTGTAATCCATTATCAGATGCCCTCCAACATTGTTTCCTACTACCAGCAGATCGGGCGGGCAGGACGCAATATTGACAGGGCATATATTTTTCTGATGCATGGAAAAGAAGATAAAGATATTCTAAATTATTTTATCAATACAGCTTTTCCAACAGAACAGGAGACAAGAGGGATTGTAGAACTGCTTTCCAAATTTGATGGGGTGGGCCAGGGACGTCTTATTTCTGAACTGAATATCCGCAAATCCCGGATTGAAAAAGCGCTGGCTTTTCTCCAGAATGATGGGTTTATCAGAAAAGAACAGAGTAAGTACTACATTACGCCCAAGCGGTTTGTCTATGAGGGAGAGCGATATGATGCCATCAGGGAGATGCGAAAAAAAGAGATGAAGCAGATGGAAGAGCTCACCCAGACAAAGGAGTGCCTCAGTCGGTTCATCGTTTCCTGTCTTGACGATCCCCAGGCAAATGACTGTGGACATTGCGCCAATTGTATGGGACATAACCTGTTTCCAACTGATGTATCCCCGCAGACTATCCATAAAGCAGAAGCCTATCTCAATAAACTGGTAATTCCTATTGAGCCCAGAAAACAATGGGCTTCTTCCCGTGTAACCAGACAGACAAAAATAGAATTTATAAACGAGCCGGGAATTTGTCTTTCCAAATATGGCGATCCCGGATACGGGGAATTGGTAAAGGAAGGGAAATATTCCAAAGAGAGGCGTTTCTGCGAGGAGCTTGTTGGGAAAAGTACAGAGCTGCTGAAGCCGTTTGTAAAAGACAATCAGATTGAAGCACTGTGCTTTGTTCCCTCGCTCAGGAGTGATACTGTCAGGGATTTTGCAGAGCGCCTGGCCCGGTCTCTTAAACTGGAAATGGTAGATGCTCTGGAAAAGGCAGATGCGGAACCACAAAAAACGATGGAAAACAGCGCACATCAGTGTGCCAATGCGTATACCTCTTTTTCTGTAAAGAAAAATATACAGCTTCCCAAACGGATACTGTTGATTGATGATGTCGTAGATTCCAAATGGACACTGACTGTTTGTGGATACAATCTCATGAAAGCAGGAGCGGAGAAAGTCTATCCATTCGCATTGGCAGACAGCAGTAAACGAGGAGATTGAGAATGAATCAGAATTCCAACGCAATTCTTACCCTGTGCAGTCATATAAGTGCAGGAGATGGGATATTCCCCCTTGAACCCAAAGAGTACAGTCAGCTTGCTGCAGATCTTTATAAAATGGGAAAAGCTCCCCGGGATCTCTTTGATTTTACGGCAGATGATTTCAAAACCTATCTGAAAAGCTCACCTGAGGAGATTGAAAGAATACAAAAACTGTTGGATCGCAATGCAAGTTTGAGTTTTGCCTTGTCCGAATACCGGAATATGGGGATAGAGGCGGTTACAAGAGCGGATTCCTGTTATCCGCAAAAGCTCAAAAAGAAACTTTCCAACGGCTGTCCACCTATATTTTATTGTGCAGGCGATTTATCGTTGCTGCAAGATGCGTATATCGGCTATGTGGGAGCGCGTACTGTCTCGGAAGAGGACAGCAGTTTTGCAAAGGAGGCAGTTGACAGAACCACATCTTTGGGATATGGCGTTGTATCCGGTGGGGCGAAGGGAATTGATACGATTTCTGGAACTCAGGCCTTGATGAACGGGGCAAATGTAATCGAATATCTGTCGGACTCCATGCTGAAAAAACTGAGAAAAAGTGATATAGTGCGATATATCCAGGATGGAAAACTGCTGCTGATGTCTGTTGCCAAGCCGGATGCGGCGTTTCATGTGGGATTTGCAATGATGCGGAACCGATATATCTATGCACAGTCCGAAGCAACCGTAGTGGTCCGGACTGATCTGAACAAAGGCGGAACATGGGCAGGAGCAGTGGAAAATTTGAAGAAAAACTGGTGTCCTACTCTGTGCTGGGATCATTCATATCCAGGAAACCAGGCACTGATTCAAAAAGGGGCGTTTCCAATTTCCACAGATTGGGACGGCTCTATTCCTGAATTGATCTTATCAGAAAATAAGGAAGAGCCGGATCAGTATGAACAGACCAGCTTGTTTGATCTATAGATTTCAGTTGTCACAGTCTTAGAAGCATATACAGGCATACATACCAAACGGGATTACATGCGCAGGACCGAATCGGACCGTGCTGTGCTGACTGGGAATGGTGTGTATGTCTTTTTTCTACAGTCGAAGAGAAGAAAGGTGTTGGTCTGATTTTAAAATCATCACTAAGAACGATCAAACGTGAAACAAAATCTGTTCTTCAGCTCCACCGAATCCAGGAAGCACAGAGAGAAAAAACTGCTGCGAAATTCCAAGCAGGAATGCCATACATGACCGCCTGTGTGGGACTGTGTGCGGCTTTCGCAGCTGGGGTAAGGAAACAACCCCCTGCCCGATCTCAGGCCTTCCTTGGGACACTTTTGGGGGCGTTCGGGGAGGCAGAAATCCCCTGTACAAAATCAGCCGAATCAGATGGGTTCCCTGGAACGCTCAAAAACCGGATTTCCCTGGGAAAGCGCGGGCAACACAGAGGAGCGAAACGAAGCAGGAGAAAGACCTGGCGCTTTATGCGCCAGGCCGGCCACTTCCACCCGCAGTGCGGGCGGTTTTCCCGGGGTTGCAAATGGCGCTGTTCTCTCATGGCCCATAGCCAGATGACGCTTTTTCCTCTGGAAGTCACGATTTTCTCCGTTGGAAAGGCGTTTCGCCGGACGCTTCCCGGCTTTTCCGGTCACGCAAATGATAACATTCCGATAATTCTGCCACAACGGCCTGGATATTCTCCCGCTTTGCCGGTATGTTGTGTAGTTGGCAGAAGAAGATAGACTCAGTCCGTCAGAATCTGCGCCGCATAAACAAAGAAAGGGGGAATCGGAATGGCAAAGAAGCGTGCCAACGGCGAGGGCAGCATCCGCAAACGCTCTGACGGTCGCTGGGAGGGACGGTACACCGCCGGACGGAACCCGGAGACCGGGAAACCCATCTACAAGAACGTCCTGGGCAAAACCCAGGCAGAGGTGAAGGAAAAGCTGACCGAAGCCATCGAAAGAAGCAAGGGAGTGGATATGGCCCGGGCGGGAAAGTATACCCTGGGCCAGTGGATGGAGGTCTGGTTCGAAAACGTAGCACAGGTGAAGGTGCGCCCCTCCTCCCATGCCACCTACCGGGGCTATCTGGACAATCACATCCGGCCCAACATCGGGGACATTGCGCTGCACAAGCTGACCACCCTGGATCTCCAGGGATTCTACAAGAAGATGCTGGACGGGGGCAGGGTAGAGCGGATCGAGTCAAAGAAACAGCCCCGGGGTCTCAGCCCCAAGACAGTGCGGAATCTCCATCAGGTGATCTCCTCTGCTCTGAAGCTGGCGGTGCAGCAGAAGCTGATCCCGTCCAATCCCGCCGAGGGCTGTTCCCTGCCCAGACTGGAACACCGGGAGATGCAGACCCTTACGGCCGACCAACTGGAGACCTTCTTCCGGGAAGCGAAAGCCAGCGGTGTGTTTGAACTCTACTACCTGGAGCTGGCCACCGGGCTGCGGAGAGGGGAACTGCTGGGTCTGCACTGGGAGGATATCGACCTGGAACAGCAGACAATCACGGTGCGGCGGCAGGTCGTGCGGATCAACGGGCAGGTGGTGGAAGCACCGCTGAAAACAAAAAATTCCTACCGCACCCTCTCCATCGGGGCGGACGCCGTGGAAATCCTCCGGCAGCAGAAAGGAAAGGTGGGCGGAACCTATGTGTTCCCCTCGCCCACCGGCGGCCCCATCTCCCCGGACAGTGTACTGCATATGCTCCATCGGGTGCTGAAACGGGCGGGACTGCCGAAGGTCCGGTTTCACGACCTGCGGCATACCTTTGCCACCCTGGCGCTGCAGAACGGGGTGGACATTAAGACCGTCTCGGGTATGCTGGGGCATTACAGCGCCGGCTTCACCCTGGACACCTACGCCCATGTGACCACCATTGCCCAGCGGCAGGCAGCCGATGTGATGGGGAATATCCTCTCGGGCGCTTTCTGAATTGTTCCGAACCTTTCCGCATCTGGGTCAGAATATGGGTCAGGAGCGATTCCGGACAAAAAGAAAAAACGATGAAACCACGGTTTCATCGTTTTTTTAGTGGTATGAGTTAACAAAAAAGATATTTGCCTGATTTGATAGTTTTATCGAGCGGCGGCTCGGTTTTTATATCTTCTCGGTCACAACAAGCTGCGACTTCTCTTGGAATCAACTAATTTGACAAAATTTCCATATTGTGATACGGTAATCCCAGCACCTTTTCCATCTCTGCTGAGGAGCAGGAGATGGGTACCGAGCTGAAGGTCACCCTGCTGCAGCCCTGCGAGGGCTTGTCCAAACAGGGAAAAGAGTGAGCCATAACCGCCGTGGCGGATCGTACGGTATCTGGAAAACGAGCTTTTGATACACAGCAGCGTGGTCCAGATCACCAGCGACTGCTGGTCACTCCGCCTGACCATCCATCGGGGCCGTCCCACACAAGCACACAGCATTGTCAGAAAGGAAGGAAACAAACGATGAAAGAAAAACAAAGCATTATTAAGTTCCTGATTCTGGCGGTCATCCTGGCAGTGGCCCTGACCGCCGGCTTTGCCACTGGTGCCATGAAAACGGCGGCCCTGACCGCCGACTGGACCCTCAGCCTGAGGGCTATCCTGCGTCTGGCGGCCATGGCGGCAGGGGTGCTGCTGGCGGAGTGGGTGGCGGAGTTCTTCTTGACCCTCTGCAAGCCCAGGACCCACCGGGCCCGGTCCATCCTCTCCATCACCCGTAGCCTCCTGCGCTATGCCGCAGCCATTGTCATCCTCTGCTGGGGTCTACACCTCCTGGGTGTGAATATTCTGGCTATTGTGGCCAGCCTGGGTGTTTTGGCCTTAATCGTCGGCTTTGCCGCCGACAGCATCATCGCCGACCTGGTCACGGGCGTGTTCATCCTCTTTGATAGCCAGTACAATGTGGGGGACATCATAGAGGTGGACGGCTTCCGGGGCGTGGTGACGGACATCGGCATCCGCACCACCTCTATCACCGACGGCAGCGAGAACATCAAGATTGTAAACAATGCGGATATGCGGAACATCCTCAACCGTTCCGACCACGTGTCCAAGTCCTTTTGCGACATCTCCATCCCCTATACCTGTGATCTGGAGGCACTGGAGGAGAAATTCCCGTCCCTGCTGGAGGAGATCCGGCAGAAGCGTGCGGACGTCATGTTGGACACGCCGGTCTACCTGGGGGTGCAGCAGCTGGCTGACAGCGCCGTGGTGCTGCGTTTCTGCGTGGACGTGAAAGAAAAGGACATCTATGGCGGTGCGCGGATCCTCAATCGGGATCTGCTCTTGGGCCTGCGCCAGCTGGGTGTGGAGTGCCCCTTCCCCCAGCTGGACGTCCACTCTATGTGAGCCATGGGCGGGCAGAATCTGCGGAACGCGCCGCCGATGGAGCGGAGCGCACCGCCAAAGGAATGGAAACTTCCCCCGGAGTTCATCCTGCCCTGGGAGCCTGGCGTCCCGGAGGAGCCCCGCCCCGGGGCGGAGGCGGCCCCGCTTCCCCCGGAGTTTCAGGGCGGCGGCAGGGGTGCGCCCCGGAATCGGGAGCGCCGGCGGGGCTGGCGGATACTGGCCTCCGTCGCCATGGCCCTTCTGTTGACAGTAGCGGCCGCCGTCCCGGCAGCGGAGCTCCCCTCTCCCGAGCCGCCGACGTCAGCCGGGGACCCGCTCCCCACGGTGCCGCCGGAGACCACGCCTCCGGGCGGAGAGGAAAGCCCCGGCCCAGTCCAGACGCCGGAACCCATCACTTTTTTCTCGGCCATGATGAACGGATCCGAGGGTTTTTTGCAGGTGACCTTCCCGGAGCCAGAGACCATTGCCTCGGCCAAGGTCACCCAGTTTGACACCATCACCCAGCGTCCTTTTTATGAGGATACTTTCGGTGAGGGCATCCCCCGGGCGGACATCGATGCCGGGCTGTATACCGCTTTCTATGTGGTTTATCCCCCGGATTTCGACGACTACTGGGCAGAGGCGGGGGCGGACACCTACCCCACCTTTGAGATGCGTCTGACGGTGGAACGGGTAAATGGGGAAACGGAGACCTACACCGCTGCCGACTTGGGCCGATGCCCCCAGCTGCGGGGAGAGTATGATGAAACAACCAACACCGTGACGATGAAGGTCTGGTGGGACGACGGGGAGGACTTCCCACAGGTGGTGCCCGTCGCGCCGGAGCAGGCCGAGGGCGACACCCTAAGCGTCACCGTCTATGTGGACGGGGAGCCCCTGCCGCCGGAGGCCTATGCCCTGAGCCAGGTGCGCGAGGAATCCCAGTACTCCACCTCGGACAATCCAGATGTGCTTCTGACGAGATACACCTACATCACCGTGGCCACCGCCTCCCTGCCCCAGCCTCTGGCTGCGGAGTCCGCCCTGAGCTGCGCCGTCCACATGACCCTCTCCGGCCAGCCTTTTACCTATAGTCTGCCTATCAGCACTGCCCCGAGGGACATCTACTGGTAAGTTTTTATGATGAGTAATTTGTATCAACTGAGTCCAGTGTTTCATCGGACAAAGGCATCCGATATTGGTGTGGTCGACTCCATGGCCTTTGCAAAAGCGCATATGCATATGAAAAGGCAGGTATTGCCGTCGCAATACCTGCCCTAGACTCTTCCCAAGTCAGAATAAATATCAGTGCCTCAGTGCCGTTCTTGGAAACAAGGACGGCACTTTTTTTGCGAAAGGAGGGATGCTATGATGAAAAAGATGCGGTTTCGTTTTTGTCCGACGTTGAAGAAAAAAGTCTTCTACGTTGATGAGTATCATCAATCTCATCTTTGGATTTTTCAATCAATGCATCCAAAACTATATCAAATGCTTTTTCTACCGCAAAAGTCATGGCTGGTTTCCTTCTTCCTTTTCGTCGGGGACGTCGGCTTCTCCCGGATTGCAATTCATTGCTGCATAGATAGCGGGGTTCAACTTTTCGAACAGTTCCTGGCTGATAATTGCGGGATGAGCGTACTGGTACAAATACCGCTGCTTCTCACCCATATTCTTGCATTGCTTTCGACTAAATAAATCCTGCACATAGGTTTTCTGGAGTATTACACTCCCGATGTATTTTTCATTCTGGAGCAGCTTCTTGATGGTTTCACGGCTCCAGCGCGCTTTTCCTCGCGGGGAGGGAACGCCCTGTTGATACAACCAATCTGATATCGCACCGAGGCTGGCGCCGGCGGCCCGCATCTCAAACATCCGGCGCACAATGGAAGCGTTCGGCTCATCGGGACAAAGCGCACCGTCCTTATCTCTCTTATATCCGAAGCAGACAAACTCCGCATAGCCGGATGTTCCATCCTTAAAGCTGTGCTCGATGCCCCTTCGGATATTCCGGCTTGCGTTCTCGCTCTGCGCCTGGGCAAAGGCACAGTAGACCGTGAGATAATACCGCAGATAACGATCCCGGCTGTGGACTCCTTCTTCCTCGAAAAACACATCCACATCCAAGTCCTGAAATTCCCGGAGGATCTTGAACATTTCCAGAGAATCCCGCCCGAACCGGCTCACGGATTTTACCAGGACCATATCGATCTCGCCGTTCCGGCAGCTATCCAGAAGTCTTTGAAATTCCTTGCGGCGCTTTATGCTCAGCCCGGAGGCTTTTTCTGCAAAAACGCCGGCGTTTACCCATCCCGGAGTGCTTTCGATCCGCTGTGTATAGTATCGGACCTGAAGGTCCAGGCTGGTTTCCTGTTCCGGGCGTTCCGTACTGACGCGGCAATAAGCGGCTACCCGAAGAGGAGGCTTCTCTTTCTACTTTTTCTTTGCGCCGGGAGGGGTGATTCTTGTGATGATACGCAACCGAAATCACTCCCCCATGTGTTTTCTTCATTGTAGCAAAAAGTTGTTCAGCTGACAATTTTTGCCCGACTGGCTTTCACTTTCTGTACACTCCAAAACAGCTCGTCCGAAATGATGGCCGCATGGGCGTTTTCGTACAGATATTGCCATTCTTCGCCTTCATTCTTTACCTGCACTCTGCCGGTGCGGATTGTTTTCTGCAACAGAACACGGCCCGTATATTTTTCATTGGACAACAGCTTGTGGATGGCTTCCCGGCTCCATTGAGCTTTTCCGGTTGGAGAGGGAATCTGCTGTTTGAACAGTTCAGCGGCAATCGCTCCCAAACTCATGCCACTTTGGTACTGCGTAAAGATACGGTTGACAATTTCGGCTTCCTCCGGATTGATAACCAGTTCACCGTTGGCGTCAGCCTTATATCCGTAGCACTTTCTCTTTGCCAGCTTTGACTCGCCCGATTGGAAACGCTTGCGAAGACCGGCTTTGATGGATTCGCTTTTATTCATTCGGTATGACCTCCTTAAAAAAGAGTGGTATAGAAAAATAGGATTTCTGAAATCTTTACCGATAAAGCAAAAAGTCGCAGGAAATCCTGCGGCTTTTCGTTGGTTTTGGGTATAAAAAAGTTGACAGATTCCATTCGAAATCTGTCAACTTATCATGGTTGCGGAGGCTGGACTTGAACCAACGACCTTCGGGTTATGAGGTGCCGTGGAGCTGCCTTTTCCGCTCCATTAGCCCGTTTTTCGCCTGTGCAGAGGGAGGGGAAATCCTTTTCGGCGCCGGTTTCTCCGGGAAATCCCGGCTGGTTTGTCTCTGGTCTGGGTCAGGGTTTGGGTCAGAATCTGGCTGGGAGAAAACAAAGAAAGGGGGCGGCGGTTCAAAAATGGTATTTGGAGAATTTTTCATTTCATTTTTAGCGTGCAATTTTCCCGGAACTTTTTTTAAAAAACCTATTGACTTTAAAATTTAAATATAATATAATTAATTTGAGAAGATGTTGACATAAATAATTTTATGTGTTATAGTATACTCAGTCTTCAGGGACTGGGTCTATATTGGCATACAGACCTGTAAGGCAAAAAGCCTTGCAGGTTTTTTTATTTACCCGCATCTGCTGTGTGAAAAATCCGGATTGACATGCAGCGCAGATGCGGATCCCAAAAATCCAGAAAATCCTGAAGAAGATCATCCAGCGGCCTGGTTCGCGAGAAGGCCCATTCGCCGCCGGAAGGCATCACGCCATAGCGCTTGGTGCGGTGCACGGATCCGTGGATCATCCGGCAGCACAAAAACGCAAGTATAGGGTTTATCAAAACAGGAGGAACCACAATGAAAGCACAGGAATATTTTGAACGGCACACTGATGATGCAGGCCTTTCTGACCAAGGAGATGAGCAGCGATCAGCGCTGGGATCTTATCGAGGACTATTTCCTTGGCCATGATGAGGTGGTAAATGCCGTTCTGGGCCTTGATGGCCAGGACTGAATTAGAGAATCCGGAATCCTGTAAACTGATTTTGTCTGCCAGAGTTCCGCTCCGAAGGAGAGCGCGGGGCAGCAACCGGTTTCAATGACTGATAATGTGACAAGAAAAGGAGAGTTTACAATGATGAATTGGAAAGAGTATTTGAAGTTCGAAGATTGCAAAAAGATTTCTTTTTCCGGAGCATGTTCGCTGGATATGGCATTGATGGTAGAGATCCCAATTGAGTGTATAAATGGCATAAGTTTTTATCATTTACACGAAAATCAAGAGATCCTCTTTGAGGAAAACACAGTTGATGTCAAGGAGATCATCCGATGCGATGGCCTTATGGTTCGATTCAATCAGAAGCTTAAGGATTATATCTATGAAAACAAAGAACTCATGGCCCTGCATGAATACCACTCTCAACTGATTCAGGATTTAGTTGAGCAGCTCCATGAGAAATACAAAGAAGAATTTGAAGAGGAAAAAAATGTGAATGTTGATGAATGGCTCACAGAAAATACCGATATTCAAGTTCTGAACCTGATTTACGAAGACGGAACAAAATCCCCGGATATCTATCTTCCTTTTGAAGGCTGGGAACCGAAAAGTAATTGCGTGGAATATATTAAATGTAATCCGGACTCAAAGGATTATTCATGGCTCCACATTGTTGATAGGGAATGCGAGAACTCCTGCGATTTCCAACCCTAACAGTCTGTAAATTTTCTCCCCCAAATCGAGCGAAAACAAAGCATCTAAGAACCTCTGAACAGGCTCTTAGATGCTTTTATTTTTCTTGTTTCAGTGCAAAAATTAACTGGGTATCCGAGTCGGACACAAAAAGGGAGTCTCAGATGGAGGCACCCTTTTCAAATGGTCAAACTTTTTCCCTGTGTATTTGTTCCGTTTCAAAACCAGAGGATTCATCGCGTTCCTCCAATGGCACCATTTTTCCGAGCCAAGGGCGTAGGAACACAGCTGCATCTTTCCGATTGAGCTGATCATGGATCTTCTGATTGTAGTAGTTCCGGAGGCACTGATAGCAGGAGGTGTCACAATTGCAATCATCCACTATCTCTAACGCTCGACGAAGAACCTGCTGAAATGCTATCCCATCCTCTGTGACTATTCGGCGAACGTGTCCGGCACCACCCGCCACAGCATCATAGAGAATGATAGTATAAAGTATCATTCCTCCAACTTCTGTGCGGAAAAGGCACCCTTTTATATCTGTGCGCTCGATTCCCATTTCACGGGAGAGCCCCTCAAGCAAGGCATAGAGGACCGAGATCATCGTATTCAGATCAGCAGCCTTCGGTGTCTCAAAGGTGATTTTAGCTACATCCGTCTTAAAATCATGAGAGAGCAGATATTCCTTGCTTTTTCCCTCTTTGTTAAGGCAGGGATATCCGCGACTGGTCTCATGAGATTTTGGCAGTACTTCCTCTGTTGCGTAGCCGCATGTCTGGCACACTTGGTATCTGGTACGCCCTACAACTACCAGGGTATCATTGGATGTAGACTCGATTTGTAGTTCCAGTCCATTGACCGAAAAACGCAACTTCCGAATCAAATTCCGATGGGGATCACCGATGTAGTAGTCATCAGTCTTATGGTCATGTTCCGGGCGGTGCATGGGAACATCTTTTGGCTTGGGCTCTGCGCAGAACCCCATTCTGGGTTCCAAGGTCCTCTGCCATTTCACGCGAGGGATCGTCTGATGACAGGAGACACACTCCCGACCGCTACCGGTCACAGGTTCTCGAGTAAAATTCGGTTGCCCACAATGGGGGCAGGAAGGGCAGTACCAACCCTCTTCCCATTTGTTTCCGGCATTGCGCCCAGGCATTTTCCGTATATATCGGCTGACATACATCTTTCCATCTGCTACAACCTCTGCTCCCGGCGCATACTCTGCAATTGCCATTTGGAGATCCCGAGCTAACTGGAGGGATTTATCCTTTCCGTATGCGCTTACATCAGGAATCAGTTCCACGGTATCCACAGGGAATCCGTATTTGGGGAGAACATTGTTACGAACCAGAAATCCAATCAGGCTCTTTCTTCCGCTTTTGTCTTCTTTCGCACAGCGGAAATTGCGGAGACTGCGGCTCCATGCTCCGGCACCCTCATCATCATGACTTGCTCTGCACTTTTTCAGTGCATTCTCCATCTCTGTGACTGTTCCGCGGAAATCCTGTACAGCGACCTCAAGAACACCATCCTCACCGCATAGACGCTCCACCCACGTGAAGTCGGGAATTCCCATGCGGTTGTGCATGGCTGCAGGAATGGAACGAAGCAGGAGCTGACGCAGTTCTTCCGGCTTTTTGTCCAAGAATGCTTTCAGGAGTTCATAGCCACCCTCATTCAAAAGCACAGTTTGATCATCGCCGGCATAGACCTCCGGATGGGCGGCGAAGAAGGAACTGAGCGCCACAGCAAAAATATGGCGATTGAGAATCTTCTCATTCTCTATTTCAAACACCGGCGCCTTGATTTTACCACTTATCATGTTGGACGGATTCTGGTAGTAGGTGAAATCATGAGAGGAGAGTTTGGCGTATGTAAGGACAAAGGCGGCAGAGTGCTTCGCACGGCC
>CAJFQR010000152.1 GCA_904419105.1 Candidatus Avimicrobium faecavium
CTCGCTTCGGGGCAGGGTCTCGACGGTATCGGCCGGTATCCACTCCAGGCTTTCCGCCCGGGCCAGCGAGGCAGCGTGCGTCAGCATTTCGTAGGTGGCCGCCGGCACCGTGTCCACCCGCACGCCGATGGCCCCGGTGGCCAGGTAGACAGCCAGCAGCCCCACCAGGATCACAGCCACAAGGGGGATCTTTTTCTTCCGCATACCGGCACCTCCCAAATTGCAAAAAACAATGTAGAAATACATTGGTACAATCCTACGCCTTTAGTATACCATCTGCCGCCATTGGTGTAAAGGGCTGGGAGAGGAAATTTCCGGTCGGAAAGCCTCTCCCTTGACCTGCCCGCCAAATGCTGGTATGATGACGGGGAAGGGAGGGATAGGATATGGTCGACCGCAGACGGATGCTGTCGGAGCTCACAGTGTTCTTTCTGGCCTGTTCGGTGCTCGGCTGGGCGTATGAGGTGTTCCTGGAGGTGGTGGTCTACCGCTGGGGCTACTCCGACCGCGGGGTGCTGTTCGGGCCCTACTGTGTCATATACGGCTTTGGCGGGGTGGTGCTGCTGCTCTGCCTCGGCCCACTGCTGAAAAAGCGCTGGTACGCCGGCCCGGTGAACCTTGCCCCGGTGGCGGTGTTTGCCGGGATCGTGGTCATCGCCACCGGGGTGGAGCTCCTCGGCAGCTATGTAATGGAGGCCCTCACCGGCTCCTGGGCCTGGGACTACACCCGTTTCGCCTTCGACTTCCAGGGACGCATTGCCCCGAATCCGAGCCTCCGCTTCGGGCTCGGCGGGCTGGTGCTGCTCTATCTGGTGTGGCCGCTCACCCGCCGGCTGCTCTCGCCTCTCACCGACCGGGGGGCCGCCGTTGTGGCCGGCTGTGCCGCAGGGGTGCTGCTGGTGGATACGGCCGCCACCTTTCTGCTGTAAAAAGCCGGTGGCTCGGCGTTTTTTTGCTCCGCCGGTGAAAAAAGGCCTTGACAGCCGTCTCCTTCTCCGGTATAATATAAAAGCTGTCATGTTTCTTAAGACAGCAGGTGTTTACCAACATAAAGGGCCCAGCCCACCTGCCGAGGAAGACTGATGCGAAATAGATCGTTTTGATGTGTTTTGCTCCTTCCAGCCGGTGCTGGAGGGAGCTTTTTTGTACTGATCATTTGGGAGGTGAACGAATTGCCGAACGAGAAAACTTTGCAGGCGAAGCAGGAAGTCGTCGCCGCGCTCAAGGCCAAGCTGGACAGCGCCGTCACCTGCGTCGTCGTCGATTACAAGGGCATTTCGGTAGAGGATGACACCAAGCTGCGCAAGCAGCTTCGTGAGGCCGGTGTGGACTACTTCGTAGCCAAGAACACCATGCTGCGCTTTGCCGCCAAGGAGGCCGGCTACGAGGATCTGACCCCTTACTTTGAGGGCACCACCGCCGTCGCCATCAGCGACAGCGACCCGGTATCCGCTGCCAAGATCCTGAACGACTATGCGGAGGATGCCAACGCCAACTTCAGCCTGAAGGCCGGTATGGTCGAGGGTAAGATCTACGACCAGGCTGGCATCCAGGCCATCGCCAAGCTGCCCAGCAAGGAGCAGCTGCTGGCTCAGCTGTGCAGCGTCCTCAACGGGAACATCCGCGGCCTGGCCGTTGCGCTCAACGCCATCGCCGAGAAGAGCGGCGAGGCCGCTCCCGAGATCGCGTAACAGCCGCCGTCTCAAACCGAATCCAACCGCTATACTTTATTTATTAGGAGGTAACCCACCATGGCTTCTGAGAAGATCACAAAATTCGTAGAAGAAATCAAGACCCTCACCGTCCTCGAGCTCAACGAGCTGGTTAAGGCCATCGAGGAGGAGTTCGGCGTATCTGCTGCCGCTCCCGTTATGGTAGCTGCCGGTCCGGCTGCTCCCGCCGCTGAGGAGAAGACCGAGTTCGATGTCGTTCTGGCTGACGCTGGCGCTTCCAAGATGGGCGTCATCAAGCTGGTTAAGGACATCACCGGCCTGGGCCTGAAGGAGGCCAAGGCTCTGGTCGACGGCGCTCCCAAGACCATCAAGGAGGGCGCTTCCAAGGCCGATGCCGAGGAGATCAAGAAGCAGCTCGAGGAAGCCGGCGCCAAGGTCGAGCTCAAGTAAGCTGTCTGCCCCATATTTTTGGACCAAAGGGTCCCGGAGTTGTTCCGGGGCCCTTTTTGTATGTCCGCACGCAAACCGGGCAGACTGAAGGGGAGAGCTGGCACTGCTGGTGACCGAGCGCCAGATTTTTTGTAAATAATTTGTGA
>CAJFQR010000153.1 GCA_904419105.1 Candidatus Avimicrobium faecavium
ATGGATACCATAAAATCCATCGCCGCAAAAAGACGGAATCAAAGACGGATGGACATTGATGATCCGCCGGTCATAGGCCTTAGTGAATTTGCTGCCAAGGATACACATAAATCCAGCCAGCACCACCAGGTCGATCCGATAGCGTTCCATTATCTGAAGCAATGCCTCGTCATAGGCGTCCACAGTGGCATACTGTCGTCTGGGCAGTATCTCGGTTGCTATGCCGTTTTGGCGGGCACGCTCAAGGGCGTAAGCCTTTTTGCTGGACGAGAGTACCAGGGCAATCTCCCCGTTGGGGTTCTTCCCCGCCTTCTGCGCATCGATAAGCGCCTGAAGGTTCGTTCCGCCGCCGGAGACGAAAACTGCGATCCTCAGCATATCTCGATCTCACTTTCTTTCCGTGGGACAATTGCGCCGATCCGGGTCACCTGTTCACCGGCAAGGCGCAGGATCTCGGTGGCACGATCCGCATCGTCCGGAGCAACGATGATACACATACCCACGCCCATATTGAAGGTGTTGAACATATCGTGCTCACTGATGTTCCCCTCTTTCTGAATGAGGCGGAAAATCGGGAGCACCGGCACCGCCGCCTTGTCAATATGTGCGGTCACACGGTCATTGAGGGCGCGGGGAATGTTTTCATAGAAGCCGCCGCCGGTGATATGGGAGATGGACTTGACCTTGACCTGTTCAAGCAGAGAGAGGACGGATTTGACATAGATCTTAGTTGGCGTGAGCAGGCACTCGCCCAAGCTGCATCCGATCTCCGGATAGAAACGATCCAGAGCCTCCTTCGAGGTGATGTCAAAGACTTTGCGAACCAGCGAAAAACCATTGGAGTGAACACCGGACGAACTAACACCAAGGATCACATCACCGGAGCAGACCCGTTCCCGGTCGAGGATTTTCGCCTTATCGACGACACCGACGGTAAATCCGGCCAGGTCATATTCGTCTTCGGCATAGAAGCCGGGCATCTCGGCAGTCTCACCGCCCGAAAGGGCACAGCCGGCCTGCACACATCCTTCAGCCACGCCGGAGACGATATCAGCAACCTTTTCCGGAATGTTTTTCCCAAGGGCGATATAGTCCAAAAATACCAAGGGTTTGGCACCACAGCAGACCACATCGTTGACACACATAGCCACACAGTCCACACCCACCGTGTCATGCCGGTCCATCAGAAAGGCCAGCTTGAGCTTGGTACCGACACCATCGGTACCGGAGACAAGCACCGGACGCTCAATACCCTCCAAATCCAGCTCAAACAATCCGCCAAATCCGCCGATGGTATCCATGACACCGGAGGTCATCGTGCGGGCCACATGCTTTTTCATCAGTTCAACGGCTCGATATCCGGCGGTGACATCCACACCTGCCGCCTTGTAGCTGTCGCTGTAACTGCTCATTTCAAGCCTCCGTTCTGCCGTGTATCACGGCATCTGTTTTTGTCCGGCAAGAAGGTCAGATCTCCTCACCGATCTTAAAATCGTACTTATCCTTCTTCAGAACACTCGGGACTTCGATGGGATACTGGCCGGTAAAGCAGCCGATACAGCAGTTGCAGTCGGCGTTTGCGGCGATTTGCTTGATCCCGTCCAGACTCAGATATCCGATGGTATCAACGCCAATCTGTTTGCCGATATCCTCAATAGACATTTTGCAGGCAATGAGCTTGTCCTTGTCATCAATGTCGGTGCCGAAGTAGCAAGGGCTGATATACGGCGGAGAAGCCACACGCATGTGGACTTCCGTCGCTCCAGCTTCCCGCAGCAGTCGGACGATGTTGGCGCTGGTGGTTCCGCGGACGATGGAATCATCGACCATAATGACTCGCTTTCCCTGTACCGTTGCCTTGAGGACATTCAGCTTGATGCGGACCGCCTCTTCCCGTTCCGCCTGGCTGGGCAGGATAAAGGTCCGGCCTACATATCGGTTTTTGATAAACCCGGTGCCGTATGGGATTCCGCTCTCCCGGGCGTAGCCCAGCGCAGCATCCAGACCGGAATCCGGAACGCCGATGACCACATCGGCCTCCACCGGGTGTTCCTTTGCCAGAATTGCACCAGCCTGGCAACGCGACGCATGGACACTGACGCCATCAATTACAGAATCAGGGCGGGCCGTGTAAACATATTCAAAGACGCAGAGACCGGTATTTCGCCCGCAGTGATCCCGATTGGAACGCAGGCCATTTTCATCGAGGATAACGATTTCCCCCGGCTCCACATCCCGCAGGTAGTGCGCGCCGATACTGTCCAGCGCGCAGGTTTCCGAGGCAATGACATAGCCATTTTCAATGGTGCCGATACAAAGCGGCCGGAACCCCTGTGGATCTCTCGCGGCAATGATCTTCTTGGGAGACATGATAATCAGCGAATAGGCCCCCTTGAGACGGTCCATCGCCATGGAGAGAGCTTCTTCGATGGACTTTGAAGCCAGACGGGCGCGGGTAATCATATAGGCGATAATCTCCGCATCGCAGGTGGTATGGAAAATGGCGCCGGTAACCTCCAGCTCTTCTCGCAGGTCCTGTCCATTGACCAGAGCGCCGTTGTGTCCAACTGCCAGCGGTCCCTTGACATGGCGCACCAACAACGGCTGGGCGTTGAGACGGTTGGCCACCCCATCACCGGAGTAGCGAACATGACCGATGGCCATTTTCCCTTTGCCGAGAGAATTGAGGCGATCGTTGTCGAACACCTCATGAACCAGACCGACATCCTTGTAAGAGGTAAGGACACCGCCGTCATTAACGGTGATGCCGCAACTCTCCTGACCACGATGCTGCAGTGCATAGAGTCCGTAATAAGTGCTATATGCTACATTGGCTTCCGGAGAGCCATCGTAGATACCAAAAAGTCCACATTCTTCATGAATTGCCATACTGCAAAAACCTGCCTTTTTAATGGGTAAAGGGTTTATCACTCACTGTGCAAGCTTCTCTGCGAGGGCCGCATCCTTGGCGAGGATCTTTTCCTCCATGCTGCGCTTCATCTCCCCGAGCTTGCCTGCCAATGTTTCATCGGAAATGGCCATCATCTGAATCGCCAAAAGTGCGGCGTTTTCCGCACCATCGATGGCTACGGTTGCCACCGGAACGCCGGAAGGCATCTGCACCGTGGCAAGCAGAGCATCCAGACCGTCCAAGGTCGAGGACTTGATCGGGATACCGATCACCGGCAACGTTGTGTGGGCAGCCAGCACACCGGCCAGGTGCGCTGCTTTGCCAGCGGCAGCGATGATCACACCAAAGCCGTTTTCCCGAGCGGACCGCGCAAATGCTGCTGCCTGCTCCGGAGTCCGGTGGGCGCTCATCACATGGGCTTCGGTCTCCACGCCAAACTCACGCAGCTTGGTGATGGCTTTTTCCACAACCGGAAGATCGCTGTCACTCCCCATGATCACAGCTACTTTTTTCA
>CAJFQR010000154.1:0-2944 GCA_904419105.1 Candidatus Avimicrobium faecavium
ACGGGTCTCAAAGATCCAGGCCTCGTAGTCCTCATCGTACTCAGCCTCGTCAATGGCCTTGGCGCCGTCGGCGGTTACCTCATAGATGAAGGTATCCGGCTCAGCGTAAACCATCATGGTACCGGTCTTGTTGAAGACAGGCTCACCCTCGAAGTTGAAGAAGTAGAGGTTGGCATAGTCGTACATGGCGCCGAACTCCTTGTTGAAGTCGGTGTTCCAGGCCAGGTTCAGCTTGCCCTGGCCGTCTACATTGACGGTGTAGGTGGCGATATCGCCAAAGTCAATGTCGATCTCACCGGCATCCTGTACAAAGGATACGATACCAGTATGACCGGAAGCCAGCTCGCCGCCCTCAAAGTTGGGGTTCTTTTTCAGGGTAGTGTCAGAGTAGTAGGACACACCGAATCTGAAAGCAGGGGTCTTCTTGGCAGCGCTGGAAGTACGGCCTACACGGATAGTACCGGACAGATCCTCGACCTTGGTAGTCTCGTTCTCAGGCAGAGTGATAATAACGCTCATGATCTGAGAATCACCGGTGTTCAGCTCATTGATCTTGGAGTAGTTAACCCAGCCGGTGGTGATCTCGGCAGGCTCGCCTACCTTCCAGTCATCTACGATTACAACCTTGCGGTCATAGTCGGAGGTGTAGGTCAGGTAACCCCACTCATCGGCATCTACTTCGCCGTTATCGTCCTCGTCAACACCAGCTTCAATCGGGATAACCAGCTTGGTGCCGCCTTCAAACTCTTCGGCGCCATCAACTTTCTCGGCTCTGTTGTCAGAATTCAGCTTGTAGAAATCGCCACGGGCGATGCGGGCCTCATCCTGAGCAGCGAAAGCAACTGTGGTCATGCCGGCGGCCATGGTAGCAGCCAGAGCAAGAGCAAACAGCTTCTTCATGTTGTTCATCCTCCTAAATTTTTCTTGTATCACAATCCGCAAATGGCCGCTCTTGGCGGCCATATACGGGTTGTTTTGAATTTTAGCCTATCAAAGACCGAAACTTTTAAATAGGCCACGATGTTTTAAGCGATAGCTTAAAACTCGCAGGGAGGTAAATCGTGTAACGATTTACCGACCGGTATCCGGGTTGTCCTTCCCACCATTGTTAGAGGTGTTGGAGGAACCGCTGTTCTCGCCGTCCAGAGTGATGGAGGTATCCAGCTCTCTGTCGGAGATGGCATAGGCAGCCAGTTTGCGGGTGCGGATTACCCAGGCTTCCTCATCCTCATCGTACTCGGCGTTGGCAATCTCCTTAACGCCGTTCTCGGTGACCTCATAGATGAAGCTGTCGGCATCGGCAACGATGTACAGGGTACCGGTGCGGTTGAAGCTCGGCTCAGAGGTGAAGGTCAGGAAGTCGATGTTCGCCTTCGGGAACAGGTCGGCGATCTCGCGGTTGAAGTCGAAGGTGAACTCAAGGTTCAGAGCAGACTGGCCGCGTGCGTCTACCTCAAACCAGGCGTCCTCGTTCTCACCGAAGTAGAGAACAACATCGTCGGCATCCTTGTCGAACTTGACAACGGAACGGCTGTCGGGCTTGAAGGTGTACTCGTCGTCAACGGTGACGTAGTTGGTGCTGTCGTTGACACGGTTGCTCAGAGGAGCATCCAGATGGAAGGCGTTGTCAGCGTCCTCAGCCTTGTTTCTGGTGCGGCCAACATACAGGATACCAGCCAGGTCAACCACCTTGGTGGTGTCGTCCTCTACGGTGTCAATCTTGACCCAGTAGGTGTACTTGTTATCCCAGTCTACAGAGTAATCCTTATTGGCAACAACATCGTTGGCAATAGCGGAGGTTACCTTATCAATAACATCGTCACGAACGATTTCCTTATCGACAACAATATCATCGGCGTCATTGATCATGACATCAGAGGCCTTAACAGCTACACCGTCCTTAACGGCTTCAGCAACAGCATCCTCGGCGTTAACAAAGGCATCGGCACCCTTCACATACGCAACACCAATGTCATAAGGCAGAATGGGGAGAACACTTCCAATAGCAGTTACCTTACCACAGTTCACATAGTAAAGTTCGCCATTGATTTCGCCAACATAAGCGGTAACACTATCAGGATTAATTGGAGTCCCGGTTTCAGCAACCTTACCATATCCTGTGTTAGTCCACTCACTAATGTCCACATAGTACTTATCTTTCTCTACTACCTTTTCAAAGCCACGCGCTTCAAGGTAGTCGACAAGATCATCTTTCCCAAAGGCCTGGCCATTGTAAATTGCATAACCATTGGTCTCTGTGTAACCAGCAGCCTTTGCAGCAGCGGCGGCATCGGCATAGTACTTACCGTCCACTACCCAGCCTTCACTGTCGAAGTACTTAGCATACTCAGCAGCGAGTTCGTCCTTCAGGAAATCGGTGTCCTTACCGATCTGCTCGATCAGTTCCCGCTTGATGGCATACAGCAGACCGATGTCAGTACGGGTATCTACATCAGAAACCTCAAACGATACACCGTCAACCTTAAAGGTCAGAGTGGTGTTTTCATCAGAGGTGTAGAAGCTGCCCTTATCGTAGACGATATCCATATCCTCTACGGCGTCCTTTCCAACCTTCCAGTCGGCGTAGACATTCATGCGCTCCTTCTCGTCCTCGATCTTGCTGTCCTTCTCGCCCTTGGACTTGTCGGCCCAGTACTCGGTCAGACGGATGTAGATGGTATCGCCGGGGCGGTACTCATCGGGGTTCTGAACCAGAACGCCGTCTCTGTCAACATAGACATTGGTGTCTCCGAAACCGAGCGGACGATCAGCATTGAGGTTGTCAGCATTCAGATTGCCTTCAACATCGATCTCCGCGAACGCGGTGACGGTGGTACCGGCGGCCATAACAGCGGCCAGGACCAGAGAAGTGATCTTCTTTGCGTTCATTTCGTTTTCCTCCATGTTTGATATTCAACAGCCGGCGCGGCGGAAGGCCGTGCCT
>CAJFQR010000154.1:2989-3646 GCA_904419105.1 Candidatus Avimicrobium faecavium
GTGCCTTCGTTGTAATGCAATTATACCCCCCCCCGGCATCTTGTCAATGCCTTTTTGAAATTTTTTTGTAATTTTTCTGTAATCGTTCGCTGCTGGGTCGATTTTATGCGGGAGTTTGGGTAGGTATAGGCGGAGGATTCGATTTTGGGAGAGAAAAATAGGCGCAAGAGAAAAGGGGAGTTTTCCACAGTGTGGAAAACTCCCCCGGCGCACGGTGAAAAAGCGGAAACTTAGGGACGATCCGGGCAAGGGGTATCCGAAATAAAAAAATGGAGCAGAAGCGCAGGGAAATTTGATGCTTTCTTTTCGTGCTTTTTACATAGAATTTACATTGGAGCGTAAAACGAACATTTCTATTTCCTTTTTGTTAAGTCGATGTTGCAAGCGGTCGAACTTTCTGCTATGATGGAAAAAGTAGGTGTTCCCCGATGGGGGACGGCCCTGTCCGGCGCCGATTCAGCCGGTCAGAATAAGGAAAGACTGTCAAGGGGGAAAACTTGACCATGGATGTATCCCTGTCCTACTTTGTCCAGCAGATGGCGACAAGCCCGATGCTGCTTATCACCGTGCTGCTGACGCTGGGGGTCATATTTGTAAACGGCTGGACCGACGCGCCAAACGCCATTGCTACCTGCATCAGCACACGCTGTATGCGGG
>CAJFQR010000155.1 GCA_904419105.1 Candidatus Avimicrobium faecavium
GGTGCGCACCTCGGTGAGAGGCAGGTCACCGTGCAGGAATACCGAGTACATATTGACACCGGAGGCGTAATCCGCCATCACAGTGCTGGGGATCGCGGTAAACGGCGTCCCGGGGCGGTACATATAGGCTTGGTGTGGGGTAGAGATAGTGGGATAATCGACATAGTCCGGGTTGGCGTAGAGGGTAGAGTCCTGGGTCTGAGAGTAGAGGGTGCCGTAAAACGGCTCCTTGCGGTTCCACTCAAAGCTGTCATAGGGTGTGGGCGTAAAGCCCGCTGCCTCGCAAAAGGCCACATAGGCATAGTAGGCCCCGGTGACGGTCCAGTGGTGGTCGGTCCGGAAGTAGATATACTCGTCGGTGTGCTGGGCGATCTCACTGTACGCATCGACAGTGGTGACCGCGTCGCTCATCTGGGAGTAGATATAGTCGATGTTGGGTTTTTCCGGTGCAGAGATATCCTGGTAGCGCTCCGGCAGGTAGAATTCGATGGAGGTCGGGACGATGATGTCGTAGACCTTCACATCGGGAAGGGCTTCGGCATAGGCGTTGATGACATCAGCATAGTACTTGCCCATAGCTTGGCTGCCGCCGAACATCGACATCGCCCGCCCCTGGTAGATAAACACCGAGCCGTTCTGCTCACCGGTGGCCGGCTGCTCCTCTGCTGCCGAAGAACTGGACTCCTGGGAAGAACTGCCGCCCTCACTGGAGGGCTCGGAAGAGGGTTCCGGCTGACTCGGGGCGACCTCGTGGATACGGGCATCGTCCAGGCGCAGGCCGCGCATCTCCTCCAGCGTGCTGCCGAAAGAGACCAGTGCATCCCGGAAGGGAAAGGTGTCGCTGTAAAAGGTGCTCACACCGGCGAAAAACTCGCCGGAGAGATAATTATCCAACGTCAGCTCAGGCATTGCAGCCAGATCACGGCGCTCCAACTCCGAGTAGGTGGGTTTTTCCATCACAAGGGCCAGCCCTCCCACCGAAAAGAGCGCCGTACAGAACAGCGTGATGTTCAGCAGCGGACCGGGCTTCGGCCGTTCGTACTTTGGTTCTTTTTCCACATTGACACCCCCTTAGAAGCGGTAGTAAAGGAAGGGATTGTAGCTCTGGCCGCTGAGCATCGCCGTGCAGACCAGAAGGATCGCAAGATTCATCATCGGAATGACGAAGGACAGCACACCCGCCCGGGCCGGTTTTTCGGCAGCGGCTTCGGTGAGGCGCTGGCCGATAATCTTCGCCACCGGCATGCAGAACACCAGCGCAAGGACCAGCCAGAAGATATTGTTCTCCAGCGCCAGCAGCGTCTGGGAGTTGGTAAGTGCCTGTCCGGAAAGGCCGAACATAATCCCAAGATACTGCCCAGCCCGGCCAAGATCGGTAAAGTAGAAGATCACCCAGCTGACCGCGATGATGAGCAGCATATACAGATGGCTGACCACCGCCGGCAGCTTGGCAAGGAGATCCCGCAGACCAAGTCGCTCGATGGTGATGAGCACCCCGAACAGCAGCCCCCAGACAATGAAATTCCAGCTGGCGCCGTGCCACAACCCGGTAGCGAACCAGACAATGAACAGATTGCGCCAAGGATGAGAGCGGTTCCCACCGAGGGGGATATACAGATAATCCCGCAGGAAGCTGCTCAGCGAAATGTGCCAGCGCCGCCAGAACTCGGTGACCGTTTTGGAGATGTATGGGTAGTTGAAGTTCTCAACGAAATGGAAGCCGAACATCCACCCGAGGCCGATGGCCATATCGGAATAACCGGAAAAGTCATAGTAGATCTGCAGCGCATAGAGCACCGCCCCGAACCAGGCGCCAAGCACAGTAACCTTGGTCAGGTCACCGTCCATATAAGGGGCCAGCAGCGAACCGGCCACATTGGCCACCGCGACCTTTTTGAGCAGACCGATGCAGAATCGGGTAATACCCCGGCTGATGTCGCTGGTACGAGTGGTTCGATGGTCGATCTCATAGGCCACATCGGAATAACGCACGATAGGCCCCGCCACCAGCTGGAAATACATCGACACATACATAATAAAGCGCAGAAAGCTTTTCTGAGCCTTGACCTCTCCGCGGTAGACATCCACCACATAGGAGATGGTCTGGAAAGTGTAGAAGCTGATACCGATGGGAAGTGTGAAACGCGGCTCCGGCAGCGCCAGGCCAAAGACGGCATTGAGATTCTGCATCAAAAAACCGCTGTACTTGAAGATGCCCAGCAGCGAGAGATTGATGGCCACCGCCGCGATCAGCGCCGCCTTGCTGCGCCAGGTCCCGGCATAGCGCTCCACCAGCAGCCCGCAGACATACACCAGCGCTCCGGAAAAGAGGAGCAGCAGCA
>CAJFQR010000156.1 GCA_904419105.1 Candidatus Avimicrobium faecavium
GTCATAATCTGATCGCGGCTGTAGGTGGGGGCGGGCGCCACAGGAACAGGCGCGGGTGCAGGGGCAGGCGTTACGGGAGCCTGAACGGGTGCAGGTGTAGATGCAGGAGCCGGCGCCGGGGTTACGGCAGGCGCGCGTGTGGCGGGAGCCGGTGCGGTATCAGCAGGCGGCATATAGTCCGCAGGGGGAACAGGCGCGGGCTTGTCCGCTTTGCCTGTCTTGCTGGCGGCGGGTTCAGGCTTTGCGCCTTTCAGCGCGGCAGCAAGGCTGTTCAGTGCCTCTGCAAGCTCCGGGGCGTTGACGGTTACGTTGATTTCAAACATGGTTATTCCTCCTCATATTCGGTTCTAAAATTGTTTTCGCGGTTGTCGCCAGCCGTGAAATACAGCCATTCAGAAAGCGCGTTGCAGTCGTTAGCGTACCAGTCGCGGAGCGTTTCGGTTGCGATCTGCATATCGCTTTCGCTGATCTCCCGGCTGGGGTTCCAGTAACCAACAAACTGGTACGGGCTTGTGACCACATCGATCACGGTGTCCCCAAAGTGCCCTGCGCTTACGCGGTTGACGATGACCTCTGCAACCAGTCGCTTGTCCTGTGTCTTGTCCTCGTAGCACTCGCCGGACAGGGTTCTGGCAATCGCCAGCACGTCCTCCTCCGTCCACGGCGCCGTTTCCGGCGTTGGAACGGGGGATAAAGGCGCGGCGGTGCTGTCGGTTGTCACGGACGGCAAAACGCTTGCAGGCGGCGCGGTAGGGGTCTGCGGCGCGGCCGCTTTTCTCGTACACGCCACAGGGGTTATAATAAGTACGGCAGTAAGCAGGAGCAGCAACGTGACGATGCGGCGCCGCCTGCGCAATAGCCGCCTCTGCCGTGCGGCTTGATGCCGGGTCATTTCTCACACTGCTGACGTTTCAGCAGCTCCTCCAGCAGTTCCGCGTCCGTGTAGTCCGCAAGCCCAGTGCAGTGCGGCAGTTCCACGCAGAGGTTGGAGGGGAGGGTGAAAGCGGGGCGGGCGCCGTAGGAATTGGTGCAGTAGTAGCTGCTCACAACGCCATTAGTGCCCAGGTAGTAGGCGTAACGCTTGTTTTCATCCCATCCACCCGGTGTGCTGGCCGGCGTGGAAGTCCACTCCCACTCGTCCGGCAGGGGGCGGGTGTAACGATATTTGCGGCACTGGTCAACAGTCAGCAGCGTTACCTTGTCCACGCTGGAGCCGTAGTCCGTTGTGCCGTCCATTGCCGTAAGGTCGGTTACGGTGTCCAGCAGTTCGTCCGTGTTGCCCTCGCAGAGCAGGCGGGCAAACTCGCCGTTCAGATACTGGCGCAGATCGCTTTCGCGCCAGTCATTCGTTTTGCCAAAGGCGCGATCTTCAATGGGATCAACCAGCTGGACAAACACGCCTTGCGGCAGGTGTTCCAGCACGATTGCGTGGCGTTCACGGTAGCTGATCAGCGTACCGGGCGCCACGGTGTTAAGGGTGCATTTTTTCATAAATCATCTTCCTCCTCGCTGTATTCGGACAGGTCAATATCGATCAGGTGTTCAGCCTGTATAATGATTTCCGACACAATTTGACGGATTGGCAGGTGGGAGCGGCTGTGCAGACGCCTTACCACTTTTTCAGCATCCGGGGTCAGCCGGATAACCCCCACGCAGTCGCTTGTGGATCGCGCTTTCAGCACAATGGGTTTAATATCGCTCATGCCATCGCCCCCGCTTTCGCATCCAGCCATGCGTCACGTGCAGCGCGGCAGGCATCGAGGGTGGGGCGCACGCAGCTGAACAGTTCGCCGTCAGTATGGCGGTAGTCGTATTGCACGTACCGCTTAACCTGCCGGCCTACCTTGCGGGTGAAGTTTTCAAACTGCTCCTGCCCCAGTGCGGCGGTAGTGCTTACTCCGTTTTTGGTCATCTTTGTCATGGAATGGTTCCTCCTTTATGTGGCTTGCTTTGTGGTTTATTTGGTGGTTTTCCGTCTGCCACGGCGGCGCAGGTTTTCCTGAAAACGGAGCTGCGCCAGTTCCGGGTTGTAGGCCAGCCGTTTGTTTTCGTCCAGTTCGCCGTTTTCGTTGCCTAACTTCAATTCACGGTGGACGGTCGAGGGGTCAACCATGAGAGCGCAGGCAATTACAGATACGGGTTGATATGCCGCCCACATTTCGGCTATTTGCTGCCGGTCTGCTGGGCTAAAGTATCCTCCGATCAAGTTCTGTCACCTCCTCCGTAACAGTAAAAAAATAGTGCAAGATCGGCGTTTGCCTTTCTTGCACTTAATTGTAGTATTTTCGTCTGATTGATTTTTGCGAAAAAGCACTTGCCTTTTGCCATCTCTTGTGCTATTATATTACAGCATACTGTGACCGTGAGGGATTTCTTCACGGGGTTTGATGCCCCGCCACACCGGCGGTGACATTAAAGCAGGCGATCCTCTGCCGCATCGCGGGAATGAACGCTTGTATATATTAAGGAGGAAGTATCAATGGACGCTTTGAAGCTCATGACCGAGAGCTGCATGAAGAAGGATCTTCCCGAGATCAATGTCGGCGACACCGTTCGTGTCGGCGTTAAGATCAAGGAAGGCGACAGAGAGCGTATCCAGGCCTTTGAAGGCACTGTGATCGCCAAGAAGCACGGCGGCATCGCCGAGACCTTTACCGTACGCCGGGTAGCCCACGGTGTTGGTATCGAGAGAGTATTTCCGATCCACTCCCCGGCGGTTGCCAGCGTTGATGTCGTCCGCAGAGGTAAGGTCCGCAGAGCGAAGCTCTACTACCTCAGAGACCGTGTTGGCAAGGCTGCCAAGGTCAAGGAAGTCAAGTAACGAACATGACGGCAAAAAGGAGCTTTACGGCTCCTTTTTTGTTTTTATCCGATTTTGCCCGATCGGGCAAATCCGTCTCGACATTTTGGGCGGTTTGGGATAAAATAGAGAGGACCGATACCAGAGAAGGAGAAGTGACGATATGATCGACGCCCAGTCCATACAGTGGTTCCCCGGCCATATGGCCAAAACCCGCCGCCTGATGGCTGCCAACCTCAAGCTGGTGGATCTGGTGGTGGAGCTTACCGACGCCCGGATCCCCCAGAGCAGCCGGAACCCGGAGATCGACCGCATGGTCGGTAAAAAGCCCCGGATCATCCTGCTCAATAAGTGCGATGTAGCCGATCCCAACCTCACTGCCCGCTGGTGCGATCACTACCGCTTGCAGGGGATCCCGGCGATCCCCACCGACTGCAGGAGCGGCAAAGGCCTTGGTGACATCATACCTGTGGCCCGCGGTGTGCTGGAGGCGGAGATGCAGCGACGCGCCGAGCGGGGCATCTCCCAGTCCCTGCTGCGGATGATGATCGTCGGCATCCCCAATGTCGGCAAGAGCTCACTGATCAACAAACTCGCCGGCAGCAAGCGTGCCAAGGTTGAGGATCGGCCCGGTGTCACCCGGGGCAAGCAGTGGGTCAGCCTCGGTGGAGGCGTTGAGCTGCTTGATATGCCGGGTGTCCTCTGGCCCAAATTTGACGACAAGATCGTTGGAGAACGGCTGGCCTTCATCGGTTCGATCAAAGATGATATCCTGGATATCGAGCATCTGGCAATGCGCTTTCTCCAGGCCATCGCTGCCGATTACCCCAAGCTCCTCTGTGCCCGCTATCGTCTCACTGAGGAGGAGCTCGAAGGGAAGGACGGGTATGAACTGCTTGAACTGGTGGGCCGTAAGAGGGGGATGCTGCAATCCGGCGGCGTGGTCAACACCGAGCGTGCCGCCATCATGCTGATGGATGAATTCCGTGCCGGCAAGCTTGGCCGCATCACCCTGGAGAAACCGCCGAAACCCCA
>CAJFQR010000157.1 GCA_904419105.1 Candidatus Avimicrobium faecavium
ATCCGTCCCGGATCAGGCTCGTGATCGTTTCTTTTTCTCCTAACTGAGGTCCCCCGGCCGCCATGCCGGGGGACCGCTTTTTTCCCCGGAATGAAAATGGCACAGAGAGTTTTATGGCTTTTATGCGGACGCTGCTTTCCCTTCGTCTGCAAGGGATCTGCTGGGATTAATTTAGGACACTCTTCCACAGGTGTCACCTCCTTTCTTTTTCAATGTGGGTGTGATACAATGGTGTTAACTCATAAGGGAGGGAGATCGTGTGAAGAAACAGATTTTGGTTACTACACTGCTCTTGGGAATCCTGTTGAGTGGATGCAGCGTTGACCGGGATAGTTCATCTTCACTTGATGAATCCGAAATTTCCCAATCCTCCAATGTGGATGAATTTTCCGAGACAGAAAGACTATCTGAAAAAGAGCTTCTTTTAGAAACAGTTAATTTGAAATATCTTCCTATATTTGGAAGTTTAATCAATTGTGATGACTGGAATAACGCGGAAGAAATTCCAGTTTACATGTACTATGACTGGTATCGAAATCATATCAATTCTGTCACAACACCAGAAGAACGGATAGAAAAATATACGTTGGATTCGGATAAATACTCAATAGGCTGGGCGTATCCGGCTGAAGAATTTGAAAACTATATAACACAATACTTCAATGTAGAAATCGAATATCTCAGAAACACCGATGATGTCTATCAGGCAGATAAAGATGTCTATTGGATTCCAGCAGGTGGTGTTAATATCACAGTTCGGACTAAAGTTGAATCTATCGAAGATATAAATATAGAAAACGAATATTTGTTAATCCGTGTGGCTTGTTCTCTTTTTGGCGATTTCTCAGATACATATTACAAATATTTGACCATAGATATTTCAGAAGATCAAATAAAATTTATAAGTTGTGTAGCGGCTTAATAACGCAGGAAGCTAATGCTCCCTTCGCTATTAAGTATGGTGGTTTTTCATGGCCCGCTGATCTTGGCCTTGGCCAGGCCCGTCGCCAGATCCAGCGAAATAAAGGCGCAGCCGAGCAGCAGGATCATGCCGTAGTCCTCCGCCAGAGCCGACAGCGCACCGCTGAGGGTGGCCAGGATGGCCTTTGTACGTTCTTCCATAGGCGTCACCTCCTTTCTCTTTTCAGATGGGTGTGGTACAATATAAACAATAATAAATGGAGAAACCGCACTGTCTACTGGCTGCATAACTATATCGCAGTAGTCTTTAACTAAATCCTAAGTAAAGTATAAAGATTGAGGAGTGACACAATGTATAAAAGTCTTATTTCTATTGCTTTAATGGTTTGTTTACTTTTTTTCGGTTGCAGATCATTAGAAGGAAAAAGAGATGCTTTTGATGATAATATTTCTAAAAGCGACAGTCTCGTCGAAAGTTCCAGTGCAACACAAAAGTTCACTCTTTTAGCCTTTTCTATAAATAACCTTGATTTTATTCCAGAAGGCAATGAACCTGAAATCACTTTTGAAGGCAAAAGCGAGGTTTTTTCTTTTCAAAAAGATGGTGATGGGGGGTATCAATTTTTCCAAGCAGATCAGCCTGTTGGATCAATTCATTTAATGCAAGATCCTGACTATTCGTATTTTGAAAAGTGTAAAGAAACCGGAGAGAATCTTTTTGTCAATGAGATTACTGATCTTACAGTGCAAGTTGGAAGAAATTGCGTAAAAAATACAATTCATTATCCCAGCGAAAAAAATACAGGCGAAAAGAGTTCTGTTAAAACCGATTTTTATTTTGTTTCTCTTGAAGGTTATTGTTTAAGAATTCAGGCCTCAAATATTCCCGCAATAGACACCAGTATTCAGTATGAAATTGAAAATTTTATATCTTCACTCCGTTTTGTAAAATAAAAGGGGCCTTATTGGCCCCTTTTATTTTACATCTCGTTAGAATGTGGGATCTGCAAAATCTCCGCGATTACGGATTTTAGTACGGTTATAGAAGTACAGATTTTCACTGTGTGAACATCCAATGCTAGTGCCATCGCAATAGGCTGCACCATAAAACGGAGCATCACAATCAGGTACTATCGTCCCTTCTCCATAACCAAAACTATCATTTTCTGAAGTTTTATTGAAGAGATACATGGTAGGATCAACTGCTGCTATGCTACCACCTTCACTCGCAGAAATACTAATTTCTTCAGTGTAGGCTTCTAGATGAAGGTGAATTTGATCTGTGCCAAATCCACTGCTACCAGAAACGCCAATCACATCACCCGGATAAACCATGTCTCCTTCATTAACCTCAATAGAGTTTAAATGACAATAAAGGAAGTAAATATTCCTTTTAGACGATCCGGAGCCATATGCGGCATTAGGATATTTTACCAGAATAATTCGACCAAGTGCAACGGACTCTGGATAGTCAGGGTCGCGCGTAAAAACGACCTCTCCATAGCCACTACTACGAATATTTCTGTCAGCAGAGTTATTAGTGTTTCGACCAATCAGATCAATGCCATAGTGAAAAGTATGGGGATACTTTTCACATACGGCATAACCAACTTCTTGAGCCGCTTCAATCTGCTCACAATCAGTCCCAAAATCGGCTGTAACACCAGTAACCGGGAAAGGCGGAATCAAATACTGCTTTGTTGGCATATCGTCCGGCTCTACCCCTGGCTCATCGCAGCCATCCAAACAAACCGGAAGCCAATCCTGGCTGAAATCAGTCAGGCCGCCGCCGTAGAAGTACACATTACCGGCAGCGTTGACATCCTTACCAGTGGAAGAACCATTGCTGCCCTGGTTGGCGGTCAGATACCGGCCATTGTACATGGACTTGATCCGTACATACCCTCCAGAGATCTCTTCGATCTCCAGATATGCAGTATTGCTGATGGAATAGGCATGGGCATTGTAGCCGACGACGGTAGATACTCCAGGGCCAGTGTAAACATCCAGATACAGTTCCTCATCCTCTTCACCCAGTTCCTTGCACCGCAAATAGCCACGATCTTCAGTAGCAGAAGCCTCATAGACCCACTGCTGGCAGATGTCATCGTCGTCGGAAGTCCACAGGCATACATTCGCCTCGCTCGACGGACTATTGCCGTAGACATTCAAAGAACGGCCTTTGCCATTAACTTCGTTTTCAGCCGCTCGGTTCGAAAACCGATAGGTTGCACCATCTTTAAGAATACTCATAAATCATTTCTCCTTTTTATTTTTTAGATTTTGTTTTTGATTTTGGAACCTCCGGCTGATCCGGCACTCCGCGGCGAACTGTCACAGCCAGAGGTTTCTGTTTTTTTAGGTTCCCACTCACCCCCTGCAGTAGGATGAGATTTAGGAAAGAGAGAATCCCATTTTCCTTTTCATCTCATTTGCGACTTGACAAGATGAGAAGTAAATGATACGATTTAGGAAGAGGTGTTTCTCTAATTCTTATTATAGGCAATTAGTTTTCGTTTGTCAATAGGTTTTGTGAAATTATTTTTCCTGTTTTGAGGTGTAATGTGAAATGACATTTGGTGAGAAAGTAAAAACGGCAAGAAAAGCCCTGGGATTGACGCAGGAAGAACTCGGAAAGC
>CAJFQR010000158.1 GCA_904419105.1 Candidatus Avimicrobium faecavium
GGGTGCACCTTGACTGCTGACCACTACCGGCGGCCAGTGGGAATCATCAAGCCGCGTGATTCTCCCGTCAATGGCATCCTGGATACACTGGTCAAAGAGCGGTTGCAGTTCTTCCTGTACCTCGGGCTTCATCCAGTAACAGCGCCCGTCCGCACTGTTGCGTTTTGGTAAATTCATATCAACCCACCTCTTTCTGAACAATCAAAAATGCCCTGCGCCGCACTGCCACAAGGGCAGACGAACGCAGGGTGCGAAAAACCGCACAGAAGCAAAAGCCAGGTGTAAAAGTCTGGCTTCCACAAATGTTTGAATGTATGAAAGCATCTTGCAACCCAAAGGGGTGTGAATACAACATTTTATCTCTGAACATCTTTCTCTACCTTAATTGCTTTTTCTTTTACTCGCTCCATCTCATCCAGCAATGCATTGACCTGGAACTCTACCATTTCTTCTGCCACCTCTGGGAACAGAAAAGGCATCGTGTCCGGAATAGCCTTATAAACCATCATCATAGCCAAAGCCATGTTGCCAAAAAGCCGGGGATCAATACCATCCATCGGAAGTTCAAAAATAGTAAGCAGCTTCCGATAGAAGATGATCTGATCCTGCCGGAAAGCCTGAAAATTCTCTTCAGAGAGACAGCTGCGTATTTCTTTCTCATCTTCAATGGACAGTACCGCCACACCGGTTTTTGCTCCATAGCAGCAGTTTGTCAGAAAGGTTTTTACGCTTTCTCTCCAGGAGAGGTCAGTATTGTCCATCAGGCTCTGCGCATAGGACAGCAGTTTAGGCTGTTGGTAGCGCAGAGCCTGAAGAACCAGCTCTTCTTTTGAGGAGAAAAAACGGTAAAAGAAGGTCTTGGAGATCCCTGCTTTCCCACACAGTACATCAATACTGCTGTGAATCAGTCCCCGTTCAGCGATACACTCCAGCACTGCAATCAGCAATTTGTCTCGGATCTGTTCCCGCTCCTGCTCCGAATAGGATTTCCGTGCCACAGACAGGCCTCCTTATAAAATCTAAAATTAAAAAATAGTATTTATAATGTCATTATAAATGATCCTTTACAAAAATACAATCTCAAAAATCACCAGACAAAGATGACTTTCTTTGTTTATGCGACTCAAATTCTGCACATCGAAAGTTTAATGTCTATCCTCTTTGCTGGCTAAATATTATGTAAATGAACTTGCTAAGCAAGACTTTTTGACCCACACCTTGACCCATACGGTGAAATTCCCCTATGGAACCAGTGGGGCAAGGAGAGCCAAGGAGGATTCCGACAGCTGGTGAAAAGGGCTAAAAATGCCCATTCAGCACCATTTGGAGAGTTTGGCCACCCTTCGTAATCAGCAGGTCGCGTGTTCGAGTCACGTCACTAGCTCCAAACCACCCCGTAAACAGGCGTTTGCGGGGTGGTTTTTGTATGGGTCTGAGGATCAGACCCACACCCTGACCCACACGGCGAAAGGGAAAGAAAGCATAAGAAAGCGCCGGAGAGGATCTCCCCGGTGCTTTTCGCTGCCATTTTTGGGGCGCGTCACAGTACCTGCGCCATAAAGCTGCCCATCTTCTCCGCCGCCTGTTCCTGCATCTGCCGGGTAGCGTGGGTGTAGGTTCTCAGGGTGAACCCTGCATCGTAGTGTCCCAGCATTGAGGAGACTGTTTTCACATCCACACCATTCTGCAGCGCCATGGTAGCGAAGGTGTGCCGCAGGTCGTGAAAGCGGATATGCTCCAGCCCGATGTCGCCCAGAATTTTCTCATGGAGTTTGGCGATGGAATCCGGGTGGTACATCTCTCCGGTCCTCGGCGAGGGAAACATCCAGGGATTATCCGGGTGTTTTCTGTGCTCAGCGATAAGGAGATCTACCGCCGACTGGGGAATCGAAATCTTCCGCACCGAGTTTTCCGTCTTGGGGCGGCTGACCTCCACATCCCTGTGCCTGTCCCCTACCGCCTGTTTGCTGATCGAGATGGTGCAGTGTTCCATATCCAGGTCGGACCAGAGCAATGCTGTGAGTTCGCCCTTGCGTAGGCCGGTCACCAATTCCAGATAGAACATGGGCAGAACACCGCGCTTTTCTGCCGCCTCCAGGTAAGCCTTCATATCTTCTGGATGAAGGATCTTCATCTCCTGTTTCTGAATCTTTGGAATGATACAGTCCTCGGTGGGATTGCGTAGAATCAGACGCTCTTTCACCGCTCGATCCAGAGCGTTGTGAAGCATCATGTGGATGCCCCGGACAGTGCTGTTGCTCAATCCCGGCTGCTTACTCTTCTGGGATTTTCGAAGTCTCCCGTTCTCCTGGAGGTCCTTGTACATCTTCTGGATCTCTCGACTGGTGAGCTTCTTCAGTTTGATATCACCGATTCGCGGGATCACATGCTTTTCGATCCCCAGACGATAACTGTCAGCCGTAGTGAGGCGGATATTGGGCTTTGCGTAGAGTTCATACCAGAGCCTTAACCATTCGGCTACTGTATACTCATCGGTGTGAACCACATCGAGAGCTTTGCTATCCTCGATGGCTTTCACAAGCTTTTCTTTAACTTCCGCTTGTGTTTTGCCCAGCACATTTTTGATGACACGCTTTCCGGTTTCCGGGTGATATCCGGCGGTGTACCGGCCTTCCCAGCGGCCATCCTTACGCTTGCGGATGTTATACTCCCGAAGGAAAAATCGAATGAACTTGAATAAACGAAATAATTAGCCCAGTTGCCAACGGGCGCTCTCGCTCTGGAGCTCCACCATACGACGGTAGAGGCCTCCGCGCTCCATCAGCTCCGTAGGCGTACCCTGCTCGGTCACATGACCGTTTTCCAGCACCACGATGTGGTCGGCTCCCGCCACAGTACGCATCCGGTGAGCAATGACCAGCACCGTCTTACCTGCCAGCAGACGGGAGAGCGCACCCTGCACCTTTGTCTCGTTTTCCACATCCAGGCTGGCGGTGGCCTCGTCCAGCAGGACGATGGGGGCGTTCTTCAAAAGCGCCCGGGCGATGGAGATGCGCTGCCGCTCTCCGCCGGAGAGTTTTGCACCGTTTTCACCGATGGGAGTATTATATCCCTGGGGCAGGCGGCAGATGAACTCCCCGCAGTTGGCGGCCTCAGCCGCGGCCCGCACCTCCTCGTCGGTGGCGCCTCGCTTGCCCAGACGGATGTTCTCCATCACCGTGTCGTCAAAGAGCACCACATCCTGGAATACCATAGAGTAATCGGTCAGCAATGCCTCCGGGTCCACCGTGGAGATGTCCACGCCGCCTACCTTGATGCTTCCCTCTGTTACA